>JBAYVP010000365.1:0-5282 GCA_041674485.1 Sulfuricellaceae bacterium
CTTTGGACAAACGGTTGATGTTACACGCCAAGTGCTCTCCCACGGGCTTAGTGTCCCAAAGGGGTATCGGGCTATGCAACACCTTCCGAACTCTCAACATAGCATCAATTCGAAGTATACAAGCATCAAGGGGAGCAACAATGCTGAAGAATACCTGGCCTATCTGGAGCAATATCCCAACGGAAGGTTCGCCGGAATTTCCCGAGCGCGGGTCAAGACGCTTGCGGCAGCGGCACCCGCGCCGCGAACTGACGCGCCGCCCGCCACGCAACCCTTACGCTCCGAGGGTGGTGCTCCCACATCCAGCGCGCCAGGCAGCAAATTCCGCGACTGTGCCGATTGCCCGGAAATGGTGGTGATACCGGCGGGGAATTTTCAGATGGGTTCGAACGATGACGATAGCGAAAAGCCGGTCCACGCTGTGACTATCGGCAAAGCCTTTGCGCTGGGTAAAACCGAAATCACGGTGGGGCAATATTTGGCGTGCGTGAATGCGGGTAGCTGCGCCGAGCCGGTATGGCGGGAGAAAGGGAGCCGATACCACTACCAGACGGGCAGCGTTGACACTTACCGGAAATTCGCTACTGTTCTTATGGAAGAAAGCAGCCCCATCACTGGCGTCAGTTGGAACAATGCGCAGCAATATGGACTATGGCTATCACAGGAGACTGGCAAGCAGTATCGTTTGCCGAGCGAAGCGGAATGGGAATACGCCTGTCGCGCAGGAGGAAACCACACTGCTTGCGGTGGGAATGATATAGATGCAGTGGCTTGGCATAACAAGAATAGCGGCAACACCTTCCATCCGGTCGCCCGCAAGCAGGCCAATGCTTATGGCCTTTACGACATGAGCGGCAACATGTTGGAATGGGTGGAGGACTGCCATCATGAAAACTACAGCGGCGCACCCAGCGATGGCAGCGCCTGGATGAGCGAAGATTGTGGCAAACACGTGCATCGCGGCGGTTCGTGGGCCGGCAGTTCGTGGTTCGTGCGTTCGTCTGATCGCAGCCAGCTGCCGTACAAGCGCGGTAGCAGCGGTTTCCGTGTCGCCAGAACGCTCCCGTAGCTTGCGTAGGGAGCTTACTCCTTGGTTCTTTTACCCCTTTACCCCTTGAACGAATGATGAAGGGAGATCGAAGCGAGGGTTTTATGGTGTCCGGGGTGCAGGGGCAACGCCCCTGCGATTTTTTCCGTGCGGCGCAGCCGTCCGCGATTTTTTCTGCCTGCATGGCAGCCTGAAATGATAGGATTGCGGATGACAATAAGGGGTGACATCATGGGCATTAAAATCCGTTCCATGCGCGATTTGAAGAAGGAGATGATCGCCGTTGTGCGTGGTGTACAAGCTGCCCCGCCAAATGCCTGTCATCCCTCTCTTCGAGTCCGTAGAGGGGGTTGCTCGGCTGCTTAGGAACGAGCACGAAATAACCAGAGCAAGATCGTTCCCACGCTCCGCGTCACTGCCGTTAAGTTAACGTACCACGGCATTTGTAGGAGCCTGCCTTGCAGGCGAGCGGTGTCGCCAACCGAGACAGGGTCACAATTGGCGACACCGCATCGCGGGCGCGGCCCGCTCCTACACGTTGGCATTCGGCTTAATTTATTGGCAGTGACGCAGAGCGTGGGAACGATCAAAGATGAAATCAAAGTTGCTCAGAGTTATTTTATGCACATTACTTACCGGGGAAAACCGCCAACTGCTGACCATTAATGCCCCATTATCCTGGAGACGCTGAAATGAAAACCACCACACCGCTCGCTTTTGCCCTGGCTTTTTTCTGGTTTGGTTCCACTGTCTCGGCAGCCTCCGGGGAGACGTTTAGCGCCCGCGCGCTGTTCAATACCGGCGGGACGAGCATCATGACGGGGAATAAGCCCGCCGCCCCCGCCAAACCCGCCGAGCCGAGCTTTCGCGGGGTGAAATTCTGGATTGAAAAGGAGACGGCGGGCGGCAAGGTGGCGGTGGTTCCCGCTTCCACCGTTTTCCGTGGCGGCGAGGCTATCCGCCTGGTGCTGAAAAGCAATGCGGACGGGTTTATCTACGTTTATAACCAGGGCACCGCCGGCGGCCAGATGCTTTTCCCCAGCCGTGTTCTGAATGACGCCGACAAGCTGGTGCGCGCTGGCGATCTGGTGACTATCCCGTCCAACGGTTTCATGAAATTCGATGGCAACCGGGGGGTGGAAAAAATTCTGGTCGCGGTTTCCAGCCGCCCGCTTTCGCCGCCCATGGTGCAAGCAGCGCAACCGGATAGGGTGATCGCTACGCTGAATGCGAACGCCATCCAAGCCAGGAATTTCAATTTCACCGCCGCCGACCAGGGAAGCGCCGCCAATGCGCCGGGCTTCGAACCCGCCGGCTACGCGGTCGCCCCGGAAGCGGCTTTCGAAGGGGGAAGCAGGCAACTGGTGCTGACGCTGGAGTTGAAGCATGAATGATCCCGTAGATGTGGCTTTGATCGTTCCCACGCGAAGCGCTCATCGTTACACACAAGTGTCGCAGGCTGGTTTGTGGGAGCAAGCGGCTGCGAATGCGCCGGTTTCGTGGAGCACATGCAGTGGGTGTGGGAGGGGCTTTAGCCGCGACCAGCAGTGGCGAGTGCGCTAAAGATGGCGCGTTCGTTGACAATCGCGGCTAAAGCCCCTCCCACACCGCCCGCAGTCAAGTAGGGTGCAATAAGCAAAGCGCATTGCACCGGGTGGTGAGGGAGCGGCAATGCCGGATACGCCACGCCATTCACCATACGGCGCACTGCCCGTTGGTTAGTGCGCCCTACGCCGGCTGCGGCTGGCTTGCCGTAGGAGCGCACCTCCCGGTCGCGACCAGTGGCGCCGGGCGGTGAGCATGTCGCCCGTGGAGGCAGTCGCGACCGGGAGGTGCGCTCCTACGCGCGAGCGCCGGCGCAATGAAGCAAGATGTGTGTAACGATAAGCTGATTTGATGGGTTTCGTTGCGCTCTACCCAGCCTACGATAGAATTAAGACACGAATAATCACCGGAAAGGGAAACCATGCTGAAAGCGGATTATTACAATTTCGAACCTTCCACCGAAACCAAGGTGCAGTATCTGTACGCCAGAACCAATCCTCATCCCGTGGGGGGCGTCACTTATCCAGGTCTGTTCGACATTCACAATTACGGCAAGGATAGGGCGCTATTTTTCCTGGTGCTGGTGCTGGAAGCCATTTCCCTGGGCTTTCTGGTCTGGGCGGGGGATGGGTCGTGGATGGTGTGGGTGGGCGCGTTGGTGTTTGTTGCGCTGGATTTGTTCATCACCTATTTGCATCACATGGCCGCTGCCGGGAAAACCAAGCAATGGGAAAACGAGCTGGTGGTCGCCGATCTGAAAGCCCGCCAAGCCGACAATACCCGCATGCATGACGAAGGGTTGGAGGCTTCGCGGCTGGAAAGGGCTATTTCAGGCAGGAAAAAAAGGGCGCTGCTGGCGAGCATGGTTTTATGGCTGCTGGCTTTTACCAAGATTTTCACTTACTACGGTCTTTCGGGCGAAGTGAACATCACCACCATCCTGATTTGCACCTTTTACCTCATCGTCGCTTTTCTGCATAACCGCTACACCGGCTACTACTGGGGCGGGCGTATCTTGAAGGGGCGGCTGAAGACGGATCAGCTCATTCATATGGATGGCAATGGAAATTATGCCCAATCCTACAATGAAAGGCTGGAAAACACGCCGGGCATGAAGGAAGCCGCGCTGGAATCCGGCCATCGCATACGCCGCGAGCAGGACAGCCAGGAAAAGGAATATTTTCAACTGGCGGCCTGGGGGCTGCTGACCGACCCGCAACTTTCCGCCCTGGTGTACAAGTTCGACGATGTCGAAACGCAAAAGGAAGTCGCCCGGAAGGGGCTGATGCTGCAACTTAAAATCCTCGGCGCGCCGAGCAGCAAGAATAACAACGCCCCCCGCCTGAAGGATGTGGCCCCGGCGGGCGCGGCTTAACAGGAGAATGATAGTGACTCGTCACGCTTGGATTATCGCATCGATTTTAGGCGCTGCTTGCACCGCACCGGCACTGGCCGCCGGTGCCGCGCAAGCCGTCGCGCCGCTCCAGATTTTCGTCACGGAACCGCTGGAAGGCGCGCCGTTGCCGGATAAGCTGGTGCAACTCATGCTGCCGTTCCAGGACGGCAAAAATTGCGAAAAGAAGGATTTTTTCCCCAAGGCGTCGTTGACCCGCCTGGATTTGAACGACAAGCCGTCTTTTCCGCTTTTCGAGCCGGACGTTGACGCGCTGATCAAGGAATCGCAAACCACGATTCAAGGTTTGTTCAAGAAAACACCCGACATCAAGGTTATCCAGGATAAGGCGCGGGAACACCTCGCCAAGCTTGTCATTGCGCCGGAATGGTCTCAAGCCGGCAGCCGTAAATCCGATGCGGTCGCCGATCTGGGAGAGGTGGTCGTCGGCTCGGCGGTGCTGCTGCTGATGGGCGACAGTGATCAGAAGGTTGCCAATGTCGCCAAAACGCTCAAGGGAAAATTCGCCGGACTAGTCGTCGAAGCGCCGCGCGACACCGAAGCCGCTCGGGCGCTTATGGCGAAAGCCTTGTGCCGGGACAATGCCGCCGGCAAGTCCGTGGCCGTCTATTTCGTCGGCAAAAAAACCATTGCGCTCGCCTCCGCGAAACCTCAAGGGAGTTCTTCAACCACATCCCCCGTTGCAGCCCCGCAGGACGCAGTGCGCCATTTCGACCGCGCCATGACCTTCATCGCCCAGGCGCGGCAAAATGCCACGCAGGCGGCAGCCAATTACAAATCCGCGATAGATGAACTGAGCGAGGCCGTCAAGCTCAGCCCGGAATATGTCGATGCGCTCTATAACCGCGCCGTGGCTTATATGCAGGTCAAGAAATACAATCTGGCACGGGACGATCTGCTGGCCGCGCTTAAACTCGCGCCGGACAACCCGCTCGTCCATTATAACCTGATGGCTTGGTACTCGCTGCAAAACCAGATCGATCTGGCGCTCAAGGAACTCGACAAAACCCTGGAACTCGGTTTCAAGGAATTCGACGCGCTACGCAAGGACGCCGACCTGAAAAACCTGCGCAAGGATGGGGAATTTCGGAAGATTTGCGAAAAGCATAAGGTGTTTTTGAAGACAATAGGGGACAGACAATAGGGGACAGACCTAGGCTGTCGAAATTTATCATTTTTTGACGAAAAAACAGCACTGGTTTTTGGATTTTCTCAATTGACGGACTGAGTCAAATTTCCCCGTTCATGGTTCGACAGGCTCACCACGAACGGGGA
>JBAYVP010000366.1:0-5267 GCA_041674485.1 Sulfuricellaceae bacterium
ACAGCTTTATCATGCATTCCGCGTTCACCCGTTTGGTGAGAGCGCTACGGGCTGGATTGCACGGTTTTCCGGGCGCATGGCGGCGTTGCAACTACAAGAGAAGGCAATGGAATAACCATTGCGCGTCGTTGCGCCTCTTGTGCCCAAGCCGTCAGGCTGTCGGGTATGCCCTGCGCCCGGAAAACCGCACACTCCAGCCCGTTCAACTGAGCTTTCTAGGTTGAAGCTCCGCGAATTATTAAGGATACTGGAGCGGCCCAGCATCGGTCGCCAGTTCGCGTTGCGGATACTCATGTTCAGTTCCGTGGTGACGCTGGTTTCCACCGTGTTGCAATTGACCCTTGAATTCAAGCGCGATGTGACTATTATCGAAAGTGTGCTCGGCCAGATACGGAAAAGCTATTCCAACAGCCTCGCCGGCAGCCTGTGGGTCACCAGCCAAAAAGATGTGCAGCTTCAGGTGAATGGCGCGTTTCGCCTGCCGGACGTGCAATATCTCGAAGTCCGCTCCGACCAGGGGCAAATCGTGGCCGTCGCCGGCAAGGTGCAGGAACAGCGCATACTGCGCCAGGAAACCCCGTTGTATTTCGAATATCTGGGCAAACAGGTTTTCGTCGGCACATTGGTTGCCGTTGCCAGCCTGGAAAGCGCCTATCAGCATATTGCAGACAAGGTTGTAGTCATCCTGATCAGCCAAACCATCAAGACCTTCTTGGTTTCGATGTTCATACTGTTCCTGTTCCAGCGGCTGGTGGGACGCCATCTGGACAATATTGCCCGACATTCCGAACTTATCGCGGCGGGAGCGGAAAGCCAGCCGCTGGCATTGGAGCGAAAATGCGCACCGGGTCCGTATAAGGATGAGTTGGACCGGATGATCAGCGCCTTTAACAGCATGAATCTGCGCATGGCAAAGGCCTATGCCGAGTTGCAGCGTTTTGCCGAAATTACGGCGCATCATTTGCAGGAGCCTGCCCGCCGCATAGCCAGCTATGCCGAGCGTCTGACCATGCAACTGGCTGGACGGATCGACGATGCGCAGACCCGCTTATCTCTCGAATATATCGGCCAGCAGGCGCGTCGCCAGCAATACCTGTTGCGCGATGTCGAACACTACCTGGCGGCTGACCAGCCGCGCGGCGAGGTCAGGGTTATCGACACCCGCAGGCTGGTTGCGGAGATGCTGGAAAAAATGGCCGGGCGCATCGGCCAAGCCGGCGCCGAGGTCACGCTGGGCGACCTGCCTGCGGCTTGTATCGATGCGGCGCGCTTGAACGATATGTTTGCGGTGGCGCTGGACAATGCCCTGGAGCATGGGTGCGGCGAGCGTTCCCCGCACATCGCCATCGCCGGCGAACGCTTGGAAAACCGTGTGCGCTACAGCGTAGCCGACAACGGGCCGGGGGTGGAGGCGGAATATCGCGAACGGGTGTTCCGCGTCTTCGAGCGCCTGTCGAAAAGCGGCGCTGGCAGCGGAACGGGTATCGGCCTCGCCATCCTGCGCCGCGTGGCGGAAAGCACCGGCGGGCGCGCCTGGATAGAGGAAACGCCGGGCGGCGGTTGCCGTGTATTGTTTGAGTTGCCTGCGGGAGATTTCGTAGGTGCGGGTTCAGGATAATTTGATCGTTCCCGTTATCCTAACCCGGACAAGCCGGAACCAAAAAACGTACTCACGCGAAGCCGCGAAGAACGCGAAGAAAAACCAAGGTCGGTTTGGTTTTTCTTCGCGTCTTCGCGTCTTCGCGTGAGAAATTCCTCAACAAATGGCGAAGACCTAAGCAGGAACCAAACAGACGTTTGAGAGAGGATTGACAGGATGAACAGGATAGAAAACCCATCCTGTAAATCCTGTTCATCCTGTCATTGCTTTTTTGTGAAAAGCCGCTCCAGTGCTTAATCTACGATATATTCTTGTCACAAATTGCTTGTGACTTGGCCTGTAAGTGACTATTACACATATTGGCAAGCGGTCAACGGAGGTTTCTAGGGTTATACCTTAGCCGGCTTAGGCCAATAGCACCGCCCCTGAATCTTCGACGAAGGAAAACCACATGAAGGAAGCGTTCACCGCACATCGTCGTTTTTCCGGCGTGACGATGCTCTCTAGCTTCGCCGCGCTGGCGGGTATCGTGGTGCTGCTGGTGCTCAGCCTCGCCAACGAATATCGGGAAATTGACAAACATGCCCAGGCGGAAGTGAAGAATATCTCGCGGGTGCTGGAAGAGCATGCGTTGGCAACCGTGCAGAAAGCCGACCTGCTGTTGCGCGAAGTTCAGCGGAACGTGCAGCCGGAAGACATGCGGCTGGACCGCGGCGTGAGCAGCTTGCGCAGGCAGGCGCTTCATGCGTTGCTGAAATCCCAACTCGAAAGCGTGCCGGAAGTGGCGGTGATCCATGTCACCGACGCGAAGGGAAACCACATTTACAGTTCGCTCGACCCGGTTCCCCGCATCAATATCGCCGACCGTTACCATTTTCGGCGTCAAAAGGACGACGCTACCGCGGGGTTGGTGATTTCTCCGCCCATCGTCTCGCGCACTACCGGCAAGTGGACGATAGTGCTGACCCGGCGTCTCAGTTTCGCGGATGGCAGTTTCGCCGGCATTATCAACGTCATATTGAAACTGGAATACTTTCAGCAATTCTACCGCACGCTGAATCTCGGCAAACTCGGCATGGTGGCGTTGTACGATAAAGAGCTGCGCCTTGCCGCCCGCTATCCGCCGAGCGAACAGGATATGGGCAGAATAGTGTCCAACATCGCTATCGCTCCCTATATCGGGCAAGGGGTGAAACACGGCGTTGTTCACGGCAAATCCGTACTGGACGATGTGGTGCGTTTGCGCGCTTTCCATCAGGTGAATGACTTGCCGCTGATCGTTATTGCCGGTATCGCCGACGATGATTATCTCGCCGAATGGCGCCGTCATGTTTGGCAATACAGCCTGGGCGCCATCGTTTTCAGCTTGGTGGTAATCGCTTTCGGCTTGCGCCAGCGGCGAGCGGAGCAAGCGTTGCGGGAAAGCGAAGAGCGCACCCGGCAACTCATGAAAGTTGTGCCGATTCCTTTGTGCTACGTTTTGAAAGGAGGGGTGATCGAGGATTTTAACGATCGATTTGCGCAGGTGTTTGGGTATACGCACGAAGATATTCCGACCCTGGAAGCATGGTGGCGTCTTGCCTATCCTGACGTTGCCTATCGGCGCTGGGTGCTCGAAACCTGGGATGCCGCAGTCCGGCTTGCGGCAGCGTCAGGGCAAGATATTTGTCCGGTCGAATATCGAGTGACTTGCAAGAATGGCGATGTACGCATTATGGAAATTTCCGGCGTCACTCTTGGGGAAAATTTTCTTGCGACTTTCATCGACCTCACCGAGCGCAAGCGTATAGAGGTGCAATTGCGCAACGAACGCGATTTTGTCGAAGGGTTGGTCAACACCGCGCCAGCCATCGTGCTCGTGCTCGACACCCAGGGACGCATCGTCCGTCTCAACCCTTACATGGAAGCCATTTCCGGCTACGCCTTCGCTGAAGTGCAAGGCCAGAACTGGTTCGATATTTTCCTCCCGAAATCGCGACGGGAGCAGACGAAGGCGCTGTTCCTGAATGCGATTGACGATATCCAGACCTGCGGCAACGAAGACATTATCGTCACGCGCGACGGTCGGGAACGCATTATCGAGTGGAACGACAAAACGCTCAAGGACGCCGAGGGGCGCACCTTGGGATTGCTCGCCATCGGGCAGGACATCACCGAGCGTAAGCTGGCGGAGCGGGAGCTTAAACGCTCCAATGCCGAACTGGAGCAGTTCAGCTACGCCATTTCCCATGATATGCGCCAGCCTCTGCGCATGATTTCCAGCTACCTGCAATTGCTCGAAAAACGTCTTGCCGGGCAACTTGACGGCGAAAAACGCGAATTTTTCGATTTCGCCATTGATGGCGCGCAGCGCCTCGACCGGATGCTGGTGGCATTGCTGGAATACTCGCGGGTGGGACGAAAAGGCGAGCCTCCGGTGTGGATAGAGAGCCGCGAATTGCTTGACGAAGCGCTGTTGTTCCTGCAGCCGGCGATTGTCGAGGCGCAGGCTGAACTGACTATCGGCGGAGACTGGCCGCGCATTTTCGTCAGCCGCGACGAAGTGATGCGGCTGATCCAGAACCTGATCGGCAATGCCGTCAAGTACCGCGTTGCCGGGCGCAAGCCGGAAATCGCGGTAACCGGCGGGATGGTCTGCGACGAATGGTGTTTGAGCGTCGCCGACAACGGCGTCGGCATCCCCCCGGGCCAGATCGGGCGGCTGTTCCAGGTGTTCCAGCGTCTGCAAACGCGCGCCGCCTTCGAAGGTGACGGCATCGGGCTGGCGCTGTGCCGCAAGATCACCGAGCATCACGGCGGGCGCGTCTGGGCGGAATCGCCGGGCGAAAACCAGGGCAGCACATTCTGCGTCTCGTTGCCGGTTCCGCAAGAGGAAAGCGCACGGCTTCCGCCGTCCGATTGAGGCATCCGGGGCTGGACGATATATTCGCGGCAATGCTGGACAATATCGTTGAACATGGGCACAGTGAGTGTTTGCCCGTGCCCGGATAGAGGAAACGCCGGGCGGCGGTTGCCTTCGAATTACCTGCATGGAGTAGCCCCTTGAGCACGCCTACCCAGCCCTTCGTTATCCTGTTGGCCGAAGACGAGCCGGCGGACGCCAATTTGGTCAAAGTGGCGATTTCCGAAAATCATATCCTGGCCGATTTATATATAGTTGGCGATGGTCGCGAAGCCCTGGAGTTTTTGCGTCGGCAAGGTTCGTGCTTTAGCGATGCGCCGCGCCCCGACTTGATTCTGCTCGACCTCAACATGCCGCGCATGGACGGGCGGGAGTTCCTTGCCGCGATCAAGCAGGATACGAATCTGCGTAATATTCCGGTAGTGGTGCTGACCACCTCGGATGTCGAACGCGACATCGTGGCTTCCTATCATCTCGGCGCCGCCGGCTATGTCACCAAGCCGGTGGACATCAATCAATTCATGGCCGCCATCCGCCAACTCGGCGATTACTGGTTCACGCTGGTGCGTCTGCCGCATGATCCTAGAAAGCTCAGTTGACCGCTTGCCAAGATGTGTAACATGGTTGTTCTAAACAATTTTATCATCTATTTTGCGTGTACCCGTTTGGTGAGAGCGCTACGGGCTGGATTGCACGGTTTTCCGGGCGCATGGCGGCGTTGCAACTACAAGAGAAGGCAATGGAACGACCATTGCGCGTCGTTGC
>JBAYVP010000367.1:0-5229 GCA_041674485.1 Sulfuricellaceae bacterium
GGGCGCATGGCGGCGTTGCAACTCCTTGGAATGGAACGACCATTCCGCGTCGTTGCGCCTTGCCCTGCACCCGGAAAACCGCACACTCCAGCCCGTTCAACGGAGGTTTCTAGGATGATTTTACCATCCGTTATATTTCTCCGCGCCTCTGTGTCTCTGCGGTGAAAAAAATTACCCGGAGAACCGCGCCAGCGCTTGATCTACGAGATATTCTTCGCAAAAAATGCAACGACTTGACTGGTAAGTGACTAAAGCCCGGTGCGATGCGCGCGCGGCGTGAAGAATATGCCGCTGGGCTTGTCTACCTTGATTTCGCCCACGGTTTGGAAAGTGGTGCTGTCGTAAACCACCACCCGGTCGTCGTCCCGCGCCGACACCCATACTTGTTCGCCGCGCGGGGTGAATTCCATGTGCAGCACCGCTTTGCCGGGTTTCAGGGTTTTTACGATGGCGCGGCTCGGCACGTCGATCACTTGCACCGTTTCGTTGTCGGGGAAGGCGAAGTTCACCCATACCTGGCGGTTGTCCGGTCTTGCCACTACGAATACCGGCTGGCCGGCTACCGGGATGCGCGCCGCATCCGTCCATGTCCCCTGGTCAATCACCAGCACTTCGTGGCGTCCCACCGCCGGCGCCAGCAGTTCGTTGCCGGTTGCCGCCCAGCCTTCGAGGTGCGGCATTTTGTACACCGGCAGTTTTTGTTCTCCTTGGCCGTAGTGATCGAGCACCCGCTTCACCCCGGCATCGGGGTTCCACAGATCGAGCAGCGCCAGTCCGTCCTCGCCGAACAGGCCGGCCAGATAATAGCGCCCGTCCGCCGTGATCATCGCGTCGTAGGGTTCCTTGCCGATGTTTTTGTATTTGCGCAGCAGCGGCTGGGACGGGGTTTTCATGTCCGCCACCCAAATCTCGCCGGCCTCGAACAGGCTGAAAACGAAGCAGTTGCCCGGCGCATCGACCAGCCCGATCACCTTGGAGGATTTGCCGTTGTCGTCTATGGTGGGGATGTCCGCCACCGGTTCGAGCGTCGCCGCGTCAAATATTTTCACTCCGCCCGGCGTGTAGTTGGCCGCTGCGACCAGTTTTCCGTCCTGGGAAATCGCGCCGCCTATACTGTTGCCCGCTTGCACCACGCGGTTGACGATGCGCATTTCCAGCATGTCGATCCGGGTCAGCCCGCCGTCGCGCCCGAATACGTAGGCATAACGCTCGTCGCGCGAGTAGTTGACCGAGGCATGGGACATGTCGCCCAGGCCGGGAATTTCGCCCAGTTTAGTGCGGTTGGTGGTTTCCACCACCGCCACCCGCCCCGCAGCGCGCTCAATTACCAAGCCGAGGTCGCCGGTGCCGCGTAGCTGCGGTGTGGCGCAACCGGCCAGCAATAGCGCCAGAATAGAAAACAGCAAACGGTCAATGCGCATCGGGCAGCCCTACAGGGTAAATTTGTTCTCAGTATGGAAAAACCCTATTCACCGCAGAGGACGCGGAGGACGCAGAGGAAAAGCATGAGGGGTTTCCTCCGCGTCCTCCGCGTCCTCTGCGGTGAAAAAGGTTTTGTCTTTATGGGTTGTTGCCATGAGTCGAGTAGAGTTGCACTAAGATTGCCCGGGATTCATGAATGTTTTCCACTCTTGCGAATAAAACGGTGAATAATGAAAAAGCATATTTGGAACTATTTTATTAAATACCCAATCAAGCGGCCAACTGCCGTTTCTAGGGCAACCCTTTCATCAGCGATTCAATTATCCAGCCGGCCTCGTCTTCCGTCAGGAACGCCTGCCACGGTGGCATGGGCGTGCCGCCGCGACCATGCAGGACGGTTTCCTTGAGCGCTTCCGGCGATTTGCCCTTGAGCGCCTCGGGCAGCAACGGCAAGCCCAGCCCGCCGGCCAGCGTCATGCCATGGCAGGAGCCGCAGTCCTGGCGTATCAGGTTTAACAGTTCGGCGCGGCGCGCGGCGCCGGGTTCCGCCGCCCCAGCCGGAACCGCCGGCAGGGCGGCCAGTGCAAGCAGCAAGTAGCTTATGAGTCTGTGGTTTTTCATCGTCCTGCTTCCAACGCAAAAAATGCGCTATTCCGTATTCAGGATGCCAGTCGGTTGCTAATCATATCATTCAAATGCATGATTAGTGTCAATGTTCCAGAGCACTAGCCGGAAGCAATAAGCGCGGAGATGCGGAGAGGCATCACGAAGCCTCTGCGTATACTTTGCGGTGAAAGGCTGGAAAACTGGTAGAATCGGTAGGAATTAGCAGCCTTCACAAGGAAACGAACATGTTCGGAAGCCTGACCATCAAAACCAGGGTGATTTTCGTCATTGGCATGCTTTCCGCGTTGCTTGCCGTTGTCGGGGGTGTCGGGTTGCATGGCATGACTATCGCTAACGAAGGATTACGCACCGTTTACGAGGACCGCTTGATTCCCGCAGGACAATTGAGCGAAGTCAACATCCTGACTGCGGAAAACCTGCGCCAGGTGCATCTGATGTTGATGCACGACCCACGCCTGCCGGAAAGCAAGCTGCACGACCACCCGCTTTCCCTGCACACCGACGCGATGGCAGAAAATGTCAGGAAAAATAACAAGCTCCTGGAAGAGTATGCGGCCACTTACCTGACCCCGGAAGAAAAAACGCTGTTCGAAGACTACAAAACGAAACGCAAAGCCTACCAGGCGGTGCGGACGAAAACGATAGAGTTAATAAAAACGGGACATTTTGCCGAAGCCAATGCCGCTCTCGTGCAGGAAACCGCCCCCGCTTTCGTGGTGAACCGGAATGCGGTCGAAAAACTTCTTCAATTGCAAATCGAAGTAGGCAAGCAGGAGCACGAAAAAGCGCTGCAAGCCTATAACGCGACGCGCAACGTTTCGATTGCCGCGATTGTGCTGGGCATACTGCTGGCGACATTGCTCGGTGCGCTGTTGATCCGCAATATCGGTCGCTCGCTGGGGCAGGCGATGGATGTAGCGGCCAGAATCGCCGCAGGCGACCTGGGAGGACGAATTCATGTGGAATCCCAGGACGAGATCGGTCGCTTGTTGACCTCCATGGAAACCATGCAGAACGCGCTGATACGAATCGTCTCCGACGTGCAGCGGATCGTGGACGCGGCGAACCACGGCAATTTCGGCGTGAAGCTGGAAACGGCCTCTCACCGGGGATTTGCGCTGGACATTGCAAGCGGACTTAACCAGCTTTCCGATACGGTGGACGGCGCATTCAAGGACACCATCCGCGTCGCGGGCGCGTTGGCGCAGGGCGATCTTAGCCAGAAGGTCACCAAAGAATATGCCGGTGCGTACAATCAGTTGAAAGTCAGCGTCAATACCACGGTGGACTCCCTCACCGGAATCGTCGCCGAAATCCAGCACATCGTCGAAGCCGCAGCCAACCGGGGCGATTTCAGCGTCAAGATGAACATGAGCGGCAAGCAGGGTTACACCAGGACGCTATCCGAACTGCTCAACCGGCTCTCCGAAGTCACCGACACCGGCTTGCGGGACATCATGCGCGTCGCCCACATGCTGGCGGTGGGCGACCTGACCCAGACCATCACCAAGGACTACCCCGGATTATTCGGCCAGACCAAAGACGGCATCAACGCCACGGTGGAAAATCTCAAAAAGTTGGTGGACGAAATCAAGGTCGCGGTGGAAGGCATCAACACCGGCGCCAAGGAAATCGCAGTGGGCAACCAGGACTTGTCGCAACGCACCGAAGAACAGGCGTCTTCCCTGGAAGAAACCGCGTCCAGCATGGAGCAACTGACCTCCACCGTAAGGCAAAACGCCGAGAACGCGAAACAAGCCAACCAGCTTGCCATCGGCGCATCCGACGTGGCCGGCAAGGGCGGTGCGGTGGTTTCCGAGGTGGTCGGCACAATGAGTTCAATCAACGAATCCTCGCGCAAGATCGTGGATATTATCAGCGTGATTGACGGCATCGCGTTCCAGACCAACATCCTCGCGTTGAACGCAGCCGTCGAGGCGGCGCGCGCCGGCGAACAGGGACGCGGCTTCGCAGTGGTCGCGGCGGAAGTGCGCAACCTTGCCCAGAGAAGCGCCGCAGCCGCAAAGGAGATCAAAGCGCTGATCGGCGATTCGGTGGGCAAAGTGGAAAACGGCGCCCGGCTGGTCAATGATGCCGGGCACACGATGGAAGAAATCGTCACATCAATTAAACGCGTCACCGACATCATGGCAGAGATCGCCGCCGCATCCGGTGAACAAAGCGCCGGCATCGAACAAGTAAACCAAGCCATCACCCAGATGGACGAAGTCACCCAGCAAAACGCAGCACTAGTGGAACAAGCCGCCGCTGCCGCCGAATCGTTGGAAGAACAGGCGCAAAACCTGTCCGCCTCAGTTAGCCTATTCAAGCTGGATGCCAAGAGCAGCTCGGGCGTGGCAGCAGTTCGCAGCGTTGCCAAACCGTCTGTCGGCGCCTATGCGGGGGTAAGCAGGAAACCCCCTCCGGCTACCGGACATGCGCCCGCCCGCCACGCAGCACAACCCAAGCATGTCGCGAAACCGGATGACGAGGAATGGCAGGAGTTTTAACCTGGTCGGGTGGGCGCGCTTTTGTGCCCACGCGGTGCGCTCATCGAAACCCGCACCCAGTGGAGAACATCCGCCTCTGAACCGCGTGGGCACAAAAAACGCGCCCACCCTACATTTGTTCTCATAAATTCATGATGAAAATTAATGATGGAAAATGTTCATGAATCCTAGGCAATCTTAGCGCGACGCTGTTGAACTCATGGCAGCAACCATTAAAGACAAAACCTTTTTCACCGCGGAGGACGCAGAGGACGCAGAGGACGCGGAGGAAAACCCTCATGCTCTTCCTCTGCGTCCTCCGCGTCCTCTGCGGTGAATCGGTTTTTTCCGTGCCGAGAACAAATTTACCCTGGTAGAATCTTCCCCAGCACTTGAAATCAATCCAATAATGGTATATTTTTTATACTATGTTTACCTTTGAATTTGACGAGTCCAAGAGCCAGGCAAACCTCTCCAAACATGGCATCAACTTTGTTGATGCACAGCTTCTATGGAATGACCCGAGGCTATACTTTGCGCGGCCACAATTTGCGCATTTATCCATCGCCTCGCGGGCGCGGCTTCCGCGTTGCAAATTGCTTGTGTGGTAATGCCACACGGCGCAATTTGCGCAGCAATCGCATCCCGCGAGACGCGGCTAAATCCGCAAATCGTGGCCGCGCAAAGTATA
>JBAYVP010000368.1:0-5219 GCA_041674485.1 Sulfuricellaceae bacterium
GGTGAGAGCGCTACGGGCTGGATTGCACGGTTTTCCGGGCGCATGGCGGCGTTGCAACTACAAGAGAAGAGAATGGAACAACCATTCTTCGTCGTTGCGCCTTGCCCTGCACCCGGAAAACCGTACACTCCAGCCCGTTCAACTAAGGAATTTAGGTTGAAGCGCCCATTGGAGAAGGGAGAAGGGAGAAGGGAGAAGCATGAAACATTCCTTGCCGCAACCGGTCGCGTTCGGCTTTCCTGCACAAATGAAACTTCACACCACGAAATAAACCCTCATGAGTTCTTTGCGAAAATTGCTGGATTTCATGCTGCATAGTATGCGCGGTCGGATGATAATCGGCGTTGGCGTATTGCTTGCGGTTCTGATGGGGCTGGCGGTGTTCGGCATGGTCACCCGCCAGCAGGATTTCATGCAGAAGCAGCTCGCACTGGAGGGGCAAGACTTAAGCCGGACGCTGGCCGCCAACGCATCTTCCCGGCTGATCGGCAACGATTTGAAAGACTTCGGTGGGATGCTCGACAGCCTGCAATCTGCGCATAACTCCTCCTCCTCCCCGTTACGCCTTGCGATGCTGTTGGATATGCAGGGGAAAGTGCGCGTTTCCACCGATCCCGCCTTGTTCGACCGGATGCTGGCCGATCCCGCCGGCAAACGCCTGCTCGCAACATTGAACGGCGGCGTATCCGGGCGCCAGTTTTGGCACGACGGCATGATAGACAGCATCAGCGAGATCACTTCCGGCGGGCAGCGCATCGGCTATGCGCGCGTGCTGCTGGATGCCGCACCACGGCAGTCCGAACTCGACGCCGTCATGCGTCTAGGCATAGTGTACACGCTGGCTGCCGTCCTGTTCGGCGGTCTGATCGCCGGGTGGCTGATGCGCACCCTGACTCGTCGTCTCAATGTGCTGTCTCGCGCCGCCGCCGAAATTGCCGCGGGCAATCTGGCGGTTGCATTGCCGCTCACATCGGGCAAGGATGAAGTCTCCCGCCTTACCCGCGATTTTGCCGGGATGGCGCGGGCGTTGGAAGGAAGTCTTGCCGAGCACAAGCGCATGGAAGCCTCCCTGTTCGAGGAAAAGGAGCGTGCCCAGGTTACCTTGAATTCCATCGGCGACGCGGTGATCACCACGGACACCGCCGGCAACGTTACATTCCTTAACCCGGTGGCGGAAGGCATGACCGGCTGGAGCACCGGGGAGGCGCGGGGACTGCCGCTGGAAAAGGTGTTCCGCATTATCGACGAAACCTGTCGCAAGACCGTGGCAAACCCGGTTGCCAGGGTATTGCGCGAAAACCGTATTGTCGGGCTTTCCAACCATACCGTTCTGGTGCGCCGCGACGGCAAGGAATTGCATATTGAGGATTCCGCCGCGCCGATCCGCAACTACGATGGGGAGATTATGGGCGTCGTGTTGGTGTTCAGCGATGTCAGCGAAAAGCGCATGTTGGCGCTGCAACTTTCCTATCAGGCGCGTCACGACAGCCTCACCGGCTTGGTCAACCGCGGCGAATTCGAACTGGAACTCAGCAAGTTGATCTCCGACTCGCTCGTATTGCATCGCACCCATGCGCTGCTCTACCTTGATCTCGACCAATTCAAAGTGATTAACGACACCTGCGGTCACAGCGCCGGCGATTTGCTGTTGCGCGAGATCGCCGACCTGCTGAAAATCAAGGTGCGCAGTTCCGACACGCTGGCGCGTCTGGGCGGCGACGAATTCGGCGTGTTGCTGGAAAATTGCCCCAAGGAAAAGGCGCACTCCATCGCCCACGAACTGCTGGAAACGATCAAGGCGTTCCGCTTCGATTGGGAGGAAAAAACTTTTTCCGTCGGGGTCAGCATCGGTCTGGTGGAAATCACCGACGACAGCGGCAATGCCGCCCGCATGTTGAGCGCCGCCGACACCGCCTGCTATGCCGCCAAAGATATGGGGCGCAACCAGGTGCAGGTTTACCAGCCGGACAACGAGGAAATGGCGCGCCGCCATGGGGAAATGCACTGGGTGGCGCGCATTGCCAAGGCATTCGAGGAAGAGCGTTTCATGCTCTATTACCAGCCGATAGTCCCCTTGGCTGCCGACGAGGGGAATACCGAGCATATCGAAATCCTGATCCGCCTGCTCGACGAAAACAACCAGATGGTGCCGCCAGGCTCCTTCATTCCGGCGGCGGAACGCTACAACCTGATGCGCTCGATAGACCGCTGGGTGGTCGTCAACACTTTCAACTGGCTGGTCGCCAACCCCGAGCGCGACATTATCTGCGCGATCAACCTGTCCGGCCAATCCATCGGCGACGAGCAGTTCCTGCATTATATTTTCAACCTGTTCAAGGGCACCGGCGTAGCGCCCAGCAAGATATGCTTTGAAATCACCGAAACCGCAGCCATCGCCAATATCGGCAAGGCCGGCGATTTCATCGGCGAACTCAAGGCGATAGGCTGCCGCTTTTCGTTGGACGATTTCGGCAGCGGCTTGTCGTCGTTCAGCTACCTAAAGAATCTGCCGGTCGATTACCTAAAAATCGACGGTATTTTCGTCAAGGACATGGAGCGCACCCCCATCGACTGCGCCATGATAGAAGCCATTAACAGCATCGGCCATGTAATGGGCATCAAGACGATAGCCGAATATGTCGAAAACGACGCCATTTTTGAAAAGATCAAGGCTATCGGCGTGGACTACGCGCAAGGCTTCGGCATCGCCAAACCCGCACCGCTGGACTACGCTAAATCCCAGGTTACAAATCCCGCGTCTTGCCCTGCAATATAAGCGCACTCTAATTTAGTGGGGCGGACATGAATCAAGAAGAAAAACAGGCGCTCGCAGAGTAGGCCTATCGGAAAAAGACAAAACCTTTTTCACCGCAGAGGACGCAGAGGAAAACCCTCATGCTCTTCCTCTGCGTCCTCCGCGTCCTCTGCGGTGAATCGGTTTTTTCCGTGCCGAGAACAAATTTACCCTGACGAACAGATCGAACGGCTTGCCCTATGCCGATGTCACCGCTACGCGGGGATCGACCGACGCCATGCCAAAAAAGATGCGTTTCTTCTTCGGCATGGCTTGGTTTCCCTTATTGACCCATGCCGGGAGGCATGGACGGCACCATTTTCCAATTGACAACGCATGATGGCACATAGGGGTAATATCCCCCGGACGGCTCGCAGTAATACCAATACTGGACGCCCGATGGCGGCGACATGCCCATCGAAGTCGGCGGCATCGATTGCATGATGACGGTCGGCGGCTGGTAAGGATCGGGATAGGGGTATACCGGTTGCGGATAGGGATACCAAGTGCGGCCTACCACCCACCACCACCCCGGTCTGCCGTTATCGAAGCTCTGGTGCCAATATCCGCCGCGCCAAAGTCCCCTGTCGTGCGTGTCGAAAAAGCGTATGTCGCCATGCCAGCGATTCATGCCCCCTTCATTCATGCTATGCATGCGCGCCCTGTCGCCTTCGGCGTAGCGCCCCCTGCCCGAATCGCCGGACCAACGATCCGCTACGGCAGGCATAGCCGAAATCGCCGCCAGAACAGACACGGTCAGTGTCCAGCCCATAGTCTTGGTCAGTTTCATGATAATCCTCCTCTTCGTTACAAAACAAATAGTAAACCGGCTATTGTTCATTTCCTTCTGCGGTTTTTCCCCGGCGCTAAAAACTCCAAAATTTCCAAATCGCTATACACCCAGCAAGCCGACTCCCAGCGAATTTTAGCGTTTCGGCGGTTAAGCCGGGTTTTCAGATTACACGCTTACGTTCCTCGCCGCACACTTGCTACGCATTCTTATAGTACACCCTAATTTAAGCAGAAATTTATCTCCGGCGTTTGTATTTGTATCGATTCGTTGCAAATAGCGCCGAAATTTATTTTGGCAACGAAAAAAACCGGGGGTGAAAATCATCATAGCCGATTCCATCATTCAGTCACCGACGACGGTTCCGCTGATGAAGCCGTGCCTACGGGTTATAATCGCGCTTGGGGCGCGCCTGCCCAGGCTTTAGGCCATGTTGATGAAGTGTATTTGTGTTTGTGTTGGTGTTTTAAGAAAACAATCCAACATTTAGATTATTAAGGAATATATATGGCAAAGTGCCCAATATGCAATTCAAGAAAAGGGCAAAGGCCATGCCTGATTGCAACCGGTCCGGTGTGTAGCTTCTGTTGCGGAAACACCAGACAGCCCGATTCCTGTTCGGAATGCCGCTTCTATCAAAAGCCAAAGAGATCGTATAACGATGTTCCGGCATTTGCCGTTACTGAAATGGACGGCGATTTTGAGTTGGCATCGTATAGCAATGCCATTGAGGGCGCTTTGTGTGCATTTGATGTTAAAAACAAGAATGGCTTACAAGACAGCGATGCAATAAGCATCATAGAGGCACTGATCGATTTGCATTATTTTGGAGATAATAAAACAAAAGACGAGAGCGATAGCCAACTCATTGTAAATGGAGTGGATTTCGTCGAACGGGCGATTAAAACGGACTTGCATAACGTTGACAATGAGGAAATCGTAAAAATACTGGGGGTTGTGCGTTTTGTTGCCAGAAGAAGGGCAAAATCAGCAATAACCGGAAGAGAATATATGAATGTCATTCATCGATACGTGGGGCTGCGAATTGGTCCCGGTATGCAAGCATTAAGGATATGATGATTCAAGCCCGTCTTCTGTTGCGAACCGGGGGCAAGCGCTTGTGTCACACCGGAACGTTCGCTAAACTGACTGTTGTTGCCGGATAGATACACATGCGTTACCATTGAAGCGATGAGCTATCAAGTCAAGGAACTGCTGCTGCCTGATGGCAAAAGCCCCTACGCAGAATGGTTTGCCACGCTTGACCCTGTGACCGCCGCCAAGATAGGAGTGGTTGCCGCACGCATGGAACAGGGCAATCTGTCCAATGTTGAGTGGTTTCGGGGTATAGGTGAATACAAGATCGACTGGGGGCCAGGCTATCGCATCTATCTGGCGAGAGACGGACTGAAGATCATTGTCTTGCTGGGTGGAGGGAACAAGAAGCGGCAGCAGCAAGACATCGATCAGGCGGTTTCCCTGTGGGAGGGCTATATACTTTGCGCGGTCACAATTTGCGCATTTATCCATCGTCTCGCGGGCGCGCTGCTGCGTTGCAAATTGCTTGTGTGGAACAGCCACACGGCGCAATTTGCGCCTTGCATCGCATCCCGCGAGACGCGGCTAAATCCGCAA
>JBAYVP010000369.1:0-5217 GCA_041674485.1 Sulfuricellaceae bacterium
AAACGCGTAGCGCCCGCGATTGACCATGTCCGACACCCGCCCCGACCAGCCGGTTTCGTCGCGCCAAGCCCCGGCCAAGTGGCTGTTCATGTCCAAATCGGGGTTTTTGGCCTGGAGTTGCAGCGTGTGCTTGGCGCGCGTGCCTTGCGCGGTGAGGCTGGCGCTATCCAGGCGTAGTTGCGGCGTGGCAATGTCCTGCAAGGCAGCTTCCAGCGTGAGCCTTCCTTGCGCGCCTTCGTCCAGACGCCCCTTGGCGCGTAGTGTGGCGATGCGGTAATTTTTGCGCCATGCCAGGTCGTGCGCTTGTATCTCGAAATTCCCGGTCGGGCTGGCATAGCGGCCATGCAGCGCGCCGCTGGCCTGGATTTTTCCGCTGAGGTCCGGGGCGAGCAGCGCCAGGTTGTCGGCCTCTATGCGGTAGTCGAGACGGTCACCCGGTGCGCCCAGCGCACCCTTGGCTTCCAACCGGTTGCGCGCGAGGCGCAACGTGAAATCGCTATTCCAGATGTGCGTTGCGGAAACGTTCAGCTTGCCCTTGCCGGTAAGCGGCTGGCGGCGGAACTGGCTGTCCGTCAGGGCGAATTCCAGCGCGGCCTGGGGTTCGTCCTCAAGCTGCCCGGAACCGGAGAAGGTGGCGTTGAGTTGGGCTGCCGGGTAGTCTCCGAAAGCTGCCGGATTGACTTTTTGCAGTACACCCGCCAGTTCGAACGGTTTGTTCCCCTTCAGCGCCAGCGAGCCGTGCAGCGCGAGATTGCTGGCGCCGGGCTGGTCTGCCTTTAACGCTAGTTTCACGAGCGGGGATGCGCCGTCGAAGGTCATGCGGCCATTGCCGCTAAAGTTAATGTCGCCGCTACGTGCGGTGAATTTTTCGAGGCGCAGGGTCTTGTCGAAATTCAGTTTGCCTTGGCCGGAAAACGGATGCTGTTGGAAGTAGCTGTCCGCCAGGGCGAATTCCAGCGCACCCTGGGGCTGGGCCGCAAGACTTCCCGTACCGGAGAATGTGGCGTTGAGCAGGGCGGTCGGATAGTCGCCAAACGCTGCCGGATTGAATTTTTGCAATGCCCCCGTCAGTTCGAACGGTTTGCGCCCCTTCAGCGCCAACGCACCATTCAGCACGAGATTGCCGGCGCCGGGCTTGTCCGCCTGCAGCGCCAGTTTCATCATGGGAGACGCACCGTCGAACGTCACCCGGCCATTGCCGCTGAGGTTGAGGTCGCCGCTGCGCGCGGTGAATTTTTCCAGGGTCAAGGTTTGATCGAAGTTAAGCTTGCCCTGACCGGAAATCGGCTGTTGCAGGAAATAGCTATCCGCCAGGGCGAATTCCAACGTGCCTAGGGGTTGCTCGGCAAGCCGCCCAGCACCGGAAAATGTCGCGTTAAGCGAGGCTGCCGGGTAATCGCCGAACGCCGCCGGATTGAATTTTTGCAACGTCCCCGTCAGTTCGAACGGTTTGCGCCCTTTCAGCGCCAGCGAGCCGTTCAGCGCAAGGTTGCCCGCGCCGGGCTTGTCCGCCTGCAACGCCAGT
Source organism: Sulfuricellaceae bacterium (assembly GCA_041674485.1). Taxonomy (GTDB): domain Bacteria; phylum Pseudomonadota; class Gammaproteobacteria; order Burkholderiales; family Sulfuricellaceae; genus JAGXQV01. Next base: position 1,526 of record JBAYVP010000369.1, read on the forward strand.
TTCATCACGGGGGATTCGCCTTCGAAGGTCAGCCGGCCAGTGCCGCTAAGGCTGACATCGCCGCTACGCGCGGTGAATTTTTCCAGTTGCAGGGATTGGTCGAAGTTAAGCTTGCCCTGGCCGGAAAACGGGTGCTGCTGGAATTGGCTATCCGCCAGGGCGAATTCCAGCGTGGCCTGGGGTTGGGCCGCAAGGCTACCCGCACCGGAGAAGGTGGCGTTGAGCACGGCTGCCGGGTAGTCGCCGAAGGCTGCCGGATTGAATTTTTGCAATGCACCCGTCAGTTCGAACGGCTTGCGCCCTTTCAGCGCCAGCGAGCCGTTCAGCGCGAGGTTGCCTGCGCCGGGCTTGTCCGCCTTCAGCGCCAGTTTCATCACAGGCGATTCACCCTCGAAGGTCAGCCGACCATTGCCGCTAAGGCTGACATCGCCGCTACGCGCGGTGAATTTTTCCAGATTCAAGGTCTGATCGAAGCTCAGTTTGCCTTGGCCGGAAAACAGATGTTGCTGGAAATAGCTATCCGCGAGGGCGAATTCCAGCGTGGCCAGGGGTTGCTCCGCAAGGCTTCCCGCACCGGAAAATGTCGCGTTGAGCACGGCTGCCGGGTAGTCGCCGAACGCAGCCGGGTTGACTTTTTGCACCGCGCCCGCCAGTTCGAACGGCTGCGCGCCTTTCAGCCCCAGCGTGCCGTTCAGTGTGAGATTGCCCGCGCCGGGCTGCTCCGCTTTCAGCGCCAATTGCAGGGCATGGGGAGATACGCCGTCGAACGTCAGCCGACCATTGCCACTAAGGCTGGCCGCGCCGCTGCGCGCGCTGAAGCTGTCGATGTGCAATGTCTGGTCGCGGAATTTCGCCTGAAAGCGGCCATCCGTGAAACGCAGTTCCCGGCGCGGCAGCGCGACGGTGAAGCGCTCACCGCTTAGTACACCGCTCAGCTTGGGTTGCGCGTAACTGCCGGTTACTTGAATGCCGGCCTTCAGCGCGCCGTCGAGGACAAGCGCGCCGCTTTGGTCGATCAGCGGCGCAATCCACGCCAGCGAGGAAATGGAGAGGTCGGCGTTGGCGCGTAACGGGGCGTCGTTGTCCATGCCCCAGGCGTCGTCAATGTGGGAGAGCATCCCCTGCGCGTCGGCCTTGAGGCTGCCCAATCTCGCGCCGGCGGCCTCCAGCCGCGCCTGCAAGCGGTTGCCGGTCGCATCCACGTTCAGCGTGAGGCGGTTTAGCCCCAGCGCAGTCTGGGGAACGGTGGGCGCGCTGATGTCGCCACGGCTGCGCCACAGTGCGATGCGCCCATCCAGCTTGTCGCGCAGGGTAAAGCGCCATTCGCCGTTCAGCGCGAGGTCGTTTTTCAAGTCGGCGATTTGCGCCACATGGCGCTGGATATGGGCGAACGCCAGATTGTTGAATTCGCCCCGGCTGGCGAGTTGACCGGCGTCCAAAACCAGGTCAAACAGCGTGAAATGCGCGTCCAGCGCGTCGATCCGGGCATGGTTCAGCGAATAGTGCTGCTTGGCGGGGTTCAATTCCAGCTTCGCCGGGGATTTCAGCGCAAACGCATAGCGCCCGCGATTGACCATGTCCGACACCAGCCCCGTCCAGCCGGATAGCGCGTCCCAGCCGCCGGCCAAATGCCCTTCCCCGTCGAAATCGGGGTTCCTGGCCTGGAGTTGCAGCGTGTGCTTGGCGCGCGTGCCGTGTGCGCTCAGGTTGGCTTGGTCGAGACGCAATTGCGGCGTGGCGAGGTCGTGCAGCGCGGCATCCAGCACCAGCGGCCCGTGTACGCCTTCGTCCAGGCGACCCTTGGCGCGTAGTGTGGCCAAATGGTAATCTTTGCCCCACGTCAGGTTGTCGGCCTGGGCGTCGAAATTGCCCGAGGGGTTGGAAAACGTCCCCGTCAGCGCGCCGTTGGCGCGGATTTGCCCGCCCAGTTCCGGGTCCAGCAGCGCTAAATTGTCGGCCTCTATTTTGAAATTCAGGCGGTCGCCCGACGCGCCCAGCGCGCCCTTGGCCGCCACGCGGTTGCTCGCCAGTTGCACCGTGAAATCGCTATCCCAGATATGCGTGGCGGATAGGTTCAGCTTGCCTTGGCCGGAAAGCGGCTGTTGGCGGAACTGGCTGTCCGCAATGGCGAATTCCAGCGCGACCTGGGGCGTCCCGGCAAGCTGCCCCGCGCCGGTGAATGTGGCATTGAGCAGCGCCGCCGGATAGTCCCCGAAATCGGCCGGATTGAATTTTTGCAACGCACCTGCGAGATTAAAGCGCTCGTCGTCTTTCAGCTCAAACGCCCCGTGCAGCGCGAGGCTGCCGTTACCGGACTGGAGGATGGCCTTGCGCAGTTCGACACTGTCGCCCTGCTTATGCGCATCCAGATGCAGCCGGAACTTTTGGTAACGCAGATCGGCCAGCAGTTGTTGGCTGTCCGGCGCGGCTTGCAAATGAATATCGCCGGCCAGCCGTAGCGCGCGCATTTTGCCGTGCAGCCCCTGCGGATTGAAACCGGCTGAGTTAAGATCGAGTTGCAGGCGCTTGCCCCGCACCTGCCCCGCGCCCTTGAATTCGCCCGCGCCCGCCAGGTCCAGGCGAATGTCCTGCATATCGAGATGCGCCGCCGTACCGTCAAACCGCGCCGCCAGGTTGCGTAGCGGCAAGCGCCCCTTATCCCACGCGCCGGGTTGGGTATTGTGCAGTTTGAGGTGGCCTTCCACACGCGCCGAACTGAGCGGCGTCAGCGCAATATCTGCGCTGAGATCGGCCTGCGGCCAGTCCGGGTTCAGATGCGCGGGATTGATCGCGCTGGCCGTGATGCGCGCCTGAGCGACGGGGATGGCCGCGAACGGGTTGAGCGTAGCATCCACCGCCGCCCGCCCGCCGAAACCGCTGGCTTGCGCCTTGAACTGCATCTGCGCCAATGTGCCCGAGACATTCGCATTGGCGCGATAGGCGTTGTCCCCCTTCTGCTGCGCGCCGATGCGCGCCGTAACCGGGAAAGGGCGGGTGTCGCCCAGCGCCATTTCGCCTTCCGCCTTGCCCCATGCGCTTGCAATGCCGCGCAATTTCAGCTTATAGCCCGCGCCCGCATTGTCTACGCCGAGATCGATGGCGTGGAAATGCTGCTCCATGCGCCCGCTCTTGAACGTGAGCCGCTCTACCTTAATGTCCGGGGCGGACAGGGTCAGCGGCAAATGCAAGGTCTGCGGCAATTCGACGGGCTTGCCGGGCCGGGTCTCGATAACCCGCAGTTCCTGCACCGTCAAACGGTTAACCTTGACGTGCCGTTCCAGCAATGCACGGGGCGACCAGTCGAATTCCGCCTCCTGCACTTCATAACGCGTCTCGTCGGTTTGAAAACTCGCCGCCGCGATGCGCACCCGGCCATACAGGGAGCCATGCACCTCATGCAGCGCAAGCCTGCCGCCACTCATATGCTCCGCCTGCCGGGCACTCCAGCGCAGACAGGTTTCCGTCCCCAGCAGCCAGGCCAGCAAACCGGCGACAAGCAGCAGCCCGAGCAAAATGCGGGTGAAATAAAATCCCGTTTTCCTGAGTAGCCGACGTAGCATCAGAAGTTTAACCTAGAAAGCTCAGTTGAACGGGCTGGAGTGTGCGGTTTTCCGGGTGCAGGGCAAGGCGCAACGACGCGGAATGGTCGTTCCATTCCAAGGAGTTGCAACGCCGCCATGCGCCCGGAAAAC
>JBAYVP010000370.1:0-5208 GCA_041674485.1 Sulfuricellaceae bacterium
CATTCGGCGAAGCTCAGGGCAGGCCAGGCTCAGGACGAACGGATTAAAAATAAGGTAGGTTGTCATGGTGCAACCTCAGCATACGTGCGAGGCACAGGGTCAAATTTTCCCGTTCGTGGTGAGTAGAATATTCGCCCGTAGGTCGAAAGGCGTTGGCAAGAAACAGGGGTTATGGCTGCTGTTTGGCGCTCGTTTAATGGCTTGCATTCTGCCATTGTGGTTATATTTGCCATTGATATATATGAATAAAAAAGCTGTTTCTTGAGAGCTTGTCGAACCATGAACGGGAAAATTTGACCCTGTCCGCAAGTTGAAAAAATCCAAAAACCGGTGCTGAATTTTTATCAGAAAATGATAAATTTCGACAGCCTAGGACGGGCGTCTTGCCCGTCATTACCCTGCTTTCCCATATTTGACGGGCGAGATGCCCGCCCCCCCCCTCCAGGGTAAATTTGTTCTCAGCACGGAAAAAACCGATTCACCGCAGAGGACGCGGAGGAAGAGCATGAGGGTTTTCCTCTGCGTCCTCCGCGTCCTCTGCGGTGAAAAGGGTTTTGTTACAGTTGGTTGCGACCGGAGGTCGCGCTAACATCCGAACTACAGCCGACAACAACCTGCTATGACGTTGTCGTGTTAATATCCAAATAGACTGGAGTGCGGCAACAAAATCGGGAGATGAACCATGTTCGAAAAACTCATGTCTTTGAGTATACGCTGGAAACTGCAACTGAGCTTTTTCATGGTGACCATGATCACCACGATATTCAACCGCATGTTGGCTTCCCACGAACTCGACAAGATGGTCGAGATCACCCGTGCAAACGGCGTGGCGAAGCAGGTTGTGGACCAATTGGCGGCCAATCATGCCACCTACATTTTCAACTCGTTCTGGGAATCCGGCATCGAATTCGCAATTCAATTCATGGTCATCGGGGTGCTGGCCTCCGCCTTCGTGCGCCCTCTCATGTCGCTATGCACATCCTTGAAAGCAGTCGAGGGCGGCGATTTGACCAAGGAAGTGGAGAATAATTCGCGCGACGAGATCGGCGTGTTGGAAAAAAGCTTCAACGACGTGTTGGCCAGCCTGAATAAAATCATGCGCGAAGTCGATGAAAGCGGCAAGCACATGGGGCAATCCGCCTGCCAGATCGCCACCATCTCCCACGAAATCGCCGAAATGAGCAAGACGCAGCAAAGCCGCTCCGCAGCGGTGAGCCATGCGACGGACGAATTGCACAAAATATCCAGCACGGTGCGGGAATCGGCGCAATCCGCCACCGAGCGCGCCAAACTCACGGAAGAGCGCGCCAACGAAGGCATCAAAACCGTACAGAAAAACATCGACGAAATGGAACAAACGGTGCAGAAAGTCAATTGCGCCGTGGCGGAAATTTCCGAGTTGGCGGAAGCGGCCGACCAGATACACCATATTATCGACACCATCAAGGCCATCGCCGGGCAGACCAATCTGCTCGCGCTCAATGCGGCCATCGAGGCGGCGCGCGCCGGCGAATCGGGGCGCGGTTTCGCGGTGGTGGCCGACGAAGTGCGCAAACTGGCGGAAAAAACCAACAGTTCGGCGGCTGAAGTGTCGCAAATCATCGCGCAACTCACCGGCAAGGTGTCGCAAGTAACCGACGCGATGACCGTGGTGGTGGAAAAAGTACACGCCAACCAGCAGGTGGCGGGCGAAACCGCCAGCGTGATCCAGTCCATGGTGGAGCAAGTGGCGGAAAGCGCCGAAGCCAGTTGCGGCATTTCCGAAGCCAGCAGGCAACAGCTCGACAATCTATCCATGCTCAGCGGCACGCTGGACAACTTGTTCCTCACCTTGCAGGAAAGCGCCACCAAGGTGGAAACGACAGCCGCGATAGGCGACAATTTATTCTACGTCACAAACCGGCTGAATGAACTGATGGCGGGCTTCACCTTCGATCACGCCAACATGATCGAACCGGCGCAGCACGAAAAACGCCGCTCCCCGCGTATGCACAATAGCTTGTTGGTGAAAGTCGCCCAGGGCGAGCGGAAACTGGAAGGCGTGACCCAGGACTTCAGCATGACCGGCATGAAAATCGTGCTGTCGGAACCGTTGGCAAAAGAGGGAAAACTCAACCTGGGCGTTTACCTGCCGCAAAACGAGCCGGAGAAATACATGAACCAGGCGCCGGTCAATCTAATCGGACGGGTCGCCTGGCAACGCATGGAAGGCGACAGCCACCTGTGCGGCGTCGAATTCATCGACCTGGACGACAATAAACGCCGCTACCTGAAAACCTGTTTCGATTTTTTCAACAAGAATGCCGAGTTCTGAGCGGCTTTTGTCGCCGTACCGCGATGGACAAGGCGGCTCCCAGCGAACATTGCATTACCTATATGGGATAAGCTCGCCGCTCAGGGTAAATTTGTTCTCATAAATTCATGATAAAAATCAATGATGGAAAACGTTCATGAATCCCAGGCAAACTGAGCCGCAACGCTGCTCGACTCATGACGGCAATCCATAAAGACAAAACCTTTTTTACCGCAGAGGACGCAGAGGAAGAGCATGAGGGTTTTCCTCCGCGTCCTCCGCGGTGAATCGGTTTTTTCCGTGCCGAGAACAAATTTACTCTGGGATAAGGCCACATAAGTATTGCTTTCCATAAAAAATCTTATTAGACTGGTCACATAACTAGTCATATGATGAGGCGTGTCATGAATGCTTGGCCTGTACAAGACGCAAAAGCCCGTTTCAGCGCGCTACTCGACGCCTGTGTCAGCGAAGGTCCGCAGATGGTCACCCGGCGCGGTGCGGAAACCGCCGTTCTCGTGCCTATCGCCGAATGGAAGCGATTGCGCAATGAAGCGCGTCCCTCTCTCAAAGCGTTGTTGTTATCCGATTTGGGGCGCGGCGACCTTGAACTGCCCCCGCGCGGAACTGCCCGACGCCGGCCCGCTGCGGTGCTGTAGGCGCGCCGTGTATCTGCTCGATACCAATGTCGTCTCGGAATTGCGCAAGGTGCGCCCGCATGGGGCGGTGGTTTCGTGGCTCGAAGGCGTCGCCGACGCCGATCTCCACCTCAGTGCCGTGACGCTCGGCGAGATACAAGCCGGCATCGAGATCACGCGCGGGCAGGACATAGCGAAGGCCATGGCGATAGAGGCCTGGACCAATCAGGTTGCCGCTACCTACAACGTGCTGCCCATGGATGCCGCAACTTTTCGGCTATGGGCAAAACTGATGCACCGGCAATCGGACACGGTTTATGAAGATGCCATGATAGCGGCTTGTGCAATCATTCATAAACTCACCGTCGTCACCAGAAATGTAAGGGATTTTGAGCGCTTTGACGTGCCGTTATTCAATCCCTTTGAGAACTGAATCTCCGTTGTTCGTTGGCATCCGGCGCAGTGTCCTATTGCGCTTAACAAAATCGTTCCCGCGCTTCGCGCCAAGCCTTGCAGGCTGCCGGGCTTGGCGCTCCAAGGCTTGATCTACGTCCATAGCTCGCCACCCTCGTTTCCGCGCGCCGCGTCCCGAATCCGGCGTGCCGCACTTCATTGCCAAGCCGGGTGGGCACATTTTTTGTGCCCACGCGGAATTTATCGCGTTGATCCGCGTGGACACGATAAACCTAGAAACCTCCGTTGACCGCTTGTCAAAAGGTCTTCCTGTATTCCTTGCATGTTTCAAGCAGTGAAGGCGGCGCGGGGCTGCGCAGGGCGCGATCCAAGCACATTTGATCAAGGGTTTTTACATCGTTCCGGCATTCCGATTCGTAACTATAACGCGGGTAGTTGTCATCTTCGTTCACAGCCGCTCCGCGAAGGTAGGCAAGCCAGGTTTCAATGTTTCGTTTTGGCGCTACCATGACTACGTGCTCGTCTGGAGCTTGCTCCGGGATGCTGCGGTTTTTGCATTCCATGGTTAAGGTATTGATGCGTTCCTTGACGGTCAGGGTGTCGGCGTCAGTTCCCACGAATAGTGTGACGCCCCCTTGCCGACGCATGGCTTTCAGCTCATCCGGGTATTTTTCCCGCACCCATTGTTCGCCTGAACATTTTCCTGGTGGTGAAATTTCTTCACGAATTTCATGAGACTTGAGTCCCCGGCGTTTAAGAAACCGGCGCATGAAGCAGGCAATTTGTATATCCTCGCAAAGCAACACCACCTTTACGCTCATTTTTTTATCCAATCCCGAGCGATCGCATCCGCCAATGTCAGCCCTTCCGGCGCAAGGCCGGCAGCACTGCTCAGACGCACCGGTCCCTGGGCATCCCGATCAAACCATTTGCCGTAGGCGCGGCCAAAAAAATTGACGATTTCAGGATGATGGGAAATCAATACCACTTGTTCGAGGGTTGCGCCCACCGCATCGGATAAACTGGAAAGCCAAGGCTGTATTTCCCTCAGCGCGAGGAAGTTGTCGGGTTCGTCGATGAAAATCGATACGCCTTCGTCTTTGAGGCCAAAGGTCAGGGTGTAAAGCGCAATCAACATTTTTTGCCCATCCGAGAGTTCACTGAAATCGAAGGTCAGCGCTTTTCCCCCTCCCGGTCTGGTAAATTGAGCTTTCAGTGCGCGGGAGTCCTCCCCGGATTCTTTTAAGCTGAGGGAGTCAAAGCCCGGCAAGGCAGGCTTTAATTCCGCCAGCAACGTAACCATGGCGCCCATGTATTCCTGTGCCAGATGTCGATACCAGGAAACGAAATTTTCCATTTGCGGCGTTAACCGCTCCTGTTCGCCGCGACTTTCCCGCGCCATCAGCGCCGGTATGGGGCGAACGATAATCAGTTTGGATAGCGCTTTCTTGAATTGTGCAAGCTTTCTGTTTTCCGGCCTTTCGTGCAATGCGCCCACCGCCGACATTGTCCAATCGAACGGGTATTGGGGGCCTGGGGTGTGGTCGTCACGGTACAACTGGGCTGTTCCCCCGATACAGGAAAACAAGGGTTTGCCGTCAAAATCCAGCTTTTCTTCCTGGACGCGCATACGGCGTCGATCTGCGTCGTGTTCGATCAGGAGGGTATAGGCATAGGTATTGCCGCCGTCGGCAAGCTCAAGCTCGAAACGCTGGCAGCCGCTGGTTTGCCAGCGCGTTAAATGAGTGTGATCAACTATCTTGATGGGAAAAGCTGTGTTTTTGATCAAAATTCGTGATGCTTAGGGGTGTTTCCCCATCACGCAACTTGACCAAATAATATTTCAACGGATCAAATGGTTAC
>JBAYVP010000371.1:0-5200 GCA_041674485.1 Sulfuricellaceae bacterium
CTGGAGTGTGCGGTTTTCCGGGTGCAGGGCATACCCGACGGCCTTACGGCCTGGGCACAAGAGGCGCAACGACGCGCAATGGTCGTTCCATTGCCTTCTCTTGTAGTTGCAACGCCGCCATGCACCCGGAAAACCGTGCAATCCAGCTCGTAGCGCTCTCACCAAACGGGTGAGCGCAAAATATATGATAAAGTTGTTTAGAACCACCATGTTACACATCTTGGCAAGCGGTCAACGGAGGTTTCTAGGTTGAACATGGCAAGTTCCATACGTCAGAATTGTAGCGTGCTATAAGCGAAGCGCATTGCAGCAATTAAACTGGATATTTTTAAAGAGAACGACGATGCTGAAAACACTCCACCTGAAAAACTTTACTGCTTTTGCCGACGCACGACTGGAGTTCTGCTCTGGTTTGAATGTGATTGTTGGTCAGAATGGCACGGGCAAGACGCATTTGCTCAAAGCGGCTTACCTGATGAACCGTGCCTGGCCGGATTTGATGTACAAGCGTTCGGCACTCAACAAAAATAGGGCTGAGGCATATTTTGAGGAGCGGTTGCAGGGTCTTTTTCAACCCGTCAAGCTGGATAACCTGATTCGACGTGGCAGGGCTGACGAAGCACGGTTGACTGCCGAGGTGGAAGCGTTTATTCCCACATTGTACTTTACCGCGACTGCAGAAGGCCAGGCAATTGCGCAATTAATCCAGTTTCCGTTTGGCTCGGGAAACGAGAGCCTGCGTTGGAGCATTTCCTTGAAGCGCACGCAGGAAGTGTCGCTGCTCAACACGAACGCCGAATTGACCGCCAGCCAAATTCCCGATACGGCTGCCGTCAACGCTTACGTACCCAAATCGCTGTTCATTCCAAGCAAGGAAATTGTGTCTCTCTACGAGGGGTTGATTGCCTTGCTGGATCGCTATGAAATCAAGTTGGACGCGACCTACGGTGATCTGGCGCGTAGCATGAACGGCCCGGAACTGTCAGCTCCCACCTTGGCGACATTGGTTATGGCCGAGTTGGAGGAAGAACTGGGCGGCAAACTGGTGCTGGATGGCGGGAGATTGAACTTTGTGGCAAAAGATGGCAGCCAGACCGAAGGCGTCCTGATGGCTGAAGGCTTTCGAAAACTGACGACCTTGTTGCTTCTGATTCGGCGCGGGGTCATTTCAGAACAAGGTGAAAGCCTATTTTGGGATGAGCCGGAAGCCAATTTGAACCCGACCTATATTCGTTGGGTGGCCAACGCTCTGGTTGCGCTGGCGCACATGGGCATACAAGTCATTATTGCGACACATAGTCTTTTTTTTGCTGCGCGAGCTGGAAATATTGACGATGGATTCCCGGTTTTCATCGGTGACCAGGAAATATTTTGCACTGGCCGATACTGATGAAGGTGTAGTGGTCAGCGCCGGTGGTGACATTGCAAACATCGATCCCTTGGTGTTGCTGGACGAGAACTTGCTTCAGAGCGATAGGTACATGGAGGCCAGTCAATGAACGCGACGGCAACTGTGGATGGTTTTCTGTTGACCATGCCTGCTGGCTGGTGGGTGTGGAAGTACGACGACTCGACGTTTCACCGTAACCAGTTTCAAAATTTCGCAGCAGGCTCTGAAGCAATGGATGCCGTGGCCTTCGCCACCGATGGCACACTGTGGCTGATCGAGGTGAAGGACTATCGGCGTAACAGGCGCTTAAAGCCCAGCAGCGTATTTGCAGAGGTGGCGTTGAAAGTGCGATCCACACTGGCTGGTTTGGCTGTGGCACGGGTGCGTGCGAACGACATCAATGAGAAGACACGTGCCCAACAGGTCATGGGTTGCAGCCAAATACGCGTGGTGCTGCTGTTGGCGCAACCGGTAAAGGCTTCCAGACTTTTCCCGCAAGTAGTCGATCCAGCGGATGCTCAGAAACAATTGCAGCGAGAGGTCAGAGCAGTTGATCCGCACGCGCTGTGCGTAGCGGGGGCTATCAACAACAGCCGCTTGCCTTGGCAAACGGCAGTCACTCTGGTGCAATAACGCGATGAATGACGGAAAAGGGGCGAAAACCTTGGCGCGCCCCCCAAATAATGAAGAGGCCACAGCATGATTCCTAAACGAACATTCGATGCCGTAATCGTCGGCGGCGGCGGAGCGGGGTTGCGCGCCGCGTTGCAACTGGCCGAAGCCAATCTCAAGGTGACGGTGGTTTCCAAGGTGTTTCCCACCCGCTCCCATACCGTTTCGGCGCAGGGCGGCATCGCCGCTGCGCTCGGCAATGTCGCCAAGGATAGTTGGCACTGGCATATGTATGACACGGTGAAAGGTTCGGATTACCTGGGCGATCAGGACGCCATTGAGTTTATGTGCCGCCAGGCCAATGAAGCGGTAATTGAACTGGAGCACTACGGGATGCCGTTCGACCGCCTGGACAACGGCAAAATCTACCAGCGTCCGTTCGGCGGCATGACCCAGAACTACGGCGCAACCCCCGCGATCCGTACTTGCGCCGCCGCCGACCGCACCGGCCATGCGATGCTGCACACTTTGTACCAGCGCAACATCGCCGCCCGGACGCACTTTTTCGAGGAATATTACGCCGTCGATCTGGTCACCGATGCACAAGGCTACACGCTCGGCGTGGTCGCGCTGGGCATGGAGGACGGCGAGCCGATTTTTATCGAAGCGTGCGCCACATTGCTGGCTACCGGCGGCGGTGGGCGCATTTTTTCCGCCACCACCAATGCGCTGATCAACACCGGCGACGGTTTGGGCATGGCGTTACGCGCCGGCATTCCACTGGAGGACATGGAATTCTGGCAATTTCACCCCACCGGGATATACGGCGCCGGCGTGCTGGTGACCGAGGGCGTGCGCGGCGAGGGCGGCTATCTGGTCAACAAGGATGGCGAGCGCTTTATGCCGCGTTACGCGCCGAACGCTAAGGATTTGGCCTCGCGCGACGTGGTGTCGCGCGCGATGTCGGTGGAAATCTTCGAAGGGCGCGGCTGCGGCAAGGAGGGCGACCACCTGCTGCTGAAGCTCGACCATCTCGGCGCGGAAGTCATCAAGCAGCGCCTGCCCGGCATCCGCGATCTGGCGATGAAATTCGCCCATGTCGATCCGATTGAGGCGCCTATTCCGGTAGTGCCCACTGCGCATTACATGATGGGCGGCATTCCCACCAACCTGAACGGCCAAGTGGTCAAGCCCACCGACACCGGCCCGGAGGAAGCGATGCCCGGTCTATATGCAATCGGCGAATGCGCCTGCGTGTCGGTGCATGGCGCCAACCGCCTGGGCAGCAACTCGTTGCTCGACTTGATCGTGTTCGGACGCGCCGCCGGCAAGCATGTGATCGAATACCTCAAGGAAAACCCGTTTTTGCGGGCGCTGCCCGCCGACGCGCTGGAACGGCCTTTAGCCCGTTTGGCGCGCTGGGACAGGAAGGGCGACGGTGACAGCGTCGCCGACATTCTCAAAGCGATGAGCAAAACCATGCAATTGCATTGCGGCGTATTCCGCAAGGAAGAAGTCATGCATGAAGGCCTGACCAAGTTGCGCGAAATCGCCGCGCGCCTGCCCAATGCGGTGCTGCGCGACCACAGCAAAGCCTTTAACACCGCGCGCATTGAGGCGCTGGAGCTGGAAAACCTGATGGAAATCGCGCTTGCCACCATCGTCTCGGCGGCGGCGCGCCAGGAAAGCCGCGGCGCCCATGCGCGCGACGACTACCCGCAACGCGACGACAAACGCTGGCTCAAGCACAGCCTGTATTACCGCGAAGGCCAGCGCCTCGACTACAAGCCGGTGCGCCTGAAACCGCTAACGGTTGAGCCGTTTCAGCCGAAGGCGAGAACCTACTGACAGAGGTGAGGGGTGAGGCGAAGACCGGTGTTCTTCCCCCTCACCCCTCACCTGACAATCAAGGAGAAGCACATGCGATTTTCCATCTACCGCTACGATCCCGACAAGGATGCCAAGCCTTACATGCAGGATTATCGCCTCGACATCCAGGCCGGCGAGATGATGCTGCTCGACGCCTTGCTGCTGCTCAAGGCGCAGGACGAAAGCTTAAGCTTGCGCCGTTCCTGCCGCGAAGGCGTGTGCGGCTCGGACGCGATGAACATTAACGGGCGCAACGGCTTGGCCTGCGTTACGCCGCTATCCGGGTTGAAACAGCCGATCACGTTGCGACCGCTGCCCGGACTGCCGGTGATCCGCGACCTGGTGGTGGACATGAGCCAATTCTATAAACAGTACCGCTCGATCAAGCCCTATTTGATCAACAACGATCCCGAACCGGAAATCGAACGCCTGCACTTGCCGCAAGACCGCGCCGAACTGGATGGCTTGTACGAGTGCATCCTGTGCGCGTGCTGTTCCACCGCCTGCCCGTCGTTCTGGTGGAACCCGGACAAATTCGTCGGCCCGTCCGGCCTGCTGCAAGCCTACCGCTTCATCGCCGACACCCGCGACCAGGCTACCGCCGAGCGTCTCGACGATCTGGAAGACCCCTACCGGCTGTTCCGCTGCCACAGCATCATGAATTGCGTGGAAGTCTGCCCGAAAGGGCTGAATCCCACCGGCGCGATTGGGCGGATCAAGGCGATGCTGGTGGAGAGAATGGTTTAGGTGAGGAGAGAGGCGTGAGGGGTGAGGCGAAAAACAGCGGGGCGGGAGATGCAACTCCTCACTCCTCACGGTAAGCTGCGCTGGCGCTCGCGACGTGGGATGCTGGAATTGGACATCCTGCTGGAGCGGTTCTGGGAAAAATTTGGCAATGAGCTATCCGCCGAAGATGTAGAGACGCTGGAAATGCTGCTGGGATATGAAGACCATGACTTGCTGGCGTTGATACTTGGCGGCGAAAGGGGCGAGATGCACTGCCGGGTGTTGCAACTGTTGCGGGCGGGACGGTAAAGGGGAAAAACAAACCCACTGTGGGATTCGCCCTAGGCTGTCGAAATTTATCATTTTTTGACAAAAATTCAGCGCCGGTTTTTGGATTTTCTCAACTTGCGGACAGGGTCAAACTTTCCCGTTCATGGTTCGACAGGCTCTCAAGAAACAGCTTTTTTATTCATATATATCAACCTAGAAACCTCCGTTGACCGCTTGCCAAGATGTGTAACATAGTGGTTCCAAACAGCTTTGTCATATATTTCGCGTTCACCCGTATGGTGAGAGCGCTACGGGCTGGATTGCACGGTTTTC
>JBAYVP010000372.1:0-5190 GCA_041674485.1 Sulfuricellaceae bacterium
TCTCCGGCTGAAATGCTTTCACCGCAGAGGCGCAGAGGCGCGGAGAAATACAACAAAGGGTGAAACCATACCAATTACCCTACAAAATCTCTGCGCCTCTGCGGTAAATATTTTTGGTTCCGGGCTAGTCCGGCTTAGGAAGAATCCGTTCGCCCTGAAGCCCAGTCGAAGGGTGAACGGATTTTTCCTAACTTAACGACAGTGGGCGATTGGTGGGTGCGCAAGATTGCGGGAGATTTGAAAAACGAACGAGCGTGACCTCTTTAAATGCATATCCACGCACCCCTTCCAGATTTGCTATCATGGTAAGAATTACTCCTACCATCCGTTCATAAGGTGCGCCAATGACCACCGCCGAGAAAATCAGCATTGCCTTGCCACCGGAAATGCTTCACATCGTCCGTAGCGCGGTTGCCACCGGCGAATACGCTTCAAGTAGCGAAGTCATACGCGATGCGTTGCGCGACTGGACATACAAGCGCAGCTTGCGCCGACAAGGCGTTGCCGAATTGCGTCGCGTCTGGCAGGAAGCACTGAACGACAAGACACCCGGCATTTCGCCTGACGATGTGCTTGACCGTCTTGAGCGTAAGTACCAAAGCATCGCCGACGCTACGAGTGCAGCATAGCAACTAGGGAATAAAAGGGGGCGCTACCCTTTTTGACTCTTTCCGATAAAGCCTGATACGAATTGGATAAAGGGTAGCGTCCCCTTTTCCTGAATCCCCAACAATCACACCATGGCAAGACCTTGAAGGCGCAGGGTCAGGTCAAGCAATGTAGCGTTGCGCTGCTTATCTGGCCTAACCGCTGCATTCGAGAGGGACTGGCCGATAAGCGTTCTCTTTGCGGCCTGTGGTTTTTTGAACTTCCGGGGCTCCGTTCACGTTTTGTGACGGTCAGCCCCTCAATTTGAACGTTAGGCATCGGAGCAGCTCAAATGACATGCCCCATTTGTGGAAATACCTCGGCTGCTGCCGGGCTCAATGCATTGGGTCGGGATGCTAGTTTGGTCAACTGTACGCACTGCGGCAAGTTCGGCTTGACAGGTAGCCTCGCGGCCGCACTCCCATCCCTGCTGCTTTCACGCGATGCCGCACCAAAGCTGAGCCACGTCGTTCGCAAGGCACATGAGACGGGTCAGCAACTTCTGCTGAACTCGTACACGGTCGAAGCCATACTTGAGAACCCGCTTCCGCGGCCACGAGAGCAGGCCGACTTGCTCATTCAGTGGTTGGCTCTCAACTCACCGGGACCCGGTGAGCCGCTTGAGCTGAACTACGACCTGCAGGGTGCTGTCGTCGGCGCCAAGTCGCACCCAGGCTTCTTGATGCTCATCGAACATTTGACAGGTTCAGGTCTGGTCACCGGCCCGCATAACACCTACGTGTCTGGCGAGTCGTTTGCGCATGTAGCCCTCACCTTTGCTGGATGGGACTATTACGAGTCACTCCGCCTTGGTGGCGCAACGTATCGCAAGGCCTTCATGGCAATGAAGTTCGGAGATCCCGATCTGAACTCATTTCTCGATCAAGTGCTAAAACCTGCTGCAAAGCGCGCAGGATTCGACCTCTTCAAGCTAGACGACAAACCGATGGCGGGCCTCATTGATGACCGGATGCGAGTGGAGATTCGGGCTTCGGACTTCGTGGTCGCAGACCTGACGCACGACAACCTTGGAGCTTACTGGGAAGCAGGCTATGCAGAAGGACTAGGAAAGCCTGTGATTTACACGTGCGAGCGGAGTAAATTTGAGTTTACGAGGACTCACTTTGACACGAACCATCACCTGACGATTGTCTGGGATGTCGCTGCCCCTGAAGAAGCGGGGCGGCAACTCGTGGCGACTATCCGAGCAACACTTCCGCACTTGGCCCAACTCGCCGATGCCTAACCGCTGCATTCGAGCGGGACTGGCCGATATACATTCGTTTTTCGACCTGTGGTTTTTTGAACTTTCGGGGCTCCGTTCAAGTTTGGTAAAAGCGGTAAAAGGGGACGCTACCCTTTTTGACTCTTTCCGATAAAGCCTGATACGAATTGGATAAAGGGTAGCGTCCCCTTTTCCTCCTTTTTTCGCTTTTCTCGATTCGACATGCTTGCCACATGCGTTCCAAGCCAGGCGGAATGGGAAAATGATTTTAGAAAGGTAAAACCATGCAAGCTGTAACCGTCGCGGAAGCTCAAAGAGAATTGCCTAATTTGATGGAATTGGTGAAGGCTGGAGAGGATGTGATTATTACCCGGCAAGGGATGCCAATAGCGCGGTTGGTGCAAACCAAACCTCAGCACGAGGAAATAAGTGATCTGAAACGCGCACTTGCAGAATTGGCCGATATGCGGATAAATCAAGCGTTGAACTGATACGTGAAATGCGTGAAGGACGCTATTGATGCTCTACCTTGATACCTGCGTGCTCCTGCCGCTTTTCGTGATGGAACCGGGAAGCGCCGCCATTAATGCCAGCCCGGATATTGCATAAATTTGTGCCTAACATACAACACTTTGTTGGCATGTTAGACCTGACCCCTTCTTGATTTAACTCAAAGAGGAAAAGAAATGGTTATTACAAAAAGTCATTTAAAATCAGAAATTGATAGCATGGACGACCAATATTTGGAAGTTTTATATCAACTTATCAAAAAACTACCCATGCAGCAAAAGCAAAACATGATTCACAAGCTTAATTTCAAAGCGTTTCTTCTCAACATACCCAAAATAGAAGGGTTTGAAGTTGAACGGCAACGTGATTACCCAAAGGATGTAGTGCTTTGAAATATTTGCTGGACACTTGTTTTGTTTCTGAATTAACCAAGCTGCAACCGGATAGTGGTGTAATGGGTTGGTTACAAACAGTTAATGCAGAAGATTTGTATTTAAGCGTTATCAGCATGGGTGAAATTAAAAAAGGAATTCACAAACTACCGATTTCCAAGAAAAAACAGACGTTGTTATTGTGGGCAGAGACATTGCTTGCCGAGTATCAAGACCGCATTTTAGGGCTGGATTTGGCTGTGATGGAAAACTGGAGTGTGATGATTGCGAATGCTGAAAAGAGTGGTCAGCCGGTTGCGTCTATGGATAGTTTGATTGCGGCAACGGCTTATACGCACCATTTAACGTTACTCACTCGTAATGAGCGTGATTTTGTTGCTTGCGATATTGCGTTGACTAATCCTTGGACGGTGAAGTGAAACCTTTTAGCCCAAAGCGAAAAAGGAGTCAGGCATTATATTTGACATTCATATCATGTCGTTTTAAGCTGCTGCCTGTTTGATTTAGCAATTAAGGGGTCTGACCAATTTTCTCTTGTGAAATCAAACAGGTAGCAGATTAAAACGACAGAGCATGAATGTCAAATGTAAGGCATGACCCCCAGGGCACGGTGTGAAGAACATCGAAAAGCCGTATGGGGGAAAACCGCATGTACGGTTTGATGAGGGAGAGTAGGGGAGGTGGGCTATGGCACGGCTATTGAGGCACCGTCAGACGAAAGGGACGGAAACGGATAGGCTTGGCCTAAGGAATGCTGAACCTGCTTTCTACTCTACCCTTTTCTTGCGTAGTGAAAGTAAAATATGACTAAACTCAAATCCCTTCGACATGCAGATCAAATGGCCACCTCGCTTAAACTATTTGAAAAGGCGCTTTCAGAGGAAGAACTAAGAGGCCGAGTTACCCACCGGTATGAGAATAGTGACTTCAGTTTCACAAAACTAATGTCGGATAATTTCTCTACGCCCTTTGAAAAACTATCCGGTGAGGATGGGAGCTTTTTCAAAAGCATTCTTGGAGTAGTCGAGAAAAAACCACAGGACGAGGAAGATGAACGCTAGATATCTATTCAAACACTTTGTCCAGATTGTCGATGGTTTGGTAAGTACTTCCGCTGAGAATGGCGACGATCTAGATATTTCTGAAAGGGCGTTTGCCCTTGCCGTATTTGAATCGAAGAGAAGTGTCGTTAACGCTAGGTGGGTGACATCAAATTCAAACCGAGTCCTCTTCGCTGCGGCAATGACCTATTGGCTATCTAAGATTGCTCCGATATCGCGATCTGAGCTTAACTCGAATTCATTCATATATATCAATGATCTTGCCTCGGTTATCTTTGGAATCAGTATGCTGGATATTGATTTTTCGAGTTTAAAGAAAGAATTTCGAAGAAATCTCTTGTATCAAATGTCCAGAGGGGAAATTTCCTTCTACGCATTTGCGCTGCTTTACCAAATGCTATCGGATTGGAAGCTCGAACAGAAACAAACCCAGGAACAAACACTAATAGCCATTCGATCATTAGGAAGATGCCTATAAAAAACAATAGGGGACAGACCACGGTTTTTTGCAAACAATACTGAGAAATCGTGGTCTGTCCCCTTACAGAATTTTGCGAGCCGCCGCTACGCAGCTTGCCTGCGAAAACCGCTTCGCTTCGATTCTTTAAGTCCGACAGGCTCCTAGCGTTTATCCTATGCTGCTTCCAGCACACGCATTTCGACGTGCATACCCGCAGCAGCAGCCATGTTGACCAGTGCATCCAGGCCAAACAGACTGATTTTTCCGCGCATGAGATCGGAGACGCGAGGTTGCGTAACACCGAACAGCTTGGCGGCTTGCGACTGGCTCAGGCCAGTGCGGGCAAGGTGCGCTTTCAGAGCCATCATCAAGCCCGAACGCAACTTCATGTTCTCGGCCTCCTCTGGGGTGTCTTCAATGGCATCCCACACACTGGCGAATTGTTCATTGCTCATTTGCCCAGCTCCTTCAGTAAGTCACGATAGCGGCTCTCAGCCAAGTCCAAATCCGTCTTGCTGGTCTTCTGTGCCTTCTTCTGGAAGCAGTGAAGCACATAGACCGCGTTGGCGAACTTCGCTACATAAACGACCCGGAACGCGCCGCCGATGTCCCGAATTCGAATTTCCCGAACACCTTGCCCAATCGTCGGCATTGGCCTCCAGTCGTCCGGCTCTTGGCCGTGCTGCACTTGGTCGATCTGATGCCCTGCCTCACGCCGCGCTGACTGAGTAGCGCCACCTAATTTGATGGTCTGATGTTCAAGTTAAATGAGGGGGGGGGGCGTTATCTCCGACAAAATGCCAGCTACAAATCAGAACCTTGGGGCTCTGCCCCAAACCCCGCACTCGCCGCCGTGGGCTCTGGGCGGTTGCCATAAAACCGTCAACCACCCAA
>JBAYVP010000373.1:0-5187 GCA_041674485.1 Sulfuricellaceae bacterium
CGGGCTGGAGTGTGCGGTTTTCCGGGCGCAGGGCAAGGCGCAACGACGAAGAATGGTTGTTCCATTCTGAGGAGTTGCAACGCCGCCATGCGCCCGGAAAACCGTGCAATCCAGCCCGTAGCGTTCTCACCATACGGGCACACGCAAAATACATGATAAAATTGTTTAGAACCAAGTTGCTACACATCTTGGCAAGCGGTCAACAGAGGAATCTAGGTTAAACTGCGTGGGCGCGAAAAGTCCTTGCTACGCTTCCTTGAACATTTCGTAGTGACGCCGTAGACGCCGAATGTACGCAGGGTCTTTGAGTACAACTTGTTGGAACAGATCGAGCAACTCTGCGGAATATTCGGTCTGGGGGTTAAATGGATCAAGCGTGGCGCCGGCCATCCCCCGTGCGAGCTTGGCGTTGCCGGACATCCATTTGCGGTAATAACTGGGCTGCGCCCAACCGTAATTGATCGATGCCCAGACCTTATCCCCGGAATCCTCTCTGAGCACCTGCAAAACAACGCGGCGACAATCGCACCCTGGATCATCGCAGTAGAACTCCATAAAACAGTATTTTCCAGCCGGCAATGGCGCTCCTGCGGGAATAAGCACGGTACGCGTTTCGGCGATTGCAAGATTGCGAAACTTGTTATAGAACGGGATCATAGTTATGGATAGCACCCTATTTTGCGATTATGCAGCATCAAACACTTGACGATAGCAAGGAAACGCCGGCATGAGGGTAGCAACAGCCGGGTAGGGTGGGCACGTTTTTTGTGCCCACGCGGTCAGAGGCGAATGTTTCCCACCGGGTTGGGGTTCCAATGACCGCACCGCGTGGGCACAAAAGCGTGCCCACCCTACTCGGCTAGGCGCACATTTCCCAACCAACTGATTTTTAATCCGTTCATCCTAAGCCGGACAAGCCGGAGCCAAACAGACGTTTAGACAGCCGGGCAGGGCGCAGGGCTTCCTGCAAGGAAATGGCGTTCATGCGGTCAGCCTTGCTGCGGCGTCCAGTTTTCTATTTTCAAGTTGGGGATGCGGGCGAAATCACGTTCGTTGTTGGTTGCCAATATCAGATTTTCAGCAAGGGCATGGCAAGCAATCAATGTGTCCATATATCCAATATGGTTTCCGGTCATTTTTTGAGAACCTCGCAACTTGGCATAGTGGTCTGCCGCCGAAACCGGCCACTCCAGGCAGGGGGTATACCTTGCCTCGCCACAATTTACCGATCTAGATTCCTCTGTTGACCGCTTTCCAAGATGTGTAACATGGGGGTTCTAAACAACTTTGTCATGTGTTTTGTGTTCACTCGTTTGGTGAGAACGCTACGGGCTGGATTGCACGGTTTTCCGGGCGCATGGCGGCGTTGCAACTCCTCAAGAAGGAGAAGGCAATGGAACGACCATTGCGCGTCGTTGCGCCTTGCCCTGCACCCGGAAAACCGTACACTCCAGCCCGTTCAACAGAGGAATCTAGCCCGGATATTGCATAAATTCGCGTGATGATCGCGCAGGATTTTGATTGATATGGGAATTTTGTGAAGGAGCGTCGTAGTTATTCATACGACCGACTGAACAAACTTAATGGCTGTGGCGCAGCGCGTGGGAGCGATCAAATATTTTCGCCAACAGCGAAAATATTTTGACATGAGCGAAATTTTTGGATATTATTCTAGCTGACGGTGACGGAGATATATCTCGCGGTTGTTGGAGCTTCGGCTCTGTGGAGGCTTTGCCTCTAACATCTCCCAGGTCTTGCAGGAACGCTGTTGATGATTCAGCAGGCAGGGGAAAGTCTGTTTTCGGCGAGACCGAAAACAGTTGATATGAGCAGGGGGAAAGGCGCAATTTACTCCGTAGTTTGGCAGCTTTTAGGTTATGTGCGAGAGACCCATAATTTCAAATGGGTCATAACTAAGGAGCGATAAAAATGCCTCGCTGTAAACCCGTTGAATTGCGTTCGTCTCATGTGAAAAAGAAGCCTAGCAATCCCAAAATGGTGCTGGATAGGTGGTTAAAAGTGGTTCGGTTGCTTACGCTGTTGTTTAACGCGATAGATAAGCTCTGGATCATCATTAGCAAATTCTTTTCATAGGAGACTTACCCCATCATTATTAAATTAATTTTTTGCTAGGTACTGTTGTCGTTGCGCAAAAAACATTTATAAACAGGTAATTATATTTCCACGCGAAATGGCATAACTGGTTTATTTCATTAAATGTTTGCTGCAATAACCAAAATAGCCTAGGAGAGCACTATGTTGAATGAGGCTCTGCGTCTAATCCGGGCATACCACGATATTTCTCAAACTAAACTTTGTTCTGAGCTTGGTATATCAAACTCTTATCTGTCGGAAATAGAATCTGGAAAAAAATCGCCTTCTCTTGACTTATTAAAAAAATATAGTGAGCGTTTTGATATACCATTATCTTCTCTGATATTTTTCTCTGAAAACTTAGATAACACGAAAATTTCGGACAAGCTTCGCGTCGGTACAGCTCGCAAGATTGTCTCGATATTGCAGTGGGTAGAGCAAAGAAACAAGCAGGTTGTCAGGTCTACTTGAAAGAAATGTATGCAAAATCCGAAGTCATACGCAGCAGATCAATGTGCATTGTATAAAATTGGCTCGAAAGCAAGGTTGGCATTAGTGTTAGGCGTGTCATTGGATCGTCTGCTTTTTCTTGCCCATAGCGAAAATAATTACCGCGAATTTCTGTTGCATGAAGAGATTTGTCCGTTTACCAAGAAGATTACGAAAGAACGTTTGGTTCAAGAACCTAAGCTAGAACTTCGTAAGATTCATGAGCGGATTCAAAAATTCTTAAATAGAGTAATTCCTCCTGACTATGCTCATGCCGCGATCAAAGGACGATCTTATAGCTCAAATGCAATAGTGCACAAAGATGCTCAACGCATAGCTACCTTTGATATACATAAATTCTATCCATCGACAACGAAATCTCACGTTTACAATTTTTTCGCTGAGCAGTTGCAATGTGCGCCGAATGTGGCTGCTTTGTTGGGAACATTAACATGTTTTAAGGGGACTTCGATTTCAAATCATTCAGGGTTGCCAACTGGTAGTCCGCTCAGCCCCATTTTGTCGCTTTATGCAAACAAGCCATTGTTTGATAGGTTGAACCAGCTTGCCTTGTCCAACGGGCTTAAGTTCACCTGTTACGTCGATGATTTAACGTTTTCCGGCGATACTATTCCACTTGAATTAACGTACTTAGTAACAAAGGCTTTGTGGCAACAAGGTCACTTGCTGTCGGTAAAGAAAACTCGGATTTTCAAGGGGAACCAAGCCAGCCATGTTACCGGAGTTGTTATACGCAATAACAGGATTTATGTACCACATAGTCGATTCAAGAAAGCCAGGAAGATAATGGCGGCTATTGATGCTAAAAAGCAGGCTGTAGGCAAATTGCCATTAGTTCAAAAGTTAGCCGGCCTGCTAGGGGAAGCAGCATTTCTTGATAGCCGATATTCTAGTTGGGCTAAGCGCAGCTACTACGATTTGAAAATTGCGATTGAGAGTGCGGAAAAGGAAGTGCTCAATTAAGGGATGCTCAATGCCTATAGTTCTCGTAGAACACAATAACCAACGGGCATTGCGCCGAATGGCTATCACTGCGAACATTCACCTTGCCTGCACCTTATGCGCTATTGCCAACGGCGGAAATTATAGAGTCCCAAACTAAATTAAAGCGACAGAATTTTACGCAGCGACGCAAAGCAAAGAACGCAGAGAAGAGATGGCAGGGCATGTCGCCTTATTGGCTTCGGCCTCAATAGAGTAAGGTGGGCGTGTCGAAATACGCCAACCCGGCCTACAATCTCGGCCTCGCGGCCAAGGACGCGGGCGATTTCGCGGCGGTGCTGGAAAAGCAGAAGGGCGGGCTGTACCGCGATGTGGCGGTGAAACTGCTCACCGACCACCACGCCACCAAGGACGATGTGCTGGACGGGCTGGAATGGCTGAGGCGCGAAGTCACCGCCCGAGACGTGGGCATGATGTTCCTCGCCGGGCACGGCATGAACGACACGTACAACCATTATTACTTCCTGCCGCACAACGCCGACCCGGAAAGGTTGCTGCGCACCGGGCTGGGGCAAAACGACATCAAGACCGCTCTCAACACGCTGGCGGGCAAGGCGCTGTTTTTCGTCGACACTTGCCACTCCGGCAATGCGCTGGGCACGGCCAAAAGGCGCGGCCTGGACATCGCCGCCTTCGTCAACGACCTGGCCAGCGCCGAAAACGGCGTGGTGGTGTTCTCCGCCGCCACCAGCGGTCAATCCTCGCTGGAAGACCCGGCCTGGGGCAACGGCGCATTCACCAAGGCCGTGGTGGAAGGTCTGGGCGGCGCGGCGGAATACCAAAATTCCGGCAAAATCACCCACAAGGGGCTGGATTTTTACGTGACGGAACGGGTGAAGACATTGACCAACGGCCAACAGTCGCCGGTAAGCATCGCGCCGCACGGCGTGACGGATTTTCCTATCGCGGTGGTGGGATACCGGTAGGGTGCAAGCTTGGCATACGCGCCGGGACAGCGCCAAACTTCCCCGTTCATTTCGACAGAAGCTCTACACAGACGTTTGAGAGAGGATTTACAGGATGAACAGGATAGAAAACCCATCCTGTAAATCCTGTTCATCCTGTCATTGTTTTTTTTGCGGAAAGCCGCTCCAGTGCTTGATTTTGATCGTTCCCACGCTCCGGCGTGGGAATGCAGCCAGGGACGCTCCGCGTCCCGATATAGAAAATGATGCAGCAGAACACTTGCGCAATGACACTGGAGAAGCAAGCTTGAGATTGACTCATAGATTTAATACGCGACGCACAGCGTCGGCGGCTGCATTCCCACGCTGGAGCGTCACTGCCATTAAGTTAAGCCGTTCGTGGTGAAGCTCTGTCGAACCATGAATGGCTTAACAGTCAACCAGTTAGAAAAAATCCGTTCACCCTTCGACAGGCTCAGGGCGAACGGATTTTTCCTAACTTAATGGCAGTGACGCCGGAGCGTGGGAACGATCCAAAACCTCCCCCTTGAATGGGGAGGGGCTTCCCGCTCCGACTTGTGTGATCAAGGTAGGACAGCCAGTTACCCAACTGCCCCCTCACGGATCCCTGCGTGCGGAATTCCCGCACAAGGCTCTTCAATGTTGTTCGCTTCGC
>JBAYVP010000374.1:0-5169 GCA_041674485.1 Sulfuricellaceae bacterium
CGGAGAGGTCAAGCTGCTGGCTGACGGGGGACGGGTTTACCGAATATTTACGGACGGGCGCTACCGCGGTCGCCGCTGAGGTTGCGCGTCTGGACATCCGGGACGGGTTTACCGAATATTTACTGAGAAGTTACCAGACGACAATGTAAGATATTGATTTTAGTCTGTGTCATTCTACCCCATCCCCCTCCCGGCCTCCCCCTTGAAGGGGGAGGGGCTTCCCGCTCCGACTTATGTGTAGCGATGAGGGCTTAGCCTGGCGCTACCATCCCTACGCCACCCGCTGCCTTTGCTTGCATACCAGATCAGACAGGAACTCGGGAGCCAGATCAGCCCCATTATTCCAAACCACCGTGCGTGCTGGTATGCGGTGGCAAACAAGGATTTGTCTCTGAGCGGATCGAACACTACGCCGTGCAGGCGTCCGCTCAGATCGGTCTCGCCTGATTCCCCATTGTTGAAAGGCAGAAATAGCCGATAATCCCCCAAATACTCAACACGGGTCGTATGTAAAATCATGGCGCTCACTCCAAAGGTTCAATCCGAAGTTACGCCACTTTGACTTCGTTCAACAGGTCGGGGTGGCGGTCAAGCACCTTCAGGAGTTTTACCAGAGCCAAGGGCGGCTTGGTTTTGCCATTCTCGTAGCGCGAGAAGGCATTGATTCCTCCGCCGAAAATCTCGGCGGCTTCCTTCTGGTCAAGGTGCAGCTTTTTGCGAACGCCGGTGATGAATTCCGGCTGAACGAAAGCCGCATTGACTTGCTTGTTGAACTCTCGCACCTGTAGTCCGTAACGCTGCGCTTCGGCAATGTCCAACACCACTTCCGCGCAGGCAGGGCAGTAGTCGCCGGTCACTGCCGGGATGAGGGTGGTTTCGCCTTTGTAAGTGTACGGCATATCACGAGTGTCATGCACTAATTCAGCCGCACCGCAAATGGGACATTTCATGTTCGTTATAGAGGCCGGAGCAGATAAAACAACAGGATTTTACGCGGTAACGCGGAGGGTGCGGAAGTAACAGATGGTCGTGTCGCTTTACCAGCCCCACCCTAGTACAACGTAACAACAATAGTTTCGGATAAAGGAGAGTCAGCTTAATCCGCGTATCCTAAGTTGTAAATTGCCAGTCAATCTTCCTCAATGCGAAATAAATAATGTTGCATGGTACTAGGCTGTCGAAATACAGCGATTTTACCGAATTTTAGCTTCCCGGTTTGGGGCTTGCCAAGAAACGCCACAACCTACCTTATTTTTAATCCATTCACCCTTCGCCCATTCGGCGAAGCTCAGGGCAGGCCAGGCTCAGGGCGAACGGATTAAAAATAAGATAGTGAATGGTGATACAGCCTCAGCAAACGCGGCTCAAGGACAGTGCCAAACCCCCGTTCGTGGTAAAGCCCTGTCGAACCATGAACGGGGAGGTTTGGCACTGTCCGTAAATTGAGAAAATCCAAAAACAAGTGCCGTTTTTTTGCCGAAAAATGCTAAATTTCGACAGCCTAGCTCCGCCCCCCATAGCTCCCTTGAACGATACGATGAACATGTCGTCAATGCTACAACACAGTTTTGCGCTGCCTCCTCGTCTCATACAAACAAATCCCGCTCGCCACCGACACGTTCAAGCTTTCCACGCTGCCCAGCATCGGGATGCGCGCCAATTGGTCGCAGGTTTCGCGGGTCAGGCGGCGCAGGCCTTCTCCTTCTGCGCCCAGCACCCAGGCCATGGGGGTGTCCAGTTTTAGGGCGTGTAGTTCCTGCGGGGCGTCGCTGGTCATGCCGACGACCCAGATGCCTTCTTCCTGCAATTCGCGGATTGAGCGCGCGAGGTTGGTGACGGTGATGAACGGTACGGTTTCCGCCGCACCGGAGGCTACTTTGCGCACTGTGGCGTTCAGTCCGGCGGCTCGGTCTTTGGGGGCGATCACTGCGTGTACGCCCATCGCGTCGGCGACGCGCAGGCAGGCGCCGAGGTTGTGCGGGTCTTGCACGCCGTCCAGCACCAGCAGCAGCGCGGACTCTTTAAGTTTTTCCAGCACGTCGTGGATGTCGTGGTATTGCGGCAGCGCCGCCACTTTGGCGACGACGCCCTGGTGTTTGGCGTGGCCGGACATGCCGTCCAGGCGGTGGCGTTCCGCCATGATGACGCGGATGTGGCATTCTTCCGCCAGATGCAGCAGGTCTTGCATGCGTCCGTCCTGGCGCTCGCGCTCCAGGTAGATTTCGGTCACGCCCTGAGGGTTGTGGCGGATACGGCTGGTGACGGCGTGAAAGCCGTAAATCAGCGCGCCGCTCATTTATGCTTCCTTGATGGTTTTCCGTCGCGTTTGCGCGGTGATTTTTCGCCCCCGTCCGATTTTTCACCCGCTGCGGCCAGGACGGAATCCAGTTGAAAGTCGATTTTCGCCGTTTCGAGATCGACGCGCACGACTTTGACCCGCACCCGGTCGCCCAGGCGGAAGCGTTGCCCGGTGCGCTCTCCCAGCAGGCAGTGTTTGGCGGCGTCGAAATGGAAATAGTCGTTGCCGAGGTCGGTGACATGCACCAGTCCCTCCACATAGATATCGTCGAGCGCCACGAAGATGCCGAAGCCAGTGGCGCTGCTGACACTGCCGTCGAAGCTTTCGCCCACTTTATCCTGCATGTAATAGCATTTGAGCCATGCCACCACGTCGCGCGTCGCATCGTCGGCGCGGCGCTCGGTCATTGAGCAATGGATGCCCAGTTCCGACCATTTGCCGGGGTTGTATTTTTCGCCGTTCAGCACCGCCTTGATGGCTCTATGCACCAGCAGGTCGGGATAGCGGCGGATCGGCGAAGTGAAATGGGTGTAGGAGTCGTAGGCCAGGCCGAAATGGCCGACATTGTCCGGGCTGTACACGGCTTGCGACAAGGAGCGCAGCATCACGGTTTGCAGCAGTTGTTCGTCCGGGCGGCCTTTTACTTTCGCCAGTAGTTTGGCGTAATCCTTGGCATGCGGGTCGTCGCCGCCGGTTAACCCCAGGCCGAATTCTTTGAGGAATTCGTGCAGGTTTTCCAGTTTTTCCGGCGTCGGGCCTTCGTGGACGCGGTATAGCGTGGGATGCTCATGCGCCTGCAAAAAGTCCGAAGCGCACACGTTGGCCGCCAACATGCATTCTTCGATCAGGCGATGGGCGTCGTTGCGATGCACCGGTTCGATGCGTTCGATTTTACCCAGATCGTTAAAGATCATCTGGGTTTCTATGGTTTCGAAGTCGATGGCGCCACGCTTGCCGCGCTCGACCAGCAATACTTTGAATATCGCGTTCAGGTTCTTGATGTGCGGCAGCACCGCGCTGTATTGTTGGGCGTCTTCCCCGTGCTCATCGCTTAGCATCGCCGCCACCTTGGTGTAGGTCAGGCGGGCATGGGACCACATCACCGCCGGATAGAAACGATAGCTTTTAACGCTCCCCTGCGCGCTGATGTTCATTTCGCATACCATGCACAGGCGGTCGGCTTCCGGGTTGAGCGAGCACAGGCCGTTGGAAAGCGCCTCCGGCAGCATCGGGATCACGCGGCGCGGGAAATACACCGAGTTGCCGCGGCTGTAGGCTTCCTGGTCGAGCGCATCACCGGGGCGCACGTAGTGGCTGACATCGGCAATCGCGACATACAGCTTCCAGCCCTTGCCGCTCGGCTCGCAATACACCGCATCGTCGAAATCGCGCGCGGTCTCGCCGTCTATGGTCACCAGCGGCAGATGGCGGATGTCTTCCCGCCCGGCCATATCTTTCTTCAACACCTTGGCGGAGAATTTTTTCGCGACCTTGGCAACTTCCGGCGGGAATTCGTTGGGCAAGTCGTGCTTGCGCAGCGCGATTTCGATTTCCATGCCTGGATCGGCATAGTTGCCCAGCACTTCCACGATCTTGCCGATAGGCTGGGCGTGTTTGTTGGGCTGTTCGACGATTTCCACCATCACCACTTGCCCCGACTTGGCGTTTAGCGTCTCGTTGTGCGGAATCAGGATGTCCTGGCTGATGCGCCGGTTTTCCGCAACCACGAAGTAGATGCCGTGGTCATTATGCACCCGCCCCACCAGCCGGGTGTTGGCGCGCTCCAGCACTTCGACGATGCTGCCCTCACGCCGCCCGCGCCGGTCCACGCCGGACACCCGCGCCATGGCGCGGTCGCCGTGCAGCACTTTGTCCATTTGCTTGGCATTGAGGAATAAATCCTCGCTGCCGTCGTCGGGCACCAGGAAGCCGAAGCCGTCGGCATGTCCCTGCACCCGCCCCTTAATGAGGTCGAGCTTGTCCACCATGCATATCGCGCCCTTGCGGTTGCGCATGATTTGACCATCGCGCACCATTGCGCCGAGACGGCGACCGAATACGCCGACTTCATCGTCCTCGATGCCGAGCAGTTCGGCGAGGCGTTCATCGTCCAGCGGTACGCCTTGCTCGGTCAGGATTTGCAGGACGAATTCACGGCTCGGCAGGGGGTGGTCGTATAGCGCGCGTTCGCGCTCCAGAAAAGGGTCAAGGTTGCGGATTTTTTGTTTCTTCGTTGACAAGATAATGTTTTCCTATTAAAGTTCGCGCTTGTTGCATTTGCCCAGATGGCGGAATTGGTAGACGCGCACGGTTCAGGTCCGTGTGCCGCAAGGTGTGGAGGTTCGAGTCCTCTTCTGGGCACCAACAAACCTGTATTCACAGCACTTCTAGACTGGTTTGGCGTAAAATTGGCGTAGAGTTGAATTTTCACACCTCTCGCCGCCTCAAAACCTGGGGCGATTATACCAGCGTTTGACGGCCAAGCAGCCGACGAATTGTCGGTGCCAGAAAAACAGAAGACCAGTCAGTTGTTGCTGACGGGGCTTTGCTTTTCGTGATGCTATCTCATAGGCTGGACGAACTCCGGCGTCTCGCTTTCTTTCCTGTTCTTCTGCATCTTTTCCATTCTGGATTTCATCTCATCTTGCAAGGCGGCCTTGGCGTGTTCGCGCGGAATACCGGCCTTTTCCAACCGCTCGGCAAATTTCAGCGTGTCGAAAGTGATTGCGCTCATGCTTGCAGGTTATCCTGAGTGTGATCAACTATCTTGATGGGAAAAGCTGTGTTTTTGATCAAAATTCGTGATGCTTAGGGGTGTTTCCCCATCACGCAACTTGACCAAATAATATTTCAACGGATCAAATGGTTAC
>JBAYVP010000375.1:0-5142 GCA_041674485.1 Sulfuricellaceae bacterium
CATTTTGGGCAATTTTGATAGTTTACTCTTCGTTGTGGAAACAACTCTGAGTTTTTCAATAAAATAAAATATAATACATTATTTTCATAACGTTACATAAAAAATCAAACTGAACCAGTGCCCCAATATCGCTCGCTTCTATTTATAGAGCTTAGAGCGCTATAACTCACAGAAACCATGACATTTGCAGTGGGAGTGGTTACCGTAATAGTATCGCCAACATGATAGGTGTGACCGTTAATCTCAACGGACGCTGGATTGATAACCGGTGTTGTCGCGTGGACTACGTTAACCATCCATACCATAATCAACAAGACCAACAGCATTTTCTTGGAAATCCACATTGTCAGCCCCTAAATATATTATACATACGATTGAATATTAAGAGATTTACCGCAGTCCGGCGATTGTTCGGCGTTAGATTTTCCCATGCACCCCATCCGTTACTAATAACTATAGATTGCGCCGTTATTAGTAACAATTCAAGGAAAACAAATACAAAAAATGAGGTGCAGCATATGCTATGCCGCCAGCCTTGCCACCGGCTGTCGTTCCTCAACTCTTTGACGCGCTTCCCATAGGTCGCGCTGCCCCTGCATCCTCAGCCAGAAGCCGGGAGACGTGCCCAAGGCTTCGCTCAGGCGCAAGTCCATGTCGGCGCTGACGGCGGCGTGTCCGTGAAGGATGCGCGACAGCATCACCCTGGATATTCCCAAGTGTTGGGCGGATGCGGTAACGCTCAGCCCCAAGTCTTCCCGCCAACCGGCCAGGACTTCGCCAGCGTGAGCGGGGTCGTGCATGTCCATAATTTCATCCTCAGTGATAATTGAGCCATTTGCGCCGTCTATAACCATTTGATTTTTAATGTTAAAATATGGCATCAAAAAAACACTTTACCCCAAGAAATGACGTTTTTTTACCCTATTAGGGTATTTTTGAGAGCGCCTCAAAAATCATGCCAAAATTTCCACCCCAATATAAATATCAATGACTTAACAATAATATATTTTTTATTGGCATTGTTTGCACTGTAACCCATTGATTCTACGATGATGCAGATGAAAATTTATACAGCGCAAGTGGCTCTAATTGGGAAAACTGGAATTCACTCACCCGCTCTCAGTAAAATACCACGGATCAAGTCCGGCGAAATGCGGAAATCTGTTTGTAGCAGTCGCTCGAATACCGCAGATACGGAGGGAATCAAACCGCGTTTCTTCGCCATGCCAACAAGCCCAGCGACCCCGGCAACGGGGATGCCGTTCTCTTTGGCAACCATTCTCCCAAGCCTCTCATCCATGAGAAGAAGGCATTGTACCGGGAGATTCAGCGCCGCCCGGATAGTGCTGGCTTCGCCCTCGTCCAGCTCAGGAAAGAGCGGTTTTGACCATTCCTGATTCAGAACAGCCAGTACGCCGCTATCAATCGCCGCCAAGATGGCTTGTTCTCCCGGCTTTCCACCGGGCAAAAGCTCATCACGGACAATTTCAGTAAGCCATACCTTGCCGAATAACGGCACAAGCCAATCCAAGCCGCCGATTTGCGACAGGATAATGATGGGGCTGGCGTCGGATATGACTATTTTAGCCATGCTTCAAGGGTTTCCATATCTTTCTCTGCGTCTTCCGCCGTGCCTTGCACAACAGCTATGCCCAACCTCGAAAGGTGTTGCATGAAGTCCACGATGGGCGTTCCGGCAACTTTGGCGGCACGCGCCAAAGATAGGCCACCATCCCGAAAGAGAGCCGTGGCAAGCGCAACGGAAACCCCCGCCTTCTTCAACATGGCTTCATCGAAATGAAGCAACAGCGCGGAGGGGTGATTTCTATTCATCACCACCACCATTTCTTGCTCTGCTTTGCGCAGAGCTTGCGAGGGGTTGTTTTTCAGTTCCCGGACCTGGACGGCGTGCATGGCGTATTTCTCCATAAAATTTATGTAGGAACATTGCGCAGGAACAATATACAAGGCTGCCGCCCATGTCAACGAGATTTGAGGCGCAGTGGCGGGTTAAGCCTAATTTGAAGCCGCTATGAAGCCGGACAAGTGTCGTCATTTCTTCGCTCGTTGTTTTTTGTTACTTGTAACGCCAACGGGTTCGAGCCGATTTAACTCAGCAATGGTTTTGATAATCCATTGTTCGGTGGCGGCTAATTCTGATTCTAGTTTCTGTATTTGCTGGCGCTTTTTTTTGGCGCGGGTTTCAGCTTCACGAATATCTCGCACAAATGGCTCAGGAATATTTTCAGGGAGCGGTGGGACGACGAAGGCTCCCCGCTGGCTTGTTACAAGTAACAGCGAATTAGGCGGTGCCGCCGACTTCGTTACAGGTAACGAAATATCCGGGGCGGTTGTTGTGGTAGATGATGGGGCGAGAAAAATACGGATTTTCGTCGCTTCTTGAGGTGTAACCCATAGCGGCAAGGCGACCTTGCCCTCTGCCTTCATTTTTGCGCGAAACTCTGCCTGCCGCTCTGCATTAGATTTTGCCATGCTTCACCCCAACAACCGTTATCAATAACGTTAGACTGCGCTGTTATTAGTAACAAAGCAAAAAAAATAAAATGAAAATTGGTTTGTACTGCGAAGCGATTTAAAGCCTATTGTGCGACTGGGAGGGCGGCAGTGATGGGTTGTGGACAAGGCAAAGAAAAACGGCTGTAGGTGCGTTTTGGTGTGCTGCGCACCCCAAAGCCGTATTTCGGACATTTTGAACGGCAGGAGATCGATCAGCAAGGAAATTGCCAAGCGTCTTGCGCAACGATTCCATGTCCGTGCTGATGTGTTCTTGTGAGCATCTGCTGCTTCGCCCCAACTTCACTCTTCTCAACAGCCTGCGTAACTCTTGCTATCAGTTAAATTTAAAGGAAAAAACATAAAGGCAAACCTTATAGGTTTAGGGGGGCGGATTTAACGAGTTTTGGGGGGGCGGATTTAACGTGAAAAATGGCACTGGAGGGGGTCGGATTTAACGTGCATAACTTATTCAGCCAACAGACTTATCAACAGACACAGAAGCGGAACCGGGTGAAGGTTTACACCCCACGGCAGCAAACAGCTAAATCCGTCCTCTTGCACTTTGCATTGTGCGGGACGGGCGAGCAACGCGCTCGGTTGATAAGCTCGCTCTTTCTTGATCCCTGTCGGCAGGACTCCGCAGCTATCGCGGCTGCGCGCTTCGCTTGCTGGCTTAAAGGCGTCAGAAGAAGAACCGTTATGTAGATTGATTACTTGCCTTTCTCAATCTTATCTATAAAATATATAAGATCAGTAATATGCTAAAAGATGCCACAATATGGACAAGCTGTTGAATCCTTTTTCCCCTGGTGCGGGTACTCAGCCTCCCGAACTTGCCGGCCGGCAAGAAATTCTCGACCAGACACAAATTACGCTTGCCCGTATCCGAATGGGGCGCCCGGAAAAAAGCGCTTTGCTGATTGGGCTGCGTGGCGTCGGCAAGACGGTGTTGCTCAATCGCATCCAGGAATTGGCCGAAGAGAATAAATACGAAACGGTCATGATTGAGGCGCGTGAAGATAAACCGCTTCCGTCGCTGTTGATCCCCTATCTGCGGCAGGTGTTGCTTCGACTTGATCGCGGCAAGGCTGTCAGCGTCAAGGTTAAACGCGGACTGGCAGTGCTGAAGAGTTTTATGAATGGTGTGCGGATAACAGTGAACGAGGTAGAAATCGGCCTCAACATTGATGCCGAGGAAGGCACGGCAGATAGCGGCGATTTGGAAGCGGATCTGCCGGAGTTGTTTATTGCTCTGGGTGAGGCTGCACAGGATCGAACAACAGCGGTGGCCATTATCATCGACGAATTGCAATACCTTTCCGAAAGAGAATTGAGTTCGCTGATCATGGCTATTCACAAGGTTTCACAAAAAAGGTTACCCATTGTCCTGATCGGCGCCGGATTGCCACAACTTGTTGCTAATGCCGGGCATTCGAAGTCATACGCAGAGCGCCTGTTTGATTTTCCGGAAGTTGGCCCCTTGGGAGAAGAAGATGCGAAGCGTGCCTTGCAGGAACCCGTCAGGGCGTCAAATGTCGCTTTCTCTGAAGACGCGCTGGAAGAAATTGTCAGAGTCACGAAGGGGTATCCCTATTTTTTGCAGGAGTGGGGATATCAGAGTTGGAATCTGGCGCAGGACACCCCGATCGATTTGGAGACGGTTCAGGCAGCAACTCGCGACTCAATCCGCAAGCTGGATCAAAGCTTTTTCCGTGTCCGGTTCGACCGTCTCACCCCGCGAGAAAAGGTTTATCTGCGTGCGCTTGCCGAATTGGGAACCGAACCACAGCGTTCGGGTGAAATAGCGCATTTGCTTGGCGTAAGGTCTGAGAGCGTGGCTCCATTACGCAACGGATTAATCAAGAAGGGGATGATCTACAGTCCGGCGCATGGTGATACGGCTTTTACCGTGCCTCTCTTCAACGAATTTATGAAACGAATCATGCCGGAACTTCCAAAGCCAAAAAGGAAAGGTGATTGAATCAACATTTGTAGGGCACAGGCGGGGGGGGGGGGATGACAGCAGCAAGAGACCGCCCGTCACCCGCTTCACTTTGGCCTGCGGGTAAACGGCCAGAACAGCTTGCAAAGCCGGCAAAAACTTTTTTTTGAAATCCTTGTCGGCGTTGATTCCTTGGTGCTCCTGTGCGAATTGCCCGCGGAGCGCTTGCCAGTACAACGTCACAGGTCTACCTTGGACACGGTGCAAGCGATGCGCAAGCCAAGTGTAGACATCCAGCGCCAACGCAGACCCTTTGAGGGCGCGTAAGGCACGATTGTCAAGCGGTACGCCGTGCTCAACCAATTCGGCGTAATAGCCAACCGACAAGAGCATAACACCGGGCCATAGCGCCTTTTGGTGCGTGTCCCTGGCTGACACCCAAGCATCGAATTGCTCAACCGGTTGCCCATTAAAAGTTCTGCCACCGAAGCCCAACTGCAAGCGGCAAGCGGCTAAAGCGTGCATTTGCTTCCGCAAAGTGGCGTAGCGTGCGCCCTGAGTGCGTATTTCGGAGCATCGTGACCAGTCATTTCGCTAAATCGTGACCAGCGATTTCGGTCTATCGTGACCGGCTGTTTCGCTAAGTCGTGACCGATTTTTGGTGTCGAGCGAAATAGGCGGTC
>JBAYVP010000376.1:0-5134 GCA_041674485.1 Sulfuricellaceae bacterium
AAAACAAGAGACTCCCCCAAAAGGTTCGTTTGTTCAAGTTCCTTGAGGGGGAACTTCCCCTTCCCATCACGCTATTTGACCAATTGAGCGGCAAACGCCATCGAGATGTTTGACCGTACTGATAAACCGATTGAAATTTGTGCCATATGTCTTGCGCGGTTTTCCGTGGTGTTTTACGCCCCCATAAACAGGCATCTTTCACCGCAGAGACGCAGAGGCGCAGAGAAAAAGCACACATAGCGAAACCAGGAAAACAATGCTCAGCGCAGTCTCCGCGCCTCTGCGGTGAAAGTCAGTCCGATGAAGATTTGATGAAGATTAGTTGCGCCGTGGTGCCATGGCCTTCGCTGCTGTCGATGAGGATTTCCCAACCGTAGCGGTCGCAGATGCGTTTGACCAGGGATAAGCCGATACCGGCGCCGGTGCTGGTCTGTCCCTTGAAATGCCGCTGGAAAACTTTGCCGATTTCTTCCGCGCGGATGCCCTGCCCGGTGTCGCTGACCGTTAAGCGGTCGCTTTCCAGCGAGATGGCGACCGTGCCGGATTCGGTGTAGGAAAATGCGTTGCGGATCAGGTTGGCTACGACTATGCTCAACAGTGTCCGCTCGGTCGCAAGGTGGGGGTGGCTATGGCAAACCAGTTCGACTTCGGTTTGGGCGCGCACCAAGTGGCGGTGCGTTTCGACCGCACCGTTGACGACTTCGCATACATCGCAGCTTCGTTCCACCGGCTCGCTCGCCGTGTCTTCGCGCGCCATCAGCAGCAGCGCTGCGGTCAGTTCCGTCATTTCTCTGGCGGCGCGCCCTATCCGGGCAACCCGGGCTTTTTGCCTTGCGTCGAGGCGCGGGTCGTCTTCCATCAGTTCGACGGCGCCCAGCACAACCGCCAGCGGGTTCCTCAGTTCGTGGCTGACATCCGCCGTGAAGGCGCGCTCGCGGTCGATGAACGCCCTCATGCGTTTGAGGTAGCCGCCGAACACCCGTTCGAGGTCGCCGATTTCGTCATTGGAAACCTCCTTGCCGATTTCCATTATCCCGTCATCGGGCTTGGCCTTGCCAACTCGCCGCGCAAGTTCGACCACTGGGGAAACCACCCTTCCCGCCAGCAGCCAGCCTATGCCCGCCGACACCAGCGTCATGATTAGCGCGCCGGCTGCCAGATGCCCGAGGAACCGTTCCTCCCGGCGGCGTTGGCGCATTTCGTTGAACAGCATCACATAGCGCTCGCCGCCCCGGTCGGCCACGGCGACCCGGTAAGGTATATCGCCCAGCGTTAGCTGGTGCTGGCCGGGGTTGAGCTTGAGCAGTTCGGGTGGAATGTCTTCCGTGCTTTGCCCCGATGCATGAACGTAGCCGCGCACGCTTATTGTCGCGGGCGGCAACGAATCCGGATTGCGCGAGCGCCGCGCGATATAGTCGTCGAGTTCCGCATGCAGGGTTTCGTCCATCAAGCGTTCGCCGAGATTGTGCGCCGCGAATGAAAGCCCCAGCGCCAGCAACAAGCTGACCAATGCGCCGAACCAGGCGAATGTCGCGGCCAGGCGAAAACGCAGGCTGCGGCTATTCATCGCTGATCTGGTAGCCTATGCCCCGCAAGGTTTTTATCAGAGAGGGGGTGGACGGTTGATCGATGGCGCTACGCAAAATATGCAGATGCGCCCGCAACGCATCGCTATCCGGGGGCGAATCGCCCCAGATGGCGCGTTCGATTTCTTCCCGCAGCAATACCCGAGGGGCATGTTTCATCAGCATTTCGAGGATTTTTAGCGGGATCGGGGGCAGTTCGATGGTGCGTCCGGCGCGTATCACCTTGAGCGTGACCGGGTCGAAAGACAAGTCGCCCACGCAAAGCGCACCCCCGCCTTCCCGCATTTGCGCGCGCCTGACCAGCGCGTGTAAGCGCGCATCCACTTCGCGCAGCGCAAACGGTTTCACGACGTAATCGTCGGCGCCCGCTTCCAACCCGGTGATTTTGTCGTCCAGCGAATCGCGTGCGGTCAGCATTAGCACCGGAGTGTGCTTGCCGGCTTCCCTCAGACGCCGGCACAACGACAGCCCGTCGATGCCCGGCAACATCACATCCAGGATGATTACGTCGTAGGGATTCGATGCCGCAAAATGCAATCCCGAGATGCCGTCTCCCGCCAAATCCAGGGCATGACCCTTCGCTTCGAAATAATCGAACAGGTTCAGAGCCAGGTCGCGGTTGTCTTCTATCAGGAGGATATTCATCGGCCAGTCCGAACGAACTCATGGTGCGAATCACGGGATTATAGCAGCCTCTACGCTGCCGTTTGTGCGCCAGGGTAAATTTGTTCTCGGAAATTCATGATGAAAATCAATGATTGAAGACATTCATGAATCCCAGGAAAACTGAGCCGCGACGCGACTCGACTCATGGCGGCAACCCATAAAGACAAAACCTTACCTTTTTCACCGCAGAGTACGCGGAGGACGCAGAGGAACCCCCCTCATGCTTTTCCTCTGCGTCCTCCGCGTCCTCTGCGGTGAATAGGTTTTTTCCGTGCCGAGAACAAATTTACCCTGGTTTGCGCGCTGACGCCGGTGGATTGTTTCTGAAAGAAATGTTAAAGTTTAGAATATTAGCAAACTCTTAACAACCTCTCTTTCCCCAACCCGGAGCACGATGCCATGGCAGCTATTGAACTGAACGAACAAAATTTTGAATCCACCATCACCGGCAGCGATATCGTGCTGGTCGATTTCTGGGCGCCTTGGTGCGGCCCGTGCAAATCGTTCGCGCCGGTTTACGACCAGGCTGCGGAAAAACATGCCGACATTGTGTTCGCCAAGGTGAATACCGAAGAACAGCAGGGGTTGGCAGGGTATTTCAACATTCGCTCAATTCCCACTCTGATGGTGTTCCGCGAAAACGTGATCATTTTCTCGGAAGCCGGGGCGTTGCCGGCGTCCAGCCTGGATATGCTGATCGAGCAGATTCGCGGGCTGGACATGGCGGAAGTGCATCGCCAGATCGCCGAAGCGCAAGCCGAGGGCGATAAGGCGGCTTAAGAAACTGTCCATTAATCCGTTTATCCTGAGCGCTTTTGCCGAAGGACGAATGGGTTAAAAATCCAAGTCAAATCAAACCGTTCAGCTGAGCTTTCTAGGTTCCAGGTTAAGGAGCGCAAAGCCGTTTGCTCAAGCCTTCAGGTAAGCCTGGACATCGACACCCCAGTTTTCCGGCAGTTCGTAGCTCACGATCCGGTCGGCGCGTCCCGCATCCTCTGCAAGGTTGAGGTTGTAGGGCGTTAGTGCATAGCGCTTGTAGCTGTCGTACACTATCCGCAACACCGGACTCAGCAAATCGGCGCTGTTTTGCTCCAGTACGATGCCGAGCAACCCGCTTTCCAGTTTGACCAGGGTGCCGACCGGATAGATGCCGACACTGCGGATGAAATGCCGCACCAATTCTTCGTTGAAATGGAATTTGCTCCATTCCTGGAGCTTGCGTAGCGCATCCACCGGCGCCATCGCCTGGTGGTATACGCGCTCGGCGGTAATGGCATCGTAGACATCGACAATCGCCGCCATCTGGCCGAATTGGGAAATCGCCTCCCCTTTCAGCCCCGCAGGATAGCCGGTGCCGTCGTAGCGCTCGTGATGTTGTTCAAGCACGGCACGGGAGATGGGCGTAACCCACTTCACCCCGGCGATGAGATTGCTGCCGTAAGCCACATGCTGTTTCATCTCGTCGAACTCCGACTCGGTCAGGCGTCCCGGTTTATTGAGAATTTCATTCGCCACCTGCATTTTGCCGATGTCGTGCAGCAACGCGCCGATGCTCACCTGGCGCGTGACATCCTTGCCCAGGTGCAGCGCATTGCAGAATGAGGTCATCAGCGCGCACACGCCCACCGAATGGAGAAATGTGTAATCGTCCTTGTTCTTGATCTGGCTGAGCTGGATCAACGCGCTGGAATTGCGCAGAACGGAATCGGCGATGCCTGCTATTGTTTCTTCGACGCCGCCTGCCGCCAATTGCCGCCCCAGGCGCACGTCGCTCATCATGTTGCGGATTACCCGATGCGCCTGCTGGTGGACGCCCACTGCCGTCTCTATCTCTTCATCCCTGGAAATGCGGCTTTCCGGCATAGGCCTCGCGGCGCCCGCCAGTTGTTGCAATTTTTCGTCGATATCCCGCTTTACCTCGTCCAGGGTCAGCGCATCGTGCAGGTCGTCGCCCAGCGCGCTATCGATGTAGACCTCGCGCACGCCCAGTGCGGCGATTTTCTCGATTTCCCGGTCGGATTTCACCTTGAAGCGGGTCAGGAAAAGAGGATGCACGACCCAACTACAGTTCAGGTCGTGGATGTACATGCCGGGCTTGAGTTGGTGCAGGGAAATGCGCTTGATCATGGAGCGTAGTATACCAACCTGGAAATCTCAATTGAGCCGCGGAGACACCGATGCGCTTAGGAAAAACAATGAGTTGCAGAATTGAATAGCGTAACCATTTCAATCGCGCCGCAAACTGTGGCGACGGCGATTCAACCGCCACCGCCCACCGGAATCAGGCGGCGCGTTTTTCAGCTTCCCAGCCCTTGCAGGCCAGGTACACCGTGCGCGGCACCGGGCGGGAGCCGGTGCGGTATTGGCTCACCGTCCGGCGCGACAATCCGATTGCCTTTGCCGCATCGGTAAGCGATAGGCCGTTTCGCTCCTGCCACTGGCGAAAAGCCAGCGTGTCGATGCGCCCAGCTTGTTCCAGCGCCATGTCCATCAGACGGTCCGAGTCCAGTTCGGCAGTGTCGTCCCATACGGCAGACCAGCCGTAATCGCCCACCGCCACGGCGGCGAATTTCTCCGAGTCGGCCAAGTGGCGAAAAGCACGGCTCTTCGCAATCAATGGCGCCATATTTACTTCAGCGACAGTGCCGCCTGCATATTCGACGTGCAAACGTCTTTCCGGCAAAGCAACGACGCGGGTGATGCGGTAAGTTGTAGCAGTGCTCATGGTTGCCCCCTTTCCGGGTTGCCTTCTCGCGGGAGGAAATTGTCCGGATTGGATTGTTCCCAGCGGGATGCAATGCAAGGCGCAAATTGCGCCGCGTGGTCATTCCACGCAAGCAATTTGCAACGCGGCAGTGCGCCCGCTGGGGGCAATCCAACCG
>JBAYVP010000377.1:0-5129 GCA_041674485.1 Sulfuricellaceae bacterium
GTTTTCCGGGTGCAGGGCAAGGCGCAACGACGCGCAATGGTCATTCCATTGCAAGGAGTTGCAACGCCGCCATGCGCCCGGAAAACCGTGCAATCCAGCCCGTAGCGCTCTCACCAAACGGGTACACGCGAAATATATGACAAAGTTGTTTAGAACCACTGTGTTACACATCTTGGCAAGCGGTCAACTAAGGAATTTAGGTTTAATGATAGGCATAGGCGTTATCATCGTGCAATGGTTGCATTTTTGTTAAGTCGATGCTTTTTCGTTGCGTATATTTGCGGGCTGAAGTTTCACGGTTTTATACAGCCGTGGCGTATAAGGGAAAGCCATTTTGACGGGATTTGCTGTATTAATGGCAAATCCTATTTCCCCGGAAATACAGCCACCAGAGGATTTCAAAACGGTGAAACTTCAGCACTGTATTACCGCGAGAGAAAACGTTAGGGGTGTTCCCCCATGCTCTATGCTTTGCTTTCTATACTTTGCGCGACCACGATTTGCGGATTTAGCCGCGTCTCGCGGGATGCGATTGCTGCGCAAATTGCGCCGTGTGGCAGTTCCACACAAGCAATTTGCAACGCGGAAGCCGCGCCCGCGAGACGATGGATAAATGCGCAAATCGTGGCCGCGCAAAGTATATTCAACCATCGCGACCCGGAGGTCGCTCCTAGGCTGTCGAAATTTATCATTTTTTGACAAAAAATCAGCACTGGTTTTTGGATTTTCTTGATTTGTAGACAGGGTCAAATTTCCCCGTTCATGGTTCGACAGGCTCACCACGAACGGGGAAATTTGACCCTGTGCCTCGCGCGTATGCTGAGGTTGCACCATGACAACCTACCTTATTTTTAATCCGTTCGTCCTGAGCCTGGCCTGCCCTGAGCTTCGCCGAATGGGCGAAGGATGAACGGATTAAAAATAAGGTAGATCGTGACAAGCCCAAAACCGGGAAGCTGAAATTCGATAAAAACGCTGTATTTCGACAGCCTAGGTCGCTCCTACTCCATTTTCAATGGCACGAACAAGGAATTGGCACCGCGCCGTATCAGCAGGGCGAAGCGGCTGCCCGGCTTGTATTGCGCCAGTAGTTGGTTGAATTGCTCCAGCGTTTTCACGTCCTTGTCGTTCAACGCGATAATCACGTCGCCGCGCTGGATGCCGACGCGCGCCGCTTGGCCATCGATGTCGTCTACCAGCAGGCCGTGGGTGATTTTCAGTTCCTTGCGTTGCGCTTCGTTCGGTTCGCTCAACGCCAGGCCGAGGCGGTTGGTGGATGGCTTGCCGCTTTTTCCGCTGCCATGCATGCTTTGGGCGGCTTTTTCCACGGGAGCTTCACCCACCGTCAGCGTCAGTTCCTTGGCGGCGCCTTTGCGCCAGACTTGCACCAGCACTTTCTTTCCCGCTTTGGTGGAGCCGACCAGACGCGGCAAATCGCTGGAGCTTTCCACCGTCTTGCCGTCGAATATTTGCACCACATCGCCGACTTCCATGCCGGCCTTGTCGGCGGGGCTGTTTTTCTCGACGTTGGCAACCAACGCGCCGGATGGCTTGCTCAAGCCGAACGAATCGGCCAAATCCTTGTTCAATTCCTGGATCACCACGCCGAGCCAACCGCGGCTCACCTTGCCGCCGGTTTTCAACTGGTTGGCGACTTCCATCGCCACGTCTATCGGGATGGAGAACGCCAGCCCCATGTTGCCGCCGGAACGGCTGTAGATTTGCGAGTTGACGCCGACCACTTCACCCTTCAGGTTGAATAACGGGCCGCCGGAGTTGCCGGGATTGATCGCCGCATCGGTCTGGATGAAGGGCACGTAGCTTTCCTGCGGAAGCGCGCGCCGCTTGGCGCTGACGATGCCTGCCGTGACGCTGTTCTCGAAGCCGAACGGGGAGCCTATCGCCGCGACCCACTCGCCCACCTTGAGTTGCTCCGGGTTGCCTATGGTCACTTTGGGCAGGCCGCTCGCCTCAATCTTGAGCAGCGCCACATCGGTGCGGCGGTCTGTGCCTATCACCTTGGCCTTGAATTCCTGCTTGTCGATGAGGCGCACGGTGACTTCATCGGCGCCATCCACGACATGGGCGTTGGTCAGGATATAGCCGTCCGCGCTGATGATGAAGCCGGAGCCTAGCGAAGTGGATTTATGTTCGCGCGGCTCACGCGGGCCTTTTTGCGGCGGCTGGAAACGGCGGAAAAAATCGAAAAGCGCATCATCCTCGGAAAGACCGGGGATTTGCTGCAAAACCATATTGCCATGCACCATCTGGGTGGTGCTGATATTGACCACTGCGGTGCCTTGTTTCTCCACCAATTGCGTGAAATCGGGCAAATCCTTGGCGCTGGAACTCGCCGCGAATACAACCAATGCCAATACAAATAGCAGACGCTTCAACATTTTCTGTTACCTCCTGTGAAAATTAACAACACCTACAAAAACTTTGCAGGGTAAATTTGTTCTCGGCACGGAAAAAACCTATTCACCGCAGAGGACGCAGAGGAAACCCCTCATGCTTTTCCTCTGCGTCCTCTGCGGTGAAAAAGGTTTTGTCTTTATGGGTTGCCGCCATGAGTCAAGCAGCGTCGAGTAGCGTCGCGCTAAGTTTTCCTGCGATTCATGAATGTCTTCCATCATTGATTTTCATCATGAATTTCTGAGAAAAAATTTACCCTGACTTTGCTTCCATCTCCGGTTGACAGGCCATACGGAGACGATATCGGCGCAGCGCACCAAAGTCTATACCAGCCTCCAGCCCCTCCCTGCAATCACGGCTTCATCCCTGTCGGCTTGGCCTGATGGACCACGGAATTTCCGGTTTGCATCACGGTGGCGGGCGGCACCTCCCCCAGCACGGTGATTTGATGGCCATCCAGCAGCCTCGCGTAAACATTGATTACGCCCCGGCTCGATAAGCCCTGCACCGGTTTTTCCGTTCCCGCCAACGGCTCGATAAACACCGAAACCGTCGCCAGCCCATCGGAAAACACCATG
Source organism: Sulfuricellaceae bacterium (assembly GCA_041674485.1). GTDB lineage: Bacteria > Pseudomonadota > Gammaproteobacteria > Burkholderiales > Sulfuricellaceae > JAGXQV01. Next base: position 2,994 of record JBAYVP010000377.1, read on the forward strand.
TGGCGCACCGGTGCATCCTTGCCCGGCAGCATCCGTTTCACCGCCATGACCTTGGTGAAACCGGGCGGTAGCTGGGACACGCTCCAGCTGGGATTGCTCCCCATGTCGTCCGCCATGGGCTTGCCGCTGCTTATGACCACCTTGCGTCCGGAAAGTTTCGGCTTGAGTTGAGTTTTGTCGATTTTTCCGCCGATACTGATCTGCGTGAAGGCAGTTTGCGCCATCACTTCGTTCATGTCGTTGAGCATACTGACTTTGAGCAACATGCCGGTCGCGTTGTCGGCGCACAGTTTGTAGCGATAGCGCAAATTGTCTTTCGGTTCGAGCATGATGTTCCGGCAGGAGATGCCCGTCACCCGACCGACCCCACCCATTTTTACCGAATAGTTATCCAGCAGCGCGTCCACTTGGTTCGGCAGCAATTCCGGGAAGGCATTCCTGAATTTGCGTTTTTCGACTATTGCGGAACGGGCATCGCCTTCGAAGCACAATACTTCGTCGTTATGGCGCACGATTTCGCGCGGCGTGTCGTCAAGCACTTCGAGTTTTTCATGCTCGCCCCTGTTGTCGTGCAGATGGGTGATCTTGAACACCTCGACGCGATTGCCATGCTGGTAGATATAAGTGCCGGTATAGTTCTGTTCGCGCGCCGCGCCGGCGATTCTGTGCAACCAAGCGACGGCGCTCGCGTCCTGGCTTGCGCCCATCGAAGTATTGGGCTGCGCCTGGGCTGATGCCGCGCCGAACAACACAAATGCCAATGAAACGAGTAATGCCTTGCTCATTTGATCTTCTGCTGTCTTTCGAGCGATGCGCTCAAATAGGGCGTGGGACTGTCTGTGAGATTTTCGCCCGTAGGGACGGCATAATATTCCTGGTGAGCAACCAGATAGCGACTGACATCGTGCGGAGGCGCCTCGCTGTCCGTCATCTTGGGCGCCTCGGGCTGGTTGATCTGGAAAGCCGTCCACGCCACCAACGAAACCGCCGCCAGCGACGCCGCCACAGACCAGGCGACCAGCGGGCGTCTGAATACGGGGCGCTTGGATGGCGCCAATACGGTAGGCTCAGCTGCGAGTTTTTCGGCGAAGCGCGCCGAAAAACCTTCGTTCCCTGCCGGTGTTTGCCTCAGGCTGTCGCCTATCATATGGTAGATTTGCCATTCGTCGCGCGCTTCGGCATCTTGTTTTAGCCGCCCCAACACGATGCGCGCCTCATCGTCGTCCAACTCGCCATCCATCAGAGCAGATATTTGGTTTTTTATCATCGTTACCACCTCTTGTCTTTGCTGGTGCCCAAGAACGGGCGCAAACGCTCGGCCACCGCCTCGCGTGCCCGAAAAATCCTCGATCTCACCGTGCCTACGGGGCAATTCATGATTCCGGCGATATCTTCGTAACTCATGCCGTCTATCTCGCGCAAGGTCAACGCGGTCCGCATTTCATCCGGCAAACTCTCCATCGCCTTGTTGACGGTGGCGGCGATCTGCTTGCTCATCAGTTCGTTTTCCGGCGTGTTGTTGTCACGCAACTGATCGGCATCGTCGAAAGTCTCCGCCTCCTCGGCGTTGAATTCCGTCGTGGTCGGCACGCGCCGCCCCTGGGACACCAGGTGGTTTTTAGCGGTATTGATGCCTATCCGGTAGAGCCAGGTATAAAACGAACTGTCGCCACGAAAGGAAGGCAGTGCGCGATAAGCCTTGATAAACGTTTCCTGCGACACGTCCTCGATTTCCGTCGGATTGCGAATCAAGCGCGACAACAGGCGTGCCAGCTTGCGCTGGTATTTTGCCACCAGCAGTTCGAAAGCCAGCTTGTCGCCTCGTTGCACACGTTCGACCAATTGCTGGTCGATTTCCCGATCACCCATCCCTGATGCTTCCCTGAAAATTCCTGATTTATAGACAGCTCGGGGAAGTATAGCGGTTTCGTGCGCGTTCAGGAAACGGCGTCCAACATATATATAGAGAAGACAGCAACATCGAAAGATAGTTCATCCGCAACGATGAACAAATTAAACCTAGAAACCTCCGTTGAACGGGCTGGAGTGTGCGGTTTTCCGGGTGCAGGGCAAGGCGCAACGACGCGCAATGGTCGTTCCATTGCAAGGAGTTGCAACGCCGCCATGCGCCCGGAA
>JBAYVP010000378.1:0-5128 GCA_041674485.1 Sulfuricellaceae bacterium
GGCGAGGACAGATTTCACCGATTTTTTGGTCAATAGCCATTCTATTGACCAAAAAATCGGTGAAATATGGACCGTCCAGGCGGATTTGCAGCCGATTTCCTTTAAGTCCGACAGGCTCCTAGATCAGGTTGAGGCAAATGGTGTGGCTATTATTCCAGTATCCAGGGCAATCGCCGAGCGCGCAGTCTCGCTGCCCGAACATCACAAAGACCCGGTTGACCGCATCATCATCGCCACGAGCATTGAATATCGAGCACAACTGCTTAGTGTTGATGGGCGATTCCCGGATTATCAGGAGTTGGACGGGCTGCTGGTGTAGGGAGGTTTTGCGAGTTTTTAGCAGGGATACGAAGCAACTCGCACAAGCCGTCCACCCCTGCGAACCCCATTTCATTCGGCGGTGTCAATTCGAGAATTCGTTGAGTATAAGAACGGAGATGTTTCTTTAGTTGTAAATAAAATGAAATACAAAGAATGATAGCGAAAGTGGGTGTCCCGCCAATTAAGTCGCAAGGCATAAAAACCAAGCTTGTGCCTTGGATACAAGGCATAGTGCCGAGCGGCTTCAGCGGCGCATGGATTGAACCTTTCATGGGCACTGGAGCGGTGGCTTTCAATATTGCGCCACGACGCGCCGTTTTATGCGATACCAACCCTCATCTTGTCAACTTTTATGCCGATATATCGTCTGGTGAAATAACCGCCGAAGTGGTTAAAGAGTATCTTACCCGCGAAGGGGAAACGCTGTTGTCCAAGGGCGAGGATCACTATTATTTCGTGAGGGACAGATTTAATTCAGAGCACTCACCGCTCGATTTTCTGTTTGTTAATCGTGCCGGATTTAATGGCATGATTCGATTCAATCGCAAGGGGGGCTTCAATATTCCGTTTTGCAGAAAGCCGCAGCGATTCGCGCAAGCGTATGTAACGAAGATTACCAACCAAGTTGCTTGGGTGAGCAAACTCATTAAGACGAAGGAATTCACCTTCAAATGCCAGGACTTTAACAAGACGATTGACGAGGCATCCTCAAACGACATTATCTACTGTGATCCGCCATATATTGACAGACATGTTGATTATTACAATGGATGGGACGATGCTTGCGAGCGAGCGCTTTTTAATCGGTTATCCAATTTCAAAGGAAAGTTTATTTTATCAACATGGCATCACAATGATTACCGCGAAAATGAATATGTAAAAAACCTTTGGTCAGCGCATAGTGTTCTCACCCGAGAGCACTTTTATCACGTTGGCGGCAAGGAAAATAATAGAAATCCCGTTATGGAAGCGCTGGTAACGAATTTTATTGCAATATCTACGGAACGCCGAAAAGAAAGCCAAACCCAGTATAGGTTGTTTGAACCTCAAGCAACTTATGGCGTGGCATAACTCAAACGTTGAAGGTTAAGCCAAGTTACAGCCATGAGTGAAATTGCGATTGCCCACGTTGAGCCACCCTATCCCTTCGAGGCTTATACGCACATCGTTGAGCCGCTTTCCGATGAAGACGGCGGAGGCTATCTGATTACCTTTCCCGATTTGCCGGGGTGCATGTCCGACGGCGCAACCCCGGAGGAGGCCGTAATAAATGGGCGGGATGCGTTTTCCGCATGGGTGTCGGCACGCACGCATATCGGCAAGCCAATCCCGAAACCCACCCACCATGGCGAGAATGCCGCACCGGTACGCTTGATGCAGCGTTTGCCACGCAGCCTGCACGCCAACTTGGTGGCGCGGGCGAAGGTCGAAGGAACATCCCTCAATACGCTGGTAACCATGCTGCTTTCCGAAGGCTTGGGGCGGCGTGAACAGCGTCCCTGACGCTATCCTTTGGAGACGCTTTCCGAACCGGTCAATTTCCGCTATGGGTCGGTTGGGGATATGGGACGCAAAAACAACCACATATACAGATACCCAATATTGCTAAAATGCAAGTCAGCATCGCCACTACTGCCGAAGACCACCGTGTTGCCCGCTTGGCGGCTTTTGCCATCGGCCTGTCGGTGGTCGAGGCGGTGATTCCTTCGCCGTTGCCGGGCGTCAAGCCGGGGCTGGCGAATATCGTCACGCTGGTGGTGCTGCAACGGTTGGGGATGCGGGCGGCTGTGTGGGTGTCGTTGTTGCGGGTGGTGGCCGGCAGTTTGATCCTCGGCACTTTTCTTTCCCCCTCATTTGTGCTTTCCTTGTGCGGCGCGCTGGCTAGCCTGGTGGCGCTGGGACTGCTGCGCTTTTTGCCGGGCGCCTGGTTCGGCCCGGTGACGTTGAGCGTGGCGGCGGCTTATGCGCATATCGCCGGCCAGTTGGGGGTGGTTTACGTGTGGCTGATGCCGCATTTAGGCTTGTTGTATTTTGTGCCGGTGTTCGCAGCTGCGGCGCTGCTGTTTGGGACGGTGAACGGCCTTGCCGCCGCGAAGCTGCTGAAAGAGGATAACAATGAAAATCGAATTCCGTAGGAGCGGGCGCCGATTGGCATGGCCGGCATTTGCGACCGGGATGTTGCTGCTCTTTTCCGGCGCAATCAATGCGGCGGAGTGGGTGATCGTCCATACCAGCCCGGATGGCGACCGCTATTCTTACGATGCCTCCAAGCTGACGATGAGCGGTAACGAGATCACCTATTGGAAGAAAGTAACGTTCCAGTCCGCGCAACCCTACAAGGGAAGCTTGGCCGCCAGCGCGATGTATCGCGAGCGCATTAATTGCGCCGAGCACACGCTAAAGCCGCTCAGTCATGTCATTCACGCGGCTTCCAGCGCAGTGATAGAGCAGGTCGCCGCAGAGTCCGAGGCGGCAGCCATTGTTCCCGAAACCGTCGGCGATGTATTCGAGCAGATGCTTTGCCCTATCCTGAAATCCAGGCACGAGGAGCCGCCGTCCAAACCGCAGCCGCAGCCATTGCCGCCGGCGAAGGTGAAAGAGCGGGTCGAGCCGCCCGCAGCCACAACGATGGAAAAGATTGAGCAGCCCGCGCCACCGGCGAAAGAGCGGGTGGATAATACGTCCGCGCCACTGCCAAAGGCGAAAATTGAGGCGCCGTCCCCACCGGAAAAGGTGAAAATTGAGTTGCCAACGCCACCGGTAAAGGCAATAATCGAGACGCCTGCACCACCGGCAAAAGCAAAGAGCGAGGCGCCCGCGCCGCCGGTCAATAATGTCGGGGACCCAGGGTTGCTATGACCACGATTACCCTTGCGATGACCGGCGCGTCCGGCCTGCCCTATGCGATGCGCTTGCTGGAATGCCTGCTGCGCGCCGATTGCCGCGTATATGTGCTGTATTCCCAGGCGGCGCAGGTTGTCGCCGGGCAGGAGCTTGAGATTGTCCTGCCCTCTTCCAGCAGCGTAGCGCAACGCGAGTTGGCGCAGCGTTATTCCGCGAAGGACGGCCAGTTGCGCGTGTTCGGGCGCGAGGAATGGTTTGCGCCAGTGGCTTCCGGCGCCAATCCCGCCGATGCGATGGTGGTGTGCCCATGCACCATGGGCACGCTGGCGGCGATTGCCGGCGGCATGAGCGACAATCTGATAGAGCGCGCCGCCGACGTGATGATTAAAGAAAACCGCAAGCTTATCCTGGTGCCGCGCGAGACGCCGTTTTCCGCCATTCACCTGGAAAATATGCTCAAGCTTGCCCGCCTGGGCGTGACCATCCTGCCCGCCAGCCCCGGCTTTTACCACAAGCCGCAAACGGTTGCCGACTTGGTGGATTTCGTGGTGGCGCGCGTGCTCGACCACCTCGGCGTGGTGCATCAGTTGCTGCCGCGTTGGGGAGATTAGCTTATGCCGGGAAAAAAAATAACTTACCGCAGATTAATTTTATTAGGATCAAGATAATGGCCAAATTTTACGCCACACTGGATGACAATCTGCGCGCCTTCATCGCCAACCAGCATCTATTTTTCGTGGCGACCGCGCCGCGCGACGGGCGTATCAATCTTTCCCCCAAGGGGTTGGATGCGTTGCGCGTACTCGACGACCGCCGCGTCGCCTATCTCGACTTCACCGGCAGCGGTAACGAAAGTGCGGCGCACCTGCTGGAAAACGGGCGCATGACCTTGATGTTTTGCAGTTTCGAAGGCGACCACATGATCTTGCGCCTGTATGGCCGGGGACGGGTTGTCGCGCGCAACGACGCGCAGTGGCGCGAGCTTGCCGCGCTGTTCCCGGCGTTGCCGGGCGTGCGCCAGTTCATCGTGCTCGACATCGAATCGTTGCAAACTTCTTGCGGCGCGGGCGTGCCGTTGTACACCTACCAGGGAGAACGCGACGCCCTGCTGAACTGGATGGAAAATAAAGGCGAAGCGGGCGCGCGCGCCTATCGGCTGGAAAAGAACCGGGTCAGCATCGACGGCTTGCCCACAGGCTTGAACGAGGAGGAATCATGAATATGCCTTGCGCGGGGGAAATTATCCGGTTTGATTGCCCCCAGCGGGCGCACTGCCGTGTTGCAAATTGCTTGCGTGAGAATCACCACGCGGCGCAATTTGCGCCTTGCATTGCATCTCGCTGGAAACAATCCAATCCGGACAATTTCCCCCGCGCAAGGCATAAAATCGGGATCGTCTTATCGGCGGTGGTTTTCCTTGCCGCCTGCGGCGAAGAGCAGAAGCCCTACCAGCCGCCGCTGCCGCGTAGCGGAGAAAAAGCCGCAACACCGCAATTATTCCAGCCGCAGCGCGAAGCGCTGGACGCCGCCAAAGGGCTGGAACAGGCCATAGAACAAGGCGCTAAGGCGCGGGAGGAGGCAGCGGAAAAGGCGGCGCGCTAATACCGACACTCTACTAACCCGGATTTTGCATATACTTTGCGCGGCCACGATTTGCGCAGCAATCGCATCCCGCGAGACGCGGCTAAATCCGCAAATTGTGGCCGCGCAAAGTGTAGACGGTTATTGTCAGTTCCGGTTAGGCTGTAAGCCACAGCTTGAACCTAGAAACCTCCGTTGACCGCTTGCCAAAATGTGTAACATGGTGGCTCTAAACAATTTTGTCATCTATTTTGCATTCACCTGTTTGGTGAGAGCGCTACGGGCTGGATTGCACGGTTTTCCGGGCGCATGGCGGCGTTGCAACTCCTTGGAATGGAATGACCATTCCGCGTCGTTGCGCCTTGCCCTGCACCCGGAAAAC
>JBAYVP010000379.1:0-5115 GCA_041674485.1 Sulfuricellaceae bacterium
CTGAATTTGTAGAAATAGGGAAATAATGCCAAAAAAGGGATAAATTCGGTTAAATCCAAGTAATTTTCGCGCTTTTAAGGCGCTGAAAACCAGAATCCGCCTTAAGTCCGACAGACTCCTAGGGCAGCACTCCCACAAAAGCCGTAGGATGTGCTGACGATAGGAAGCGCATCAATCGCGGCAATACGCGACCGATGCGCCTCGTTCCTCGGCACATCCTACGGGCCTGTGCATAATAACGAGCGTAGCGCGTGGGAAATTACCGGGCGGCCTGGTTCGCCATTACAATGTGTACCTTGAAGCTTATCTGGAACCCTGTGCATGTTGCGATTGACTGAAGTAAAACTCCCCCTGGACCATCCCGCAAACGCCATTGAGGCCGCGATTCTCCAGCGGCTGGGCATCGCTGCAAGCGAATTGCTCGGCTATGCAATCGCCCGGCGCGGTTACGATGCGCGCAAACCGCACGCTATCGTATTCGTCTACACGCTGGAAGTCGAACTGAAAAACGAAGCGGCGGTGCTCGAAATGCAATGCGACCGGCGCGTGACGCTTGCGCCGGACACCGGCTACCGTTTCGTCGCCCAAGCGCCAGTCGGCCTGATTGCGCGCCCGGTGGTGATCGGCGCCGGGCCGGCGGGGCTGTTCGCCGGGCTGATATTGGCGCAGATGGGGTTTCGCCCCATCATGCTGGAGCGCGGCAAGGCGGTGCGCGAGCGCACCAAGGATACTTTCGGCCTGTGGCGGGAAGGGGTGCTCAACCCGGAATCCAACGTGCAGTTCGGCGAAGGCGGCGCGGGCACGTTTTCCGACGGCAAGCTGCACAGCCAGATCAAAGACCCCCAGCATCACGGCAAAAAAGTGCTCACCGAATTCGTCAAGGCCGGCGCGCCGCCGGAAATCCTCTTCGTCAGCAAACCGCATATCGGCACTTTCCGGCTGGTGGGCATGGTGGAAAAAATGCGCGCCAACATCATCGCGCTGGGCGGCGAAGTGCGTTTCCAAAGCCGGGTGGACGACCTCGAAATCGCCGACGGGCAAGTGTGCGGCGTGGTGCTGGCAAATGGCGAGCGCATCAATGCCGAGCATGTCGTGCTGGCAATCGGCCACAGCGCGCGCGACACGTTTCAAATGCTTGATGCGCGGGGCGTGGCTATCGAGCCTAAGCCTTTTTCCATTGGCTTTCGCATCGAGCACCCGCAATCGCTGATAGACCGCTGCCGTTTCGGCAAAAACGCCGGCAACCCCTTGCTCGGCGCCGCCGATTACAAACTGGTGCATCACTGCGCCAATGGTCGCTCGGTCTACAGCTTCTGCATGTGCCCAGGCGGCCAGGTGGTGGCGGCGGCCTCGGAGCCGGGCGGCGTGGTGACCAACGGCATGAGCCAGTATTCGCGTAACGAACGCAACGCCAACAGCGGCATCGTCGTCGATGTCACCCCCGCCGATTACCCCGGCCATCCGCTCGCGGGTATTGAATTCCAGCGCAAATGGGAACGGCGCGCCTTCGAGCTGGGCGGCGGGGATTACCGCGCGCCGGGGCAACGGGTCGGCGACTTTCTTGCGGGCAAACCCTCCACCGCATTCGGCTCGGTGCTGCCCTCGTACACGCCCGGCGTGCATTTATGCGACCTGAGCAACGCATTGCCGGATTTCGCGATCGCAGCTATCCGCGAAGCGCTCCCCGAATTCGACAAGCAACTCAAGGGATTCGCAATGCATGACGCCGTGCTGACGGGCGTGGAAACGCGCACCTCCTCCCCGGTACGCATCCCGCGCACAGACAATTTTCAGAGCCGGAACACGCGCGGGCTATATCCGGCGGGAGAAGGCGCGGGCTATGCAGGCGGAATACTCTCCGCTGCGGTAGACGGCATCAAGGTGGCCGAAGCCGTGGCGTTGAGCATTGGAAGCAAATGGTAGGCGTGGATAAGCGCCAGCCGCATCCACCAAACACCGCCACTACAATACAGCTTTTGGTGGATGCGCTAACGCTTATCCACCCTACCAACTAAGCGGCGTAATTCCCAGGGTAAGTTTGTTCTCAGACCGGAAAAAACCGATTCACCGCAGAGGACGCGGAGGACGCAGAGGAAAAACATGAGGGTTTTCCTCCGCGTCCTCTGCGGTGAAAAAGGTTTTGTCTTTATGGGTTGCCGCCATGAGTCGAACAGAATCGAGCAAAGTTGCACTAAGATTGTCTGGGATTCACGAACGTTTACCTTCATTGATTTTCATCATGAATTTCAGAGAACAAGTTTACCTTGGCGTAATTCCCCGCCACCTTGACATAATGCAACGCGGAATAAGCCAAATGCGCCAATTCCTCCTCAGTCAGCGCACGCAGCAGCTTGGCCGGACGGCCCAGGTACAAATTGCCGCTTTGCAGCACCTTCCCCTCCGGCACCAGACTGCCGGCGCCGAGCATCACGCGCGACTCGATCACCACCTTATCCATCACGATGGAACCCATGCCGATCAGGCATTCGTCGCCGATTTCGCAACCGTGCAAAATCACGTTATGCCCCACCGTAACCCGCGCGCCGATATGCAACGCTCCCCCGTCCGGGTTTTCCGGGCGGCGATGGCTGACATGCAAAGTGCATAAATCCTGGATATTGGTTTCGCTGCCGATGCGAATCAGATTCACGTCGCCGCGTATCACCGTATTGCACCACACCGAAGCGCGCTCGCCGATCACAACATCGCCGATGATCTGCGCGCTGGGGTGAATATAGGCCGAAACGGCGATTTGCGGGGAAATTCCCTGATAGGGGGCGATGTTTTTGGATTGGTTTGGCATGGTTTGGGAAATTCAAAGATGAAGATGACGTTCGCAGTATAAACCAGGCTTATTCGGTTGGCACCTGAGAGCGAGGGGTGTGCGAAATCCGGCTATACTTCAGTTCTTTAAACAAAAGATACTTGCCTTTGAAAGGAATATGGCGTTTAATCCAGCCCATAGATCAAGGTGATCGATATGATTTAAAGAAGCTGCCACACTGACAGTTCGCCGGAACCTTGGAGAAGAATTCGAGCGGCTTTCCGCCGAAACTGGCCGATGCATATTAAAGATGTCAATGCAGCCACGGTGGAGGCCGAGATTACCGAAGCCATGGCAGCTATCGGGAAGCACCGAATGCGTGCTGTTTGTCTCCGAATTAATTGCGCTAAGTAAGCCGGGAGGTTTTGTCATGGTGCTTTTATCTGGAAAATTAGGGGGCGCGATAATTTTCCATAGAATAGAATAAAAACAATGTATTGCAGATAAAATTTTGTTTTATACACCTTAAAGGCGTCTTTTTTGGCGTGTTTTAGGGTGTCTATTTAACGTTAGGCACCGAAGTATTCCATGAATATTGACACAGCACTTGCCAAAGAACGCCCGAGTTTTCCCTTCATTGTGATTGGATTCCGTGGAGAGGTTTACATTTGTGACTCTGATTCACCTTTGGAGCAAGCATCTCTCTATGGTCTTACTCAAGGTTTCTATACCGGTCTTCGAGCATATGATGCAAATGGAGATCGTTGGCACATTGCCGAAGTTACTGCTCCATATCGGGTTCGTTTTTGGACACGCATTCTTGCAAGTACTATCTATAATCCAAAATTCTTGGTTACACTGCGATGGCAATGTGATGGTCATTATGATCTTAAAGAGCTATGCGATGCCATCAGCAGTGGCACACAATTCAATTCAGTTGAACAGCTTAGGAATATGGTTAGTCTTTGCAAAACCCATGATGAACTTTTTTGCAAATTCCGTAAGCACAAAGACGCCTAACCCGGCGTTCAAGCGGACCTGCGCAAAAAGCCGCGTAGGCCGCTTAACGCTACGTTAGGCATTTTTGGCAATTGGGCGGTAGTTTGTTCTAGCGCAATGAAAATAAGCGACATTTTGACTATTATTCAGGCTGACGGTTGGTTTCTTGTTACCACTCGCGGTAGTCATCGTCAGTTTAAACACCCGGTCAAAAGTGGCCGCGTTACAGTAGCTGGAAAATTCAGCGATGATTTGGCCCCCGGCACTTTAAACAGCATCCTCAAACAAGCTGGGCTAAAGGAGTAAATCTATGCGCTACGCCATCGTCGTCGAAAAAACAAAAAACAACTACTCGGCTTACGTTCCTGATTTACCTGGTTGCGTTGCTACCGGGCAGACTGTCAAGGAAACTGAAAACGAAATTCGCGAGGCTATCGAATTCCATATTGAAGGACTTCGCGAAGATGGTTTGGTAGTTCCGCAACCGGCTAGTATCGTTGAATATCTTGAGGTCGCGGCCTAATCCTGCATTCGAGAAATGTATTGCAAAGGAAATTTCGTTTTATACACTTTGAAGGCGTCTTTTTGGGCGCGTTTTAGGATGTCTATTTAACGTTAGGCCGTGACCGAATCTATTCACACCCGTAAGGAAACTTTTCACAATGGACATCCCACGTATCTTCAACATCACCGAAAGTGCTCACCGCATCCATAACCCGATCACACCCGAAAAGCTCGCCACCCTCGGCGCGGCGTTGCGTCTGGAAACGGGCGCCCGAGTGCTCGACCTCGGCAGCGGTTCGGGGGAGATGCTTTGCACCTGGGCACGCGATCACGGCATCATCGGCACCGGCATCGATATGAGCCAGTTGTTCACCGAGCAAGCGAAACTCCGTGCTGTAGAACTCGGCGTCGCCGATCAAGTCAAATTCATCCATGGCGATGCTGCCGGCTATGTCTCTGACGAGAAGGTCAGTGTGGCAGCCTGTGTCGGCGCCACTTGGATCGCCGGTGGAGTCGTCGGCACTATCGAGCTTCTGGCGCGGAGTCTGCGCACCGGAGGGATCATCCTCGTCGGCGAGCCTTACTGGCGGCAATTGCCGCCGACGGAAGATGTTGCCAAGGGGTGTTTTGCCGGCTCAATCTCCGACTTTCTCCTGCTTCCAGAACTTCTCGCGTCTTTCGGCCAGCGCGACTACGATGTCGTGGAAATGGTTTTGGCTGACCAATGAGTACGTTCATCTATCGTGATGTAGAAATGGGCATTTTTGGTCAAGTTAAATGATGGGGAGCATTACATCTTGATGATTTTTTGACATTTTCACGATCAATGATGGGATGCGAGATTCCCA
>JBAYVP010000380.1:0-5060 GCA_041674485.1 Sulfuricellaceae bacterium
ATAAGAATTTTTCACGCGAAGACGCGAAGCCGCGAAGAAGTGGGGACGAGTAAGAATGGGCGGTCTCATTCCCAACGCGCAAAAAAAAGATACGGGTTCGCTTCTCTTCGCGCCTTCGCGTCTTCGCGTGAGTCGGCTTGGCTGTTCGCCAAAAGCGAACCTCACATTGATCTGAGTTGAAAACGCTGTATGCAGTTGAATTCCCTATCCTTTTAAAACTGAATGGGTGCGATGAGGAGCTGGACAAAATGATCAAAAAACTATTAATGGGAATGTTGCTGGTCGGGCTGCCCTGCTTCGGGCACGCGGCAGCCAATCTGGCGATGGGCGCCAACCATACGCTGACGATCAAAAGCGACGGCTCTGTTTACGCTTGGGGCGACAACAGCAGCTATCAACTGGGTAGCTACGACGACAGGCGCTGGCATATGCCGCCCGCCGATTACGTAGTGGCACACCGTGTTTTGCAGATCGGAGGGGCGACGGCAGTCGCCGCCGGGCGCGCGCATTCCCTGATGCTCGACGGCGCCGGCCAGGTATGGGCTTGGGGCGCCAACGGCTCCAGCCAACTCGGCGACGGCGCCAACGTCAGCCGCTATACGCCGGTTCCGGTGACGGGACTGTCCGGGGTCAAGACGATTGCAGCCGGAGATAGCCATAATCTGGCAATCAAGAACGATGGCAGCGTCTGGGTCTGGGGCAGCAATGCCGCCGGCCAATTGGGGGACGGAACGCAAATAACCAAAAAAACGGCGCTGCAGGTCGCGGGCGTGAGCAACGCGGTGGCTATCGCCGCCGGGAAATCGCATAGTGTCGCGGTGACGGGCGACGGCTCGGTTTGGACATGGGGACAGAATATCAAGGGACAGTTGGGACTTGGAACCAAAGACCAAAAGGTGCATACCCCGGCCCAGGTGCCCGGCTTGACCGGCGTTGTCGCCGTTGCCGCCGGAGTCGCCCATACCATTGCCTTGAAAGCCGACGGCACGGTGGTGGCCTGGGGGGACAACGCCTCCTATCAGCTAGGCAATCTCAACAATGCAGTGAGCGCCGTTCCGGTGAAAGTGGCCGAATTGAACGGGGTGACCAAGATAGCTGCGGGAGACAACCATAACGTCGCCTTGAAGGCCAATGGCACGGCTTGGGTGTGGGGCGAAAACACCATCGGTCAACTGGGGGATTTAACCAATGTCAATCGCTATGCCCCGACTATCGTTTATGGCGTCACCGGCGTCGCCGATATTGCGGCTGGTTTTTCCCAAACTTTCCTGATTCAGAATAGCGGAGCGGTTTGGGCCTGGGGCAATAATGGGGCGGATAAACAAGTGCTGTCCGCCATCACCTATATGCGATATGCCGAGAAAATTACCGGTGAAGCGCTTCAGGAGGGGCTTAGGGTGGGAGACGACATCCAACTGAAAAATGTCAATGTTGCAATAAGTGCAATTACCGACAAGAACGGAAAGCTCTTCCCCACCGATAATTATTCGTTAAACGGGATAGACGGGCTGATCACGATAAAAAGTCTGGAGGTTAATATTACCAACGAGTCGCTTAACCCCATCGCAGGAGTGGCCGTGAGCCTTGCGTACAGCAACCCGAACAACTTGAATATCGTGGATAAAGATGGTGTGACGGTGACGGGCTATACCGTCGATGCGGCGAATGGCACAGTTACCTTTGACTCCCTGGGGAATTTCAAGACGCCGTTCAGCGCTGCCTATACCGCGAGGATCACCCAACCGCTCAAGGTGGATTACGAATACCGCAGCAAGGTGCTGACCGCCGAAAATACTTACGCAGCCAAAGATTCGCCCGATTATTATTGGGATCGCTGGTTCTGCAGCCGCGAAGCCAGCCAAATGAAAGCAGGCAGCAGTTGCCCCCCTCTCCCACCCACACCCTCAATCACCGATGGCACTGCTTCGTTCTTTGCCGGAGCAGTCTTCGACAGCGCAGACAGCTTGACCCTTACGGCTAATGTGCTGCCCACGACAAGCGACATCGGCCAAACCGCCGGGGTGTACATCATGGCCACCTACCAGGGGCAAATCTACGCGCTGGTGAGCAAAAGCGGATATCCCACCTACAACTTCGATGTGGTGCGGATTCCCGACAACAAGTTGCCGCCGTTTACCAGCCAAGTCCTTGGGGCCAGCGTGAACATCGAACTGATGCTGGGCAAGTTGTACCTCTACCATGGCCTGGAAATCTGGGCCGGTTATGGCGCCAGCTACGACGACATGGTTAACAACCACAAATTCGCGCGAATTTACACCGTGCCTTGATGCGCTGCCGTGTCGTGGATTAAGCACTGGAGCGGCTTTCCGGGTGATTCTTTTTCACCGCAGAGACGCCGAGGCGCGGAGAAATACAACATAAGGGTGAAACCATACCAGTTGCCCTTCAAAATCTCTGCACCTCTGCGCCTCTGCGGTAAATGTTTTTGGTTCCGGCTCGTCCGGCTTAAGGATGATAGAAATAACGAATTTAACCTTCGACTACCCCGGACATCGCGCGCTCGACGACGTGACGCTTTCCGTCGCCAGCGGCAGCGTCGCCGCGCTGGTCGGACCCAACGGCGCGGGCAAAACCACGCTGATGCGCTGCATCGCCGGATTGGAAACCCCATTGACCGGCAGCATCACGGTCGATGGCATGGATGTAGTCGAGCAGCCGCGCGCCGTGCATCGCATCATGGGCTACCTGTCCGATTTTTTCGGCCTGTACCAAGACCTCAGCGTAGCGCGCTGCCTGGAATATGCCGCTGCATCGCAAGGCTTGCCGGAAGCCGAAATCCCCGCCGCCATCGAGCGCACCGCCCAGCGTCTGGACTTAAGCGACCGCCTGCACCAAGTCAGCGGCGGCCTGTCGCGCGGGCAGCGCCAGCGCGTCGCGATCGGCCAAGCCATCATCCATCGACCGAAAGTGCTGTTGCTGGACGAGCCGGCCTCCGGCCTCGATCCCGAAGCGCGCACCAGCCTTGCCGCGCTGTTTCGTCAATTGCAGGCCGAGGGCATGACACTACTGGTTTCGTCGCACATCCTGGCTGAACTCGATGAATATTCCACGCACATGCTGGCACTACGCGATGGCTGCATTCTCGAAAACCGCGCGCTAAAACCGGCTCACCAAGCCGCAACGCACCGCCGCCTGCATCTCAATCTGGCGCAACCCGATGCGCGCTTGGCCGATAGGCTGAAAGACCATGCGCAACTCACCCTGAAAAATGCCGGCGACGATCATGCCGAATTCGATTTTCACGGCGACCTGCCCGCGCAAGCCGCCTTGCTCAACGCGCTGATACACGAAGGCTTTGCGGTGAGCAGCCTGTCCGAGCATAAGGAAAATCTGCAACAATCCTATCTGCGCACAGTCGCAGCCCATCTGGAGAGCCAACAATGAGCAACCCGGAATTCAAGCGTAACCTCTGGCTGTCATTCTCGCCGCAGCGCCTGATCGGCATGCCCGCACTGCTGGCGTTGACGTTCACGGCAACCGCTTTCACCAATTTCCGCAACAGCAATGTCGCAGACAATTTGTATGGCGCCTCGATTGCGCTATTCATCTTCATCGTCTGGATATGGGGCGTGCGCAATGCCAACGCCACCATCGTCGACGAATTGCGCGACCAGACCTGGGATCAGCAGCGCATGAGCGCGCTCACCCCATGGACCATGACCTGGGGCAAATTATTCGGCGCAACCGCCTACAATTGGTACGGCGGCTTCATGTGCCTGGCGGTTGTCGCATTATCCGGCGTCGCCGCCGACAAGCCCAACGTGCTCCCCGCGCTGATCACCTTGAGCGCCGTCGGCGTGCTGCTGCATGCCGCGCTCATCGCATTGAATCTGTACACCCACCAATTCGAAGCGCGCATCGTGCAACGCGGCGGCGTGGGCTGGATGGGGATCGTCTGGGGCGTCATGTTCATCCCCGCGCTCATCTCGCTCCTCATCAGCGGCAACATCAGCAAACACGTCGTCTGGTGGCGCATGGAAGTGGATGGCGCGCTTTTCGTGATGGACAGCACCGTGCTGTTCGCCGTTTGCGCCACCTTCGCCGCGTGGCGCGTCGTCAGCAACGCGTTGCAGGTGCGCACCCTGCCTTGGGCGTGGCCGCTGTTCGCCGGCATCCTTGCGCTCTATCTGGCCGGATTCATGCGCTTTGAGCATCTCGCGCAACGGTTGTTGATGAGCGGCTTGTTCGTCTCGGTCGGCATGACCTATGTCGCACTCATCAGCGAACCCAACACCCTGCTGCGCTGGCGCAAACTGCGTCTGTTGCAAAGCCGGCAAGACTGGCGCGGCTGGCTGGAATACCTGCCGCTGTGGCCGACCACATTGCTGATGAGCTTCCTGTTCGCATTGCTGATCGTATTGACCGGCAGCGAAGAATTTGTTGGCTACGACAACATGAATTTTTCACAGCCGCCACAAGCACTCACCATCGCACTCATGCTGCTGCGCGACACCTGCATATTGTTGTTTTTCTCTTTCGGGCAAAACAACAAGCGCGCCGTCAGCGCAACGATGCTGTCTCTAATCGTGCTCAACCTATTGCTACCCTTGCTGACCGGCATCGCCGACCTGAAAACCGTGCGCTTTTTCCTCCTGCCCTTCGAAGCCGGCCATGCTCCGTGGAGTGGTGCCCTTATCATGATCTTTCATGCCGCTATTGCCATTGGGCTGGTTAACCGGCGGTTGCGGAGCGCGCAACAAGGGTGAACGGATATCGCCAAAACACACGCCGATGATGCAGCAATAGTGACATGTCGCAACGCAATCTTTAACCTAAGCCGGACAATTGCCGGAACCAAAAATATTTACCGCAGAGACGCAGAGACGCAGAGACGCAGGGATTTTGTAGGGTAATGGTATGCTTTCACCCTCCGTTATATTTCTCTGCGCCTAGGCGTCTCTGCGGTGAAAAAGAATCGTAAATATTCGGTAAACCCGTCCCCCATACCGCGAATACCCATGACGCCGATACCCATGGACCGATGTGACTGAATGAGTTACAGTCTCGTTATGGGAACTGCACGACTCAAAGCCGAAGAT
>JBAYVP010000381.1:0-5041 GCA_041674485.1 Sulfuricellaceae bacterium
CATCTTGCTCAGCGTGGAATGCCAGGCCAATGCCACCGGAGACGGGCTCGCGCCGGACAATGCGCTCCACCCCTCGAAGCTGCCCGCCGAACTGAACGTACCCAGATAAAGCTGGTCGTTGGCTGCGCGCGCCACCATGAACATCTTGCTCAGCGTGGCATGCCACGCCAATGCCACCGGAGACGGGCTCGCGCCGGACAATGCGCTCCACCCCTCGAAGCTGCCCGCCGAACTGAACGTACCCAGATAAAGCTGGTCGTTGGCCGCGCGCGCCACCATAAACATCTTGTTCAGGGCAGGATGCCAGGCTTGGGCAACGTCAGAGGGGCTGGCTCCAGACAAGGCGTTCCATCCCTCGAAAGCTCCGCCGCTATCGAAATTGCCCACATAGAGCTGGTCACTGGCCGAGCGCACCACCATCTGGGTTTTCCCCGTTGCGGCATTCAGCGCCAGCGAGGGGCGTGAGGGAGATGCGCCGGGGAGCGCGGTCCACTGTGCCGCATGCGCAAAAGATAACGGCAGCATCGAGATGGAAATTGTCGGCACGATGAACATGTAAAACATCCGCCAGAGATATTTTGCGTACTTATTAAGTTTGTATTGCTTTGTTTTCACGGCAGCTCCTTGTATGTATAGCAATGTAAACGGTATATGTAGAAATGTAAATCGGCCAACTACTGCTTTCATGTCCATCGCTGGCTGTCTAAATAGACCGCCGTTGAAAGCTTGCAAGTTTCACAGCGGCGAGCACATCACCACACTCTCGTTGTTCCAGCCGCGTGCCGCGACCTCTTGCAGGGCGGTTGTGTTGCTGGTGATGCGGTGGTTGCTGTCGATACTGCGTGCGAATCCGTTATTGTAGGCGCGGTAGATGGGTGTCGTTCCATCAGGGCATATGCTGTTGGTTGGCGCGGTTGTGGAAAAATCCATGCTTTCGAAATTCCATCGTTTCTCGGTTGCTGGAGTGGTAGCCTCGAGTTGTTTCAGGTATGAGCATTCTTCCGCGTCAGCGGTATAGAAATGCGAATTGGGTCCGGGAGACTGGCTGCCATAGAAACGGCAGACTTGGCTACTGCCGCCAGACTTGAAATTGTGGCCGGTACGGGACCAGCCCGATCCGGCGCTACCGCCGTCGATGGCCGCCGCTTCGCTTGAATTGGCGGTGATGAAATAATGGTCGAGAGCGGTGTTGTAAAACTCGATTACCCATTCCCCGTCCGAGGTTGATGCGAGATAGTCCAGCATTGCGTTGCGGGCGGTTGTGTTAGTCGGCAGGCTGTGGTGCTCGCCCGATGGGTCCTTGTAGAGTACCGCCTGGCCGCCGTGGTCGTTGACGAATGACTCGCCGTTGGGCATCTCGGTGCACATGCTCCAGCCATGATCCAAATCCATTTCGCCGCAATACATCCAAGACTCGACACCGAGCATGGCGTTCACATTCGTCCGGTTGGCCTCGACGGTTGAATGCATGACATCCTTGCCGGTGGTCAATGGGCCGATGGCGGCGCCGCTGACCGCTATCTGCCCACGAAAAATCTTCTGCCCGGCCACATCGTGGATCATCACCGCAAATGACATAGCACTGCCGACAGAAAATCCCATTAACCACTTGCGGGCATTGGTGATTGGGCAGTAGGCGCCGACGTCCTGATATATTTGTTTGAGCTGCGTGTATATTTCAGTGTCTGTGGCGGCACTCGGGGTTCCGCCGCCCCAGGACAGACTGATGAACGCGTAGCCGCGATCTGCCATCGATGCATGCCAGTCATTCCACTCTGCTTCGGGGTATCCGCCCGTGCCGTGCAAGTCGAAGACCACTACGGGGGTGGTTGCCGTGTAGAATTTGGGGGGAATGGAAACCGAATAGTAGCGGCTGCCAATGGCTACCAGCTTGCCGCTATCCGCAAGAAAGGCGCTGCGTTGAGCAACGCCGGGTCCTGAGACGGAGGGGATGCCGGCGGGGTTGGGGTTGTTGGCAAGATACGCAGCGCAGGTCGCTTGAGAAGGGGCGGTCGCCTGAGAGGGAGGCGTGACTGTGACGCCGATCAGCAGTGCCAGAAAGTATCCGAATTTACGCATATTCTCCTCCTGCGCCGCCCGGGCTGTTGCACCTGGCTTGGCCGGCGTTATTGCCCTTCGCGTTCTATTTCTCCCGTGCCGCTATTATCGCGTGCGTCGGTATTTTTTGCAGAATCCAGCGTCACGTTACCCATTTTTTTGCGGAATTCGCTGGTAATTTCGCGCGCCTGCTGTGAGTTGGCCACCAGCTTGGGGGTGATCAGCATGACCAGTTCGGTGCGGTCATCTTTTTTATTCTGCGCGCCAAACAGCGCGCCCAGCACGGGAATTTCTGAAAGGTACGGCAGCCCGCTGCTGGCATCGGATTTTTTGTCGCTGATCAGTCCCCCCAGCACCATGGTTTCGCCCGCCTGCACCGTGACCGTGCTTTGCGCCGAGCGTTTGCTGATGGTGGGCGAGTCGATGCCGGAGGTTACCGTTTTGGAGGCGTTGCTGACTTCCTGGCTGATCTCCATGGTGACCAGGCCGCCGGCATTGATATGCGGTGTCACGGACAGCATGATGCCGGTGTCGAGATACTGCACGGAACTGATCACGCCGGTTGTTCCAGTCGTGGCGATTGCGGTCGCCAGCGCCTGGGTCTGGCTCACCGTGGGCACCCGGTCGCCGACCTGTATCTTGGCGGTATGGTTGTCCGATACCATGATATGCGGCGAGGCGATGATGTTCAGTTTGGAGTTGGCTGCCATGGCGTTCAGCACGGTCTTGATGGAACCTGCGGGATCCAGCCAGGCATAGGAAAAGCCGGGGCTCAACTGGGAGATGCCCGCAGCGCCGGTATCGAGGAAGCCTTTGCGGTTGGGGCCGTTGCTGAAATACCATTCCAGTCCGAAGGAAAACTCGTCGCTCAGGGTAACTTCGGCGATGGTCACCTCGATCAGCACCTGGCGCGGCACCACGTCCAGCTTGCGGATCGCACTGGTGATGAGTTCATATTCCGATGGGGTCGACAGGATCAGCAGGGCGTTGTTTTCCTTGTCCGCGATAATGCGCGTCGCTCCGCCGACCGACACGGATACGCCTGCAGAACTTCCCGTTTGCGCCCCTCCCTCTGCCTGTCCGGGGGATTTGATTTCAGCCGGCTTTAATCCGGGAGCCAGCGAGGGCGGCGCAGCGCTCTGGGAAGTTTGTTTGCTGAATGCTTGCCCGAGCAAGGTTGCCATTTTGACGGCGTCGCCGTTCTGCACCTGGTAAACGTAGAGCTGCACTCCGCCGTCGCCTGCACCGGAGCGATCCAGACGTTCCACCCAGACGCGTGCCTGTTCCAGATACTTGGGCTGCGGGGTAATCACCAGCAGGGCATTCAGGCGCTCGATCGGAATGACGCGCAGCACGCCCGCCAAGGGACCCATGGTCTTGTCGCCCATAATTTTCTCGACCTCGGCGAAGGCGGTTTTGACATCGACGCTCTTGAGCGTAAACAGTCCGACGGACATCCCGGCAATCCAGTCCACATCGAAAATGTCGATGGTTTCCATGAGGTGGCGCAGTTCCCGTGTGTTGCCGCCGAGGAACAGCATGTTGCGCGCATCGTCCACGCGCACGATGCCGCCATCGGGAGTGAACGGTTCGAGGATTTTGATCATTTCGCGTGCGGAAATAAATTTCAGGGGAACGATCTGCACGCTGTAGCCGGATGGCAACGGCTTGCTTGGTTCGCTCACCTGCGGCGTCAATGCGCCCTTTGCCGCAGAGGCAAAAGGGGTAACGTGAAATACGCCGTCCGATTCGCGCACCATGGACGCGCCATTCATGCGCAGCACCGCTTCCAGCGTGGGCAGCAGAGCGCTGCGTTTGATCGGATGGCTGGAGTGGATGTTGACGGTACCCTGCACCCTGGGGTCGATGACGTAGCTCTCGTTCATGATGTCCACCAGCACGATCTTGACCACTTCGCGCAGGTCGGCCCCGTCAAAGTTGAGCATGACCTCTTCACCGCCTGCGACACCAGCGGCCAGCGTTGGCGCGGGTTTGACAAAAACTCCGGTTCCCGGATACAGCTTGAAATTTTCCTCAGCGTCGGCAGTTTTGGGTTTTTCCGCCAAACCATCTTTTTTATTGGCAGCAGTGTTTTCAATACCGTTGCCGGGTGCATGAGACTTGGCTGGCGTGGCGATTTTCCCATTCTTCACCTCGCCGTGGGTGGCGCATCCGCCGAGCAAGGCTACAACTGCCAGCGGCAACAGCCAGTGATTGATATTCATATTCTTGACCCCCATTTTTCGATAGTTTCCATCACGTCACCCTGCCTAACGGGCATGGCGAGTAGCCACACCTGATAATGAAACTCGCCATGCCCGTTTCCCCCATCCCAAATCCCCCTCGCTGCGCTCTCCCCCTGCGCAAGCGAGGGAAGGAGCAAACGAATCGCTGCGCGAGTTTCACGTTAAGCAAGTGGTTGGCATAGCGGCGTAAAGTTGCCGCATAAACAAATGTCCGTTCCGAGCATGTTGATATGTTCAGGTTTTGCGTCATGTTCAAACTGGCGGCAGCCCGCGCGCGGCACGGCGGCGGTTGATTAACGATTGCGGGTCGCCGCCACCGTCAGGAGGCGCTGCTGTAACGGGCGCGCTGTTTTGCGGCGTGCCCGGAGCGGCCTGGGGCGCTGCCTGTGCTTGCGGTTGAATCGGCATGACTTTCGGTGCTGTGGGTTGCTTGGCCGCAGGCTGAATTTTGAGCACCAATTCCTCTGTTTCGCCGCCCTGCGTCAAAAGCGCTTTTTCGGGATAAATATGGGCCACCGTAATACCCTTGATTTCCTTGCCTTGCTCCACTCGCGTGGATTTTCCGGTGGCAACCTCGCGCAGCAGGGCGATACTTTTACCCTGGATGATCAGCGCTCCCAGCAGGATAAACTGGCCTTTTTGCATCGCGGATTTCGCTTGTGCAGGAGGAGGCGGCGGGCGGCGGGCGGGGGTAAACACCGGGCGCGCCGTGGTTTCGGCAAAGCCCTGTTCCAGCG
>JBAYVP010000382.1:0-5036 GCA_041674485.1 Sulfuricellaceae bacterium
CAAAACCTTTTTCACCGCAGAGGACGCGGAGGACGCAGAGGAAACCCCTCATGCTTTTCCTCTGCGTCCTCCGCGTCCTCTGCGGTGAATCGGTTTTTTCCGTGCCGAGAACAAATTTACCCTGCCTGCGCAAGGCATAGTCTTGCGGACATCCAGCCTGCGGGAGATAATACACCAAAGTTACATTTCGCGGATTACGGCTCACGCTTATCCACCCTAACATTTTTTTGAAAACAAACTTACTGTGGGGGAAAGGGCTATAATATTTTTTTCGATTGTGCTAAAGTATCCACATCGGAGGTCGATACCCCATCCAGGCGGTCAAAAAATAATGGGGATTATCGGAGTTTGTGCGGTCAGAGAGCGTAAGACTTGTCAAGCCGTGGCGTTGCAGTTTCTCTAAATTCATATGTTCTAAGGAGAGTATCATGATTAAACACACAGCAATCAAGGCGGGCGTCGCCATCGGCCTGATGGCCGCGTCGCTCGGCGCCAGCAGCGCCGATTTGCACACCTTCGCCGGCACCTCAATCTACTATAAGCTCAACGGAGCGGCGATCAACTACACCGCGTTCCTTGCATCCGGGTTGGCAGCGTCGGACAGCGTGATCATGCTGGACGTGCTGCAATCGGGCACGGTAAGCACTTGGGCCTATGGGATAGGCGGCGTGATTGGAGCTGGTCAGACCCCCATAACCAACACCCTCTCCGCCCTCTTTGGCAATACGTCGATGTCATCCAGCCCGGCAGGGGGCATTGGCCTGAGAGCAACGGGGGTTATTACCTACATCACGCCTGCCGGCACATCGGGTTCGACCACTTCAACTTCTTTCTACAACGGCGACACGCAGTCCTTGAAGCTTTCCTTCACAATGCAGCCCACCGTTTCCAGCCAGGCATGCAACATGAGCTTCAGCGCCGTAATGGACACGGACGATTACCTGCAATTCACCAGCTTGTCGGTTCAGCCCAGCAACTGGCCTTCGGCGACTGGCGATGTGTATTACCGCATCAGTTCGGGAACGAGTGTGTCGAATTCGGCTTCGATCGCTTCCAACGTCTTTAACGCTTATAACGCGAGCGCGACTTCCTCGTTTTACACGTTCTCGGCTTGGACAATTCCAATTGCCGCCGGCGCAGGCAATACGGTCGCGGTATCGTTGTTAAGTGTACCCTTCAACAAGTGCGTCACCGCCTACACCAATCGCACCGCAAGCAACTCTGCCGGCAACGTCATTGGCGGCAAGGGCGGCATGATGCGCCTGTGGTAGACGATCGCGTCCCGCCTGTAAAAAAGCCACCTCGCGGTGGCTTTTTTTTGGCGATTCGTGCTAATCTGCGATGACATTCAAAACTGTTTTTGTCATTCATTTAAGCGGGGGTAGTGCCTGTGGCAAAATCGAAAGTAAATAAAAACGCGCCGAGCGACATGGGCGCTGAACAGATGATCGGGCTGGCCTGGCAGGCTTTCGGCGAGGGGCGTTATCAGGAGGCGCAACGGCTGTGCGAGAGCCTGACCGCAGCCATGGCGGAGCATGCCCACGCCTGGTATTTGCGCGGCCTGGCTTCGGCCGCGCAGGGGCAAAGCGAGGCGGCGTTGTCTTGCTGGGATCAGGTGAAGAACGCTCCTGACCTGTTGCCCGACCTGGCGCAGGGACGAGGACGGGTGCTGCTTGCCATGGGGCGCCTGGAAGAAGCGCTGGCGCAATTCCAGGATGCGATGACCTACCAGCCGGATAATGCGGCGAATTATTATTTCATCGGCTTAGTCAGCTTGCAGCAAGGCGCGCTGGGGGATGCACGCCGCTATTTTCGCCAGGCCAGCGTACTGGATCCAAAGTTCGGCCAGGCACATTATGAATTGGGGGTGCTGGCGCTGCATAACGAGCAATACCCCCAGGCGCTGACCGCTTTCAAGGCGGCTGTCGAGCATATGCCGCAATCGCCGGAAGCCGCAAACAATCTGGCGCTCTCCCATCAAGCATTGGGCGATGTCAAGGAAGCCGAGGCCTGGTTCCGTAAAGCTGTGAAGCTTAAGGACAGTTATGCCGAGGCCTGGTTCAACCTGGGATTGATGTTGCGCGTTCAGGGATCGAAAAAGGCGGAAGCCTGTATCGACAAGGCTCTGAAACTCAATCCCGCGCTACGGGATGCGCTACCCGAGCCTGACCCTGACTAAGGGTCGTAGGATGTGGCTTCCGACAGGAAAGCGCATCTCTTGGCGGTGACACGCGACAGATGCGCCTCGTTCCTCGGCACATCCTACAGGCTCACTCCAACCTACAGCGCTGTCGGGGTGGTTATAACCAAAAGTAAAATCAAGAGAACAATATTGTGGCTGACTCCCCAAAATTGCCTGACCAGCAAACGCTAATCGACGATGAATCCATCGAAGCGCTGATCAACGCACGCGATATGGCAGCGGCCAAGACGGCGGTGAGAGCCCGCCTCGCGGCGAATGCGCAGGACGCCGATGCCTGTTTTTATCAGGGCGCCTGCGCTATGGTGGCGCGGCATTTTAGCGCGGCGGCGCAATCTTTCGCTGCTGCCGCGAAATTGCGCCCCGAAGAACCGCGCTTCCTGGTGGCGCGCGCCGCAGCCTGCTTGGCGGCCGATAAGGCCAGACAGGCGTTGATTTATGTTGGCCGGGCGCTGGTGTTGGCGCCGGATGATTTGGCGGCGCGCATCAACCAGTTGCAGGCGCTGCTTCGCCTTAAAAAATATAGCGTTGCATTGGCGGCGGCGGAAAAACTCTTGGAGTTGGCGCCCGATCTGGTCGAATCCTGCCAACTTATGGGCGAAGTAATGCGGCATTCCGGCCACATGCGTGAGGCCGCCGGTTGGTTCAATAAGGCGCTGAAACTCGATCCGGACAATCTGCCGTTGCAAGTGGATTTTTCCGTCTGCCGCGCTCATCTGGGCGATTGGCAGGGTGCGTTGACGACCGTCAACGATATGATAACAAGCTTGCCGGAAGACCCCGACCAGATTGCCCGCCTGGGCATACGTGCGCAGGAAGGCGGGTCGCCGCACTTGGCGCTGCAATTTTTCAAGCACGCTTTCTCGCTATTTCCCGATCATCTCACCACCTGCGTAAATCTGGGGATCACCGTGCAGGGGCTGGGCAATCCGGGCGAATCGCTGTTCTATCTGAACCGCGCCACCGCGTTGGATAAAAAGTGCGCTACCGCGTGGTTCTTCGCTGGGGTCGCCTATGCGGGACAGCGCTTGCGCCAAAAGGCGGAAGAATGTTTTGAGCGCTGCCTGGAGGCCGACCCCAAGCACGCCGAGGCCATGGCGCACTTGGCCGGGCTGAAGAAGGAAAATGGGCAGATGGACGAGGCCAAGGCCTTGTTGCGCCGCGCCATCGAGGCCAATCCCAAGTGGTTGCAGCCTTACCTCAATTTGTACCACTTCCTCAAGGAATCGGACGAATTCGAAGAAGCCGAAGCCTTGCTGGACAAGGCGAAAAAAATCGCTCCCAAAGAAGATGGGCTGCGCCAGGCGCGCGCCGATTTGCAGCTCAAACGCGGCGACATTCCCGGCGCCAATGCCATTTTCCGCAAGATATTGGCCGACGAGCCGCAAAATTCGGATGCCATGTCCGGCCTGCTGTTTTGCAGCAATTACGACCCGGAACTGACGCCGGAACAGGTGGCGGAAGCGTACAAATCGTGGGATCAGCGCTTCGTGAAATGGCGCGCGCCCGCGCCGGACTTCCGCTATGCCAACAAACCCGATCCCGAGCGTAGATTGCGCGTCGGTTATGTTTCCGGGGATTTTCGCCAGCACTCGGTGGCTTTTTTTTCCGAACCCATACTGGAGCATCACGATCACAAGCATTTCGAGATATTCTGCTATGCCAACCAGAAGGGGGGCGATCACATTACCCAACGCATGATGCCGTTGGCCGACCACTGGCGCTGGACCGTGGATTTGTCGGACGACGCGCTAATGGAAATAATCCGCATGGATGAAATCGACATCCTCATCGATCTTTCCAATCACACCGCGTTTCACCGGCTCTACCTGTTCGCCCGTAAACCGGCGCCTATCCAGATGACCTGGATAGGCATGCCGACCACCACGGGGCTTTCTGCCATCGATTATCGCATCACCGATGCAAATATGGACCCGGAAGGCATGACCGAGCACCTGCATTCGGAAAAATTGCTTCGGCTGACTTCGGGCTGGTGTTACAAACCGCCCAAAGACGCGGAGAACGTCGAGGTGGCCGAGACGCCGGCGCTGGAAAAAGGCCACCTGACCTTCGCCTCGCTGAACGCCTTCGGCAAGATCAACCCCGGCGTAGTCAAGCTGTGGGGACGCCTGCTGCAGGAAATACCCGATGCCGAACTGTTCGTTGCGACCGGCGGCAAGGACGAAGACGAAAGGCTGAACGAGATCGTGCGCAGCAATTGCGCCGCCTGTGGCGTACCGCTGGATCGGCTGCATGTGATGGGACGCAAGCCTTTCGAGCCATATTTCAAATTCCACAACGAAATCGATATCGTGCTCGATCCTTTCCCCTACAATGGCGGCACCGTCACCGCGCACGCGCTGTGGATGGGAACGCCGGTGCTCACGCTTGCCGGACCCAAGCCGATACATCGCATGGGAGCTTCCATGCTGACCAGCGTCGGGCTGACGGAATTCATTGCACAGACCACGGACGAATACGTTGCCATCGCCAAACGCTTTGCCGCCGATGTGCCGCGCCTAGCCGAAATACGGCGTAAGTTGAGACCTGCCATGCAAGCCTCCCCGCTGATGGACGGCGAACTGGTGACCCATGACCTGGAGGCGGCCATGCGCCGGATATGGCGCGAATGGTGCGAAAAAACCGTGCTGGAGAATAAAAAAATGAAAAAGCCGCGGAAAAAGAAAGTTGTATAGCGTGGGCGCACGCTTTTCAGGGTAAATTTGTTCTCAGAAATTCATGATGAAAATCAATGATGGAAGACATTCATGAATCCCAGGAAAACTTAGCGCGACGCGACTCGACGCTGCTTGACTCATGGCGGCAACCCATAAAG
>JBAYVP010000383.1:0-4988 GCA_041674485.1 Sulfuricellaceae bacterium
CGATTTCGCATCCAGCACCTGAACCCCCCAGGTTTCCAGTTGCGCCAAGCTCGCCCCAGCCAGACGAGCCACAATGTTACTTGGCAAGACGCCAAAGCGGCGGGTCAATTGGCGTTGCAACAGTAGTCCTTCGCCCTGCTGCATCCCTTGCTGCATCCCCTGCTGCATCCCTTGTTGCATTCCCTGCAACACGCCTTTGCGCGTGGCTTCTTCAAACCAACTTTCCATCCGTTCCGCCAACATGCTATCCGCCTCCATCAAATCGTTGATTCGTTCTATTTCGCTTGCGCTGGCCGGGGTCTTGCGGCGCAGCAGGCTTTTGAGCCAGACCGTGAAGCTGCGTCGCAGTTCCACCAGTTCCGGGTCTTGTAGCATGCGCCCCAGCGCCTGGATCACCCGTCGTAAATCGTCCGGGGTGCGGCCCTGTTCCAGTCGGAACAGCGCTTCGGTTGCGTTGCGCACCGATTCCGCCGGGTGCAGTTTCAGGCGCGCTTCGTCGGTGAGGTGGTAAAGCATTCTCGGGCGGTAGGCTTCCAGGCCGCGCGGCGAAGGGGCGAACAGGTCGTTCACGTCCCGCACCGCGTTCCATTCCGGCAAGCCGTTGTAGAGCACCAGCGGCAGGATGGGCGGGAGCCGACCTTGCGCCAATTCGCCCCGCTTGACCAAGTCCTGCGCGAGCAGCCCGACATACACCAACATACGCAACGCCATCCAGGGATCGGGTTCGCTCTGGAATTCCAGCACCAAATATATCCATAGCCAACGTTCTTTCAATCTGACGCGCCAGACCACATCGTCGTGCCGCTGCTTGAGCGTCGTGGCTACGTAGCTCGCATTGATACGCTCCAGCGTGGAGAAGTCCGCCTCATTTATCCACTCCCCCGGACACATAGCCGACCAGCAGGTCGCGCACCATTTCCGGGTGCGAAAACAGCAGTTTGTAGCCGGTGTCGTGGTCATGCGCCATGGGCGGATTGTAGCGCAAAGCGGCGGGGAATGGGGTGACGCAAAATGTCGGGGGCAATACTGCGATAGCGTATTGTACCAAGCCGTGCATAAAGGTCGTGAGATTGGATGACGACAAGCATTAGCTTTTTTGCCGCGCCACCCACGCCTGCCCCAGACTGATGCCGCCGTCGTTAGGCGGCGCTTGGCGGGCTTCCAGCACCGTTAGTCCCTGTTCGCGCAGCCTGTTGCCTAGCTTCTTGCTCAGGATGGCGTTGAGGAAACAGCCGCCGCCCAGCACGACGGCATCCGAAATCCGGGCTTCCCGCACGACCCATTGCGCCAGCCCTTCGGCCAGGGTGGCGTGGAACAGCGCGGCGCCCCGGCTGCAATCTTTCATTTCTGCCAGCACCGCCAACAGCGGCAGGAAACTCAGTGTCCCGCCCGCTTCCAGGACATAGCCGTCCGCCAGCGGCTCAATATCTCCGTGCTGCGTGGCGAGGCTTTCCAGCCGCATTGCCGCTTGTCCTTCGAAAGCCATTGTCGGCATCACGCCGAGCAAGCCCGCTGCGGCGTCGAACAGCCGCCCGCAGCTTGAAGTCGGCGGGGCGTTGAAGTCGCGTTCCAGCATTTGCATCACCGTGCCGACGGCGGGAAAGGCGGCGTAGCGTTTTTCTATTTCCGCACCACGTCCCAGATCAAAAAGCACGCTGGCTGCCATGCGCCACGGTTCACGCGCGGCGCGATCAAAGCCGGGGAGGCGCAACTCGCGCAAATGGCCGAGACGCTTGAACCCGTCGCCTTCCAGGCGCAGCAGTTCGCCTCCCCAGGCGTTGCCGTCGCTGCCCAATCCAACCCCGTCCAGCGCCAAGCCGAGCACGGGATGGGTGACGCGATGCTCGGCCAGCACCGCCGCAAGATGGGCATGGTGGTGCTGCACCGCCACCGCCGGTAAGTCGCGCTCCAGAGCGAATGCTGCGGCGAAACGGCTGCTGTGGAAATCCGGGTGCAGGTCGTGCGCGACGATTTGCGGCGAGATTTCCAGCACATCCATCAAATGGAAAACCGCATCTTCCATCGCACGACAAGTGGCAGCGTTGTCGAGGTCGCCGATGTGCTGGGAGACGAAAGCCAAGTCGTCACGCGTCAGGCAAACGGTGTTCTTGTACCAGCCGCCGCAAGCCAGCACCGCCGGTCCCGCCTGCGCCAGCCTGATGGCGCGTGGGGTGTAACCGCGGGCGCGGCGGATGAAGACATGGGGAATGGGCAATGGGCGCTGGGCGATGGGTTTTCCCCATTCCTCATCACCCATTACCCATTCCCCGTTTGATCGCACCACACTATCGTCGCACCCCACCAATATTTCGCGGTCATGCACCAGATAGGCGTCGGCGATGCCGGCCAGACGTGCATAGGCCTCATCGTTGCCGGTGACCAGCGGTTCGCCGCCGGGGTTGGCGGAGGTGGCGACCAGCAGCAATGTTTGCACTTCTTCCAGCCATCCGCTGCCTGCCGGACGTCCGGCGTCTTCGTGGAACAGCAGGTAATGCAGCGGTGCGTAGGGCAATAGCGCTCCCAGCCATGCGACGCCGGGGGCGACGAGAGGCAAGCAGGCGTCGCACGTAGCGGTTTTTCGCAGCAGCACGATGGGGCGCTCAAAGGTCGCCAGCAGGGCGGCTTCCGCCGCATCCCAGGCGGCGAACCCCGCAAGCGAGGCGGGGTTCGCCGCCATCAACGCGAAAGGCTTGGCCTCGCGCTGCTTGCGCCGACGTAGCGCGGTCAGCGCGGCAGCGTTGCGCGCATCGCACATCAGGTGGAAGCCGCCCAATCCCTTGACGGCCAGGATTTCGCCGCGTTTCAGGCGGGCAAGCGCTTCGGCCACGACATCTTCCGTCTTGATGGGGTTTCCCGAACCGTCGAGCAACGCCAGTTGCGGCCCGCATACCGGGCAGGCATTGGGCTGGGCGTGGAAGCGCCGGTTTAACGGGTCGTCATATTCGCTACGGCAGGCAGAACACAGCACGAAACCCGCCATGCTGGTGTTGGGGCGGTCGTAAGGCAAGCGGGCGGCAATGGTATAGCGCGGACCGCAATGGGTGCAGTTGATGAACGGGTAGCGGTAGCGCCGGTCGGCAGGATCAAGCAGTTCTTCGATGCACTCGCGGCAGATGGCGGCGTCCGGGCTGACGCCGGTGCGGGCGTGGCCGCCATGGCTTTCCCTGATGGCAAAGCCCGTGTTTTCCACCAGCGTGGCGGGCGCTTCGCTCACCGCAATCTGGTCCACTTGCGCTAGCGGCGGCGCGTCGGTTTTCAACCGAGACAGCAGCGTAGCGATGGCGTTCTTTTCGCCGCGCACCGCGATCTCCACACCTTCGCCGTCATTGCGCACCCAGCCATCCAGCCCGAGCTCCCGCGCCAGCCGATGGACAAACGGGCGAAAACCGACGCCCTGGACGATGCCGCGAACGCGGATGGCTTGGGTGATGAGGGATGGGTAATGGGTAATGGGTGAGGAGGGATGGGTGAGGAGTGATGAGGAAGAGGCAATAGGTGATGCGTAGTCGGCAGTGAATACGTCCTGCTGATTGGGCGTTATTTGTTTGTTTCCCCATACACTAAAACCATCCTCCTCACTCTTCACTCTTCACTCCTCACCCATCTTACCGCCCCTTCAACATCGCCAACTCAGCCTCCAGATCGGCGATACGGCGGTGCAGCGTTTCCACGGCGGCGGCCTTGCGTTGCTGCGCTACGGCCAGCCCCTGTTCCAGCCATTCCTGCCACTCGTCCATGCCTTCGCCGCTGGCGGCGGAAATGAGGATCACCTTGATGTTCGGGTTGATGCGCTGCGCATATTCCAGGCACAGCGGCACGTTGAAAGAGAGATAGGGCAACAGGTCGATCTTGTTGAGCAGCATCACATCGGCGGCCACGAACATGTCGGGGTACTTGAGCGGCTTATCCTCGCCCTCGGTCACGGACAGTATCGCCACCATATGCGCTTCGCCCAAGTCGAAGGCCGCCGGGCACACCAGATTGCCGACGTTTTCGATCAGCAGCAGGCTATCGTCGGGAAGACTCAGGCGCTCGGCGGCGTGTCCAATCATATGGGCGTCGAGATGGCAGCCCTTGCCGGTGTTGATCTGGAGCGCAGCGACGCCGGTGGCGCGGATGCGGTCGGCATCGCGCGTCGTTTGCTGGTCGCCCTCGATCACGGCAATGGGGATACTCCTGCCCTTGAGGTGCTCTATGGTGCGAGTGAGCAATGTAGTCTTGCCGGAACCGGGGCTGGAAACCAGGTTTAGAGCGAAGATGCCGTGTTCGGTGAAATATTTGCGGTTCTCGGCGGCATAGGCGTCGTTCTTGGCGAGGATGTCCTGTTCGATCTGCACCATGCGCCCTTGCGACACGCCCGGCGCATGGGCGTGCGCCGCGCCATGACCGTAATGAACATCGCCGTCATGGCTGTGGCTATGTTCGTGCTCATCGCCGTGCCCGTGTTCATGAGGGTGGCTATGCGCCTGTCCGCCGTGTTCATGGACATGCTCGTGAATATGGGCGCGCCCCTCGATTTTTGTTTCGCCTTGACCGCAGCCACAGACTGTACACATGGTGTTTCTCCTGATTTAATCCGCCAACCACCCGATACAACGGCGCTATTTTATAGGGATTTCCGCCACCGGCGGCAATTTCCCATCCGCCATCAATTCGTCACGGTTCAGCGCTATCCTTGCCTTGGGTGAGTATGCGCTCCCCGGCAGGAAATACTATACCTTGCGCAGCCACAATTTGCGGATTTAGCCGCGTCTCGCGGGATGCGTTGCAAGACGCAAATTGTGGCCGCCTGCGTAAGAACGCATAGAACCATTTGCTCGTGACACTTGCCCGCGCCGCCTAACTGGATTATCCTAGAAACCTCCGTTGAACGGGCTGGAGTGTACGGTTTTCCGGGTGCAGGGCAAGGCGCAACGACGCGCAATGGTCATTCCATTGCCTTCTCTTGTAGTTGCAACGCCGCCATGCGCCCGGAAAACCGTGCAATC
>JBAYVP010000384.1:0-4960 GCA_041674485.1 Sulfuricellaceae bacterium
AACAATGCTTACACGCAGGCTTCCATTTTTTCATGGACAAAGGATGAGCTTGATATATATGAATATTGGCGGATGGAAGAGACCTCGGATCGGTACAAAATTCAGGAAGGGTATGAGAAAGGCATAGAGAAAGGAAAAGTGGAAGAGCGCCTGAAAAATGCCCGGAAGATGAAGCAGCTTGGTGTTGCAGTGGAAATAATCATGCAGGTTACCGGCCTGAACCGGGAGGAGATGGATAGCGAATAGGCCAGGTTAACAGTTTTATCGTTAACCCATAATCCTAGTAACTTATCAGCCAAGTCTTTACATTGTTTGCGAAGTGCGAAGTGCGAAGAAATGAGTCGTAGATCAAGCACTGGCGCGGCTCTTGGGTAGGGTGGATAAGCGAAGCGCATCCACCTGAACATTCCGAGACACCGTTCGGTGGATGCGCTTCGCTTATCCACCCTACCCCCTGTTGGGTTCCGGCAATTGTCCGGCTTAGGATAATAAAAATGATGGCGGTGTTTGTTGCTGGGTGTTAAACCATGACGGGAAATCCCCAATTTTATCACTTAGCTTCAACTAAATAAGGAATTGAGATGAGCAGCAATATTGTCACCGAACAACTCACTGCGGCGGGTGTCGCCATTGAGCACGATTCCTTCGCGATCATCGATCGCGAAGTAAGCCGCCATGCTTACACCACTGAGCAATGGCCGCTGGTGCGCCGCATGATCCACGCCACCGCCGATTTCGAATTCAATGGCTTGGCCGCTTTTCACCCGGACGCGATGGCCGCCGGGCTGGACGCGGTGCTGCGCGGCGGCACAATCGTGGCGGATGTGGAGATGATTTGCGTCGGATTGTCCGCAGTGCGCTTGAAACACTTCGGTCTGAGCGTCCATCAGTTCATTTCGGATGCCGACGTAATCGCCGACGCGAAACGGAATGGCGCCACCCGCGCGATACAGTCCATGCGCAAGGCGCACAGCCTGGGGCTGCTGGATGGGGCGATAGTCGGCATCGGCAACGCACCTACCGCGCTGATCGAAACGGTGCGCCTGATCCGCGAGGAAGGCGTGCGTCCGGCGCTGGTGATCGGTATGCCGGTCGGCTTCGTCTCGGCGGCTGAATCCAAGGAACTGCTGGCGCAACTCGATGAAGTGCCGTGGATTGTCGCCCATGGCCGCAAGGGCGGTTCCACGCTGGTGGTTGCTACGCTGCACGCGTTGCTGTCACTGGCGGAAACGCGCCAGCGCGAAGCAGCTTGACATAGCATCAATGCCGCCAGATCAAATTTTCTCCCCCAAAGTACGCAAGGGCGACCGCAAACACGAGCGGGGCAGCCGCACCGGTTTTACCACCGGCGCCAACTCGGCGGCGGCGGCTATGGCGGCCACGCTGGGGTTGGTCGAGGGCGTCGTGCCTGCGAGTGTGGTATGCACGTTGCCCAACGGGCGGCAGGCGGCCTTCACGATTAGCGATGGCTGGTGCGACGGCGCAGTCGCGCGCGCGGTGAGCATCAAGGATGCCGGGGACGACCCGGACGCGACTGGTGGCGCGCACCTGACCGCAGATGTGCGGCGGCTGCCTAATGCGGACGGCGAGATCGTGCTTAAAGGCGGCGTCGGCGTTGGCGTGGTCACCAAACCCGGCCTTGGCCTGGAGGTGGGCGGCCCGGCGATCAACCCGGCGCCGCGCAAGAATATTGTGGAAAACGTGCGCGCCGTCGCTGGCCCGGTGTTCCAGGCCGGAGATGGGCTGGAAGTGACGCTTTCCGTGCCGGGCGGCGAGGAAATGGCGAAGAAGACCCTCAACGCCCGCCTGGGCATCCTCGGCGGCATTTCGATACTCGGCACTACCGGTATCGTGCGCCCCTATTCCACCGCAGCGTTTCGCGCAAGCGTGGTGCAGGCGGTGGAGGTCGCGGCAAATCAGGGGCAGACCACGGTGGTTTTCACCACCGGCGGGCGCACCGAAAAATGCGCAATGCGGGAATTTGCGGAACTTGCGCCGGCCTGTTTCGTGCAGATGGGCGATTTCGTCAAGGCGGCCTTCCAAAGCGCGACCGGGCGGCATATGCGACACATTATTGTCGGCGCGATGGTGGGCAAGCTCGCCAAGATCGGCCAGGGGCTGCCCGTCACCCATGCCTGGCGCGAGGAAGTCGATCGCGGCTTGGTCGCCGAAGCCGCAGCAACGGCGGGCGCCCCCCCCGAACTGGTGAACGAGATACGTGCGGCGGCAACCGCGCGCTTCGCCGCCGAGCGTTTGAACGAATTGGGATTGTCCGAAAACTTCCACCGCGAACTGGCGCTACGCGCGATGCGAGGCTTGCGCGCACGCTATCCGGGCGAATATCGGCTCACCGTGCTGGCTTGCGATTTTGAGGGGCGTCCCATTGTTACCGTGGAAGACAGCAGATGACAGAAGACAGAAGACAGAAGACAGACTATGAGGAGGTTTTTTCTGTCCTATGCATAGGTATACTTGACGATGGCTGGTACGGTCTCACGGATGCGGCGCGCGCCGGACTCGCCGCCGCCGGGCTGGTTATCGGCGTACGCCGCATGTTGGACCATGTAGCGCCCCATCTGCCGCCCAATGTGGCGTTACGCGCGATGGACGGCCTGCTCCCGCAGGCGCCGGAGTGGGTGCGGCAAGCGCATGCCGATGGCCTTGACGTGGCGATATTGGCGACCGGCGACCCGCTGTGTCACGGCATCGGCAGCCTGTTGATCGCCAAGCTCGGCGCTGCCGCCGTGCGGGTGTTGCCCGCCCTGTCCACGATCCAGGTCGCTTGCGCCCGGCTCAAGCGTCCCTGGCAGGATATCAAGATCGTGTCGGTGCATGGTGCGAACGCCGGCGAGTGGTGCGCGGGCGCCACACCGGACCATGTGCTTTACCCGCTGGTGCGCGCGGTGGCGGAATTTGAGCGGATTGCGGTCTTCACCAGCCCGTGCAACGGGCCGGATCGCATTGCGCGCGCGCTGGTTGTGGCGGGATACGGCGACAGTTTGCGCATTTCGGTGGCGGCGCGCCTGCAACTTCCCGACGAAGCGCTGTTCCACGATCTGCCCCTGATTGAGGCCGCAAACCGCTGCTTTCCCGATCCCAACATCGTCTTGATCGAGCGGTGCGGCGAGTGCTTGCCCCCCCCCCTGCTCGGCCTGGAAGATAACGACTATATCCAACGCCAACCGGACAAGGGCTTGATTACCAAGCTGGAAGTGCGCGCGCTGGCGCTCGCCAAGCTCGGCTTGCGCGCGGACAGCATCGTCTGGGACATCGGCGCCGGCGCCGGATCGGTGGGACTGGAAGCGGCGCGGATCGCCCATCGCGGCCATGTTTTCGCAATGGAAAAAAATACCGCCGACGCCGCCAACGCCCGCGAAAACGCCCGCCGCCTGCGCGCCACCAACTACACCCTGGTTGAGAGCCGCGCCCCCGCCGGCCTGGACGCCTGGCCCGACCCGGACGCGGTCTTCATCGGCGGCTCCGACGGCAAACTGGCCGACCTGATTAACTTAAGTCTCGCCCGCCTCAAACCCGGCGGACGCTTGGTAATGAATTTTGCGACCCTGGAAAACCTCGCCGACGCGACAGCCGCCCTTGAGAAAATGGGCGTCGCATGGGAGGTGACGCAACTTTCCGCAGCCCGCAGCCAGCCGCTGCTCGACATGCACCGGCTGGTTGCACTGAATCCGGTCTGGATTGTCGCGGCGCATCTTTGTGACCACGCGCCGGCAAGTCCCGGCAACGTGGCTGTAAGCGTTCTCCCTACCGAATCATGACTCAGCACGATAATAGCTATAAGCTTCTTTTCTCGCACCGCGAAATGGTGCGAGACCTGCTCGCGGGTTTTGTGCATGAACCTTGGCTGGACGAAATCGACTTCAACTCCCTGGAAAAAGTCAGCGGCAGCTATGTCGCCGACGACCTGCGGGACAGGGAGGACGACATCGTCTGGCGCGTGCGCTTCAAGGGGCGCTGGCTGTATCTGTACATCCTGCTCGAATTCCAGTCCACGGTGGATGCCTTCATGGCTGTGCGCATGCTCACCTACCTTGGGCTACTCTATCAGGACATCATCAAGCAAGGCGGGCTGTTGGAAGAAGAAAAACTCCCGCCCGTGCTGCCCATCGTTCTCTACAATGGCAAACCGCGCTGGCGCGCCGCAACCGATATAGCGCAACTCATAGCGCTGCCGCCGGGCCGGCTGCGTGACTACACGCCGCAAATGAAGTATCTTTTGCTGGATGAAGGCGCTATTGACGAAAGTGGCCCCTGGGCGTTGCAAAACCTTGCTGCGGCGCTTTTCCGGCTGGAAAAGAGCCGTGGGCCGGAAAAACTGAATGAAGCGCTGACCGCGTTGATTGATTGGCTTGCCGCACCCGAACAGGCCGGAATCCGCCGTGCCTTTACCGTATGGATCAAGCGCGTGCTCTTGCCGGGACGCTTTCCCGGAATTACCCTGCCCGAACTGGGCGACTTATTGGAGATCAAGACCATGCTAGCCGAAAGCGTTATAGAATGGACGGAGCAATGGAAGCTTCAAGGCATGCAACAAGGTATACGACAAGGCATGCAACAAGGCATGCAACAAGGCATGCAACAAGGCATGCAACAAGGCATGCAACAAGGCGAAACAGCCCTGCTCGAACGCTTGCTTGCCAAGCGTTTCGGTACGCTCCCGGACGAAATCCATGTGCGCCTCGGGAATGCCACTACCGAGCAACTTGAATTCTGGGCTGAACGCCTGCTGGACGCTCCCACTCTGGCTGCCGTTTTCGAAGAGCACTGAACAAATTCAATGCTGCTGCCTAGCCAGTCTCTCCCCATTATATACTTTGCACGGCCACAATTTGCGGATTTAGCCGCGTCTCGCGGGATGCGATTGCTGCGCAAATTGCGCCGTGTGGCATTACCACACAAGCAATTTGCAACGCGGAAGCCGCGCCCGCGAGACGATGGATAA
>JBAYVP010000385.1:0-4950 GCA_041674485.1 Sulfuricellaceae bacterium
AGGGCATACCCGACGGCCTTACGGCCTGGGCACAAGAGGCGCAACGACGAAGAATGGTTGTTCCATTCTCTTCTCTTGTAGTTGCAACGCCGCCATGCGCCCGGAAAACCGTGCAATCCAGCCAGTCGCGCTCTCAAGAAACAGGTGAACGCGAAATATATGATAAAGCTTTTTATAACTACTATGTTACGCATCTTAGCAAGCGGTCAACGGAGGTTTCTAGGTTCATGATTCGTTCAATGTTTTGACATGCGCCAGTACGCTACGCCCCAGCGCATGTAATGCATAGCCGCCTTCCAGGACGGATACGATACGCTTCTGCGCGTATTTTGCCGCGATTTTTTTCAGCTCGGCGGTCACCCAGGTGTAATCGGCTTCCTTCAGCTTGAATTGCGCCATGTCGTCTTCCCAGTGGGCGTCGAAGCCCGCCGAAATGAACAGCATTTCCGGCTGAAAGCGTTCCAGCGCGGGCAGCCAGCGTTTTTCCACTGCCGCGCGGAACGCCGCACCGTCGGTTCCCGCCGGCAGGGGCACGTTGATGATGTGGTCGTTGCCGCTATGGGCGCCGCATCCCGGATAATAGGGATGTTGAAAGGTCGAACACAGCATCACGCGCGGGTCTTCGTGAAAAATCTGTTCGCTGCCGTTGCCGTGATGCACGTCGAAATCGGCAATCGCCACCCGTTGCAGGCCATACTGGCGAACCGCGTGCATCACGCCCACTGCGACATTGTTAAAAATGCAGAAGCCCATCGCGCGCGCTGACTCGGCATGATGGCCGGGCGGGCGAATCGCGCAAAAGGCATTTTCAGCCACGCCCTCCATCACCAGATCGACCGCCCGCACCACCGCGCCGGCTGCGCGGTAAGCTGCTTCCAGCGTATGCGGATTCATTGCGGTGTCTCCATCCAGGTAGGCCATGCCGGCCACCGGCGACTGATTCTTGATCCACGCAATGTAATCTGCGGGATGGACGCGGCCAAGCTGCTCATCGGTCGCGCGCGGGGCATCCTGACGGTTGAGAAAAGGCATCAACCCAGCGGCGATCAGTTGATCTTCAATCGCCAACAAGCGCGCCGGGGATTCCGGGTGCATGTTGCCCATGTCGTGCTTGAGGCAAGCGGGATGGGAAATATAGACGGTATGCATGGTGCTCCTATTATTTTAGAGGCTAGGGACTAGAGGCTAGAGGCTAGTAAACCCGCTCCTTCTTAGATAGCAGGGTAAATTTGTTCTCGGGTATTTTCATTTAAAATCAATGATGCATGAATCTCGGGCAAATCGTAGGGTGGATAAGCGTAGCGCATCCACCGAGCCGGCGCAAAAAGGTGGATGCGCTACGCTTATCCACCCTACCCATTTTCCGAGAACAAATTTACCGTGTCTTAGATCGTTACCGGTATGTCACATTGTAGTGCTATATTAACCTTATTCAATTACCGCGAGGAAAACTGAGGTTGGAACTGGAGACTAAGGGCTGATAGACCACGGTGTCCCAGCCTCTAGCCTCTAGCCCCTAGCCTCTTAAAAAAGCCATGGCACAACATTACCTCAGCAAGCTCTTTTCCCCTCAATCGGTGGCCGTCATCGGCGCCAGCGAGCGGCCCGATTCGGTCGGCAATGTGGTTTTCAAGAATATGCTGGAGGGCGGCTATCAGGGCGCGCTTTATGCGGTCAACCCGAAGCATGGCGAAATTCTCGGTCAACGCACTTATGCGTCGCTCGAAGAAATCGGCCAGCCGGTGGAGCTGGCGGTGATCGCCACCAAGGCGGAAGCCGTGCCGGACATCATTGAGTCCTGCGGCAAGCATGGCGTGCTGGCCGCCATCATCCTGTCCGCCGGCTTCAGCGAAACCGGCAGCCATGGCGCCGCGCTGGAGCAAGCCGTGCTGGCCAACGCCAAGCGCCACAATCTGCGCGTGATCGGCCCCAACTGTCTAGGCATCATGCGCCCCGGCATCGGGCTTAACGCCACTTTCAACCGGGGCAGCGCCAAGGTCGGCAATCTTGCGCTGGTGTCGCAATCCGGCGCGCTATGCACCGCTATTCTCGATTGGGCGCCGGCCAACGATGTGGGCTTTTCCAGCGTGGTGTCGATGGGCACATCAGTAGATGTGGATTTCGGTGAAATCCTCGATTATCTCACCTCCGACATCCAGACCCAGAGCATTCTGCTTTATGTCGAGGGCATCCACAAGGCGCGCGGCTTCCTCAGCGCGTTGCGCGCCGCGGCGCGGGTCAAGCCGGTGTTTGTAATCAAGGTGGGACGTCACGCCGCCGGCTCGAAAGCGGTGATGTCGCACACCGGCGCGCTGGTCGGCCAGGATGATGTGTTCGACGCGGCGCTGCGCCGTGCCGGCGTGGTGCGGGTGATGAGCATAGGCCAGATGTTTTCCGCCGCCAAGGCGCTCACCTCGCGCTACCGCTCGTGCGGCAACCGGCTGGCGATCATCACCAACGGCGGCGGCCCGGGCGTGATGGCGACCGACCACGCGGTGGATCTTAACATCACCCTCGCCGACCTCTCGCCGGACACTATCAACGAACTCAACCAGCACATGCCGCCGACCTGGTCGCACGGCAACCCGGTGGACATCATTGGGGATGCCACCGCCGAGCGCTACCGCACGGCGGTGCATGCCTGCCTGCGCGACGCGAACGTCGATGGCGTAGTGGTGATCCTCACGCCGCAGGCGATGACGCGCCCGCTGGAAGTGGCGCAGGTCATGATCGAACTGGCCGACCAGTTCAGCAAACCGCTGCTCACCTGCTGGATGGGCGATGTGCAAATCGGCGCCAGCCGCACCCTGTTCTCCCAGGCGCGGATTCCCACCTTCCGCACCCCGGAATCGGCGGTGGAATCGTTCTATTACATTTCCAATTATGCGCGCAATCAGCGCCTGCTGATGCAAACGCCGGGGCCGCTGTTCCACCTCGATGAACCGGATGTGGAAGGCGCGCGGATGCTGATCGAAACCGTGCTGGCGGAGCGCCGCAAAGTGCTCTCGGAAATGGAATCGAAATCGCTGCTGGCGGCTTTCCGCATCCCGGTCGCCTGCACCGTGGTGGCGCGCTCGCCCGCCGAAGCGCTGCTGCTCGCCCAGCAACTGGGCTTCCCGGTGGCGATGAAGATCAATTCGCCGGACATCACGCATAAATCCGACGCCGGCGGCGTGCGCCTCAACCTGGTGAACGCCCAGGCGGTGCGCGCCGCTTACAACGAGATCATCAACGATGTCAAGCGCAACCGCCCCGGCGCCCGCATCGACGGCATCTCCATCCAGCCCATGGTGGTCAAGCCGAACGGGCGCGAACTGATGCTGGGCGTCACCACCGATCCGGTGTTCGGCCCGGTAATCAGCTTCGGCGCAGGCGGCGTCACCGTCGAAGTGCTCGGCGACCGCGCCGTGGCGCTGCCGCCCATCAACCGTTTCCTGGTAGCCGACCTGATCAAGGGCACCAAAATTTCCAAGCTGCTCGGCGCATTCCGCAATATGCCGCCGATCGCCATGGCGGCGTTGGAAAGCGTGCTGCTGCGCGTCTCGGAAATGGTGTGCGAACTGCCGTGGCTGCGCGAAATGGACATCAACCCGCTGATCGTGGACGAGCATGGCGTGCTGGCCGCCGATGCGCGCGTGATGGTGGACTTTCGTCCGCTGTCCACCGACCGTTATGCCCACATGGCGATATATCCCTACCCGGCGCACTTGGTCAGCGCGTGGCAACTGCCGGACGGCACCAACATCACCCTGCGCCCAATACGCCCGGAGGATGCCGGAATCGAACAGGAATTCGTGCGCAAGCTGTCCGACGAAACCAAATATTTCCGTTTCATGGACACCATCCACGAGCTGTCGCAAACCCAGTTGGTGCGCTTCACCCAGATCGACTACGACCGGGAAATGGCGCTAATCGCCGTAACCGAAATAGACGGCAAGGAAATCGAAGTCGGCGTTTCCCGCTACGCCACCAACCCGGATGGGGAATCCTGTGAATTCGCGCTGGTGGTGGCCGACGACTGGAACCACAAGGGCATCGGCCACAAACTCATGGCCGGCCTGATGGAAGCCGCGCGCGGCAAGGGGCTGAAAATCATGGAAGGCGAAGTGCTCGGCAACAACCACAACATGCTGAAACTGGTTGCCCGTCTCGGCTTCACCAGCACCATCAGCGAACTGGACAGCGCCATCAGGCTGGTGGTGAAGGTGTTGTGACAATTCCCCCGCGCAAGGCATATTTCTAACCCAACCATGCAGCGACGGAAAATGTCATGGACTCGTTATCCCGTCGCCAGATGACTTCGTGCCGATGCACCGCAAGCCACCAGGTTTCCATCGCAGGGTGCGGCTTGGACTTCGAGAAAGCTTGTGGCGTCAGTAGCGCCATACACCATGCCGGATGCGGGTCGCGGACGGATCGATAAACAATGCCGCCGATGTTCGCCTTACGCGCCGCTCGGGCAAAGTCCTGAGTGGCGCTATAGTCGGTCGGGTGCAACCATGCTTCGGCATTCGCGGCTAGGGGCGGCTTCCGAAGATCGGCGACCCGTGTGCTGACAGCGGCGCGAAAAGCAGTGTGTGCGACGGGTTCAAGTTTTTCCAGGCCGGGTGCATCCTGCAGAAATTTCCAGCGCCAGTAACCCAGTTCGGCACCGGCAGTGCGCACCGACTCTGCGCCGTAGAACACGCCGGGATCAATGGCCGAACGGAAACGGGAGCCGCCGCGCAACGGATTATCCTAGAAAGCTCAGTTGAACGGGCTGGAGTGTGCGGTTTTCCGGGCGCAGGGCAAGGCGCAAC
Source organism: Sulfuricellaceae bacterium (assembly GCA_041674485.1). Taxonomy (GTDB): domain Bacteria; phylum Pseudomonadota; class Gammaproteobacteria; order Burkholderiales; family Sulfuricellaceae; genus JAGXQV01. The sequence continues at coordinate 4,800 of JBAYVP010000385.1, forward strand.
GACGCGCAATGGTTGTTCCATTGCAAGGAGTTGCAACGCCGCCATGCGCCCGGAAAACCGTGCAATCCAGCTCGTAGCGCTCTTACCAAACGGGTGAACGTGAAATTCATGATAAAGTTGTTTAGAGTCCGCATGTTACACATCTTGGCAA
>JBAYVP010000386.1:0-4926 GCA_041674485.1 Sulfuricellaceae bacterium
CATCAAGGTGGCCGACCAGGAAATGACCACCCTAAGCCTGCGCCGCCGACGGCTTTGCCCCGACTTGACTTATACCATCAGGCCGAATAATAAATAGGGAAATAATTAATGGACAGTTTCTAACTTCCCCGTTCGTGGTAAAGCCCTGTCGAACCATGCACGGGGAAGCTTGACACAGTGTAACCATTGCACTACGATTTAATTCATGACGAATTACGAACCCATCAGCGACTGGCGCATCCGTATTAACGGCAACGAACACGGCGTTCCCCATGTGCATGGGCTATTCAAGGATGGAAGTCGGGTTTCCGTAGCTATTGAAACGCGTGCGGCGCTCTCGGGTTACGTAACACCGGCGAAGCGCCTTATACCCGCGTTAGCCGATATCGAAACAAACAAACGGAAATACCTTGACGAATACCGGAGACTGAACCCATGAAAACCCCGCCGAACATCCTGGCCGCCCGCATCGCCGGTGCGCTGACCGTGGAGATAGACTGGAACACGGGCGAAACGCTGCGCGCCGATCTATCCGCGCATACGGCGCCGCCCTTCGATGCCTTGCGCGATCCGGAGTTTTTCGCCCGCATGACGCGAGACGAATGGGGGCACGGCCTGAATTGGCCGGGCGGCCTCGATCAAGGCGCGGACCGGCTATATGAACTGTGCCGGGAACAAGCCGGGCTGCCGACATCCGGCGAGTTCGACCGCTGGATGCAACGCAACGGCCTATCCCTGACCACAGCCGCCGAAACCTTGGGCATGACCCGGCGCATGATCGCCCACTACCGTACCGGCAGCCGCCCCATTCCAAGAGTGGTCGGCCTCGCCTGCAGAGGGTGGGAAGCCGAGCATAGCCGTCACGCCTGAGATTCAGAAAAAATTTCAGGCGGAAATATACTTTGCGCGCTCACGGCAAACGGAAAAAATCGCCATGTTCAGGATTGTGCCTGCGTGGCCGTTTCCAGGTCTCGCAACGCTTTGCGCAATTGCTCCAACAGCGCCGGCTCCAGCATTTCCCCGCGCTTGGTTGCTATATTGATCTCTCTCAACCATTCCGCGAAATCGGTGAATCCGTAAAGGGCGATCATGCCGCGTAGTTGATGCAATATTTTCGAAATGGATTCCAGGTCTTGCAAACCTGTCAGTTCATCCAGCGTAGCGTGGGCCGCGACAAAAAATCTCGGCAACAGGCTGGCCATCGGATGTGCGCCCGGTTCGGCGGCGCGGTTTAGTTGCAGTGCCGCCATCAACGCTTGCTGTTTTAGCGGTTTTTTCAGGTAAGCGGTGGCGCCGGCTGCCATCACGCGCCGTTCATCCTCGGGAAAGTCGCTGGAGGTGATCGCCACCACCGGGGTTGCGGGCAAGTGTTGCTCCCGCTCCCAGGCGCGCATTGCTTTCAGGGTTTCGTAGCCGTCCAGTTCGGGCATTTCAATGTCCAGCAAGACCGCATCGTAGGCACGCTCTTTAAACAGCGCCAGCGCCTCCCATCCGTCGGCGGCCTGATCGACGTTGCGGACGGCGTTTCCCAGGTGCATGATGAAAACTTCCCGGTTAAGCTCCACATCGTCCACCACCAATACCTGGTTCAACTTCAATTCGATAGCGCTACGTTGCGGATTTGGAATAGTTGATGTCGAATGATTCATGTAACGTTCTCGCAAGCTGTTTTGCAACCAACGGGAAATCCCGTCATTGGTTAAACCTAAGCCGGACAAGCCGGAACAAACAAACGTTTGAGAGAGGATTTACAGGATGAACAGGATAGAAAAGCCATCCTGTCAATCCTGTTCATCCTGTCCTTGTTTTTTTGCGGAAAGCAGCTCCAGTGCTTGATCTACGATATATTTTTGTCACAAATTGCTATGACTTGGCCAGTTAAGCGACTAGTACAGTTGCGCGCAAATATTGATAACACTATTACTCTATCAGCAATGCGCCCGCTTGAATAGAAGTTATGCCGGCCATTGTTGCGAGGTATGCAAGACCCGCATAATCTCGACACATTTTAATTTTGGTCGCACTCGATAGACAACGAGAAACGAAGTGTTACTGATAACCAACTCACGGGCGCCTGTTTTGCGCCCATTCCTTCCAATCTGCGGGTGATTTTCCAATTGATCCGTCTGAGTTTCTATTTCGTTGTCTTGCTTGATGGCGGCCACTGGATTCGACTCGGCAATATACGCAATCAAGTCATCACGATTTGCAATCGCTTTTGGAAGCCAGGCAACAATCATCCTAGAAAGCTCAGTTGAACGGGCTGGAGTGTGCGGTTTTCCGGGTGCAGGGCAAGGCGCAACTCCTTGGAATGGTCATTCCATTCCAAGGAGTTGCAACGCCGCCATGCGCCCGGAAAACCGTGCAATCCAGCCCGCAGCGCTCTCACCATACGGGTACACGTAAAATATATGACAAAGTTTATTAGAACCACTATGTTACGCATCTTGGAAAGCGGTCAACTGAGCTTTCTGGGATCATGCTGTGGATGTCGCAAGTTGCCGCAACGCCTCACGCTTTGCTGCGAAATGTTTCTTCGCGTCTTCATTCGAAACCCATTGCGTTTTCGAATCATCGGCTTCTTGGATGGCTTCTTCGACTTGGGCGCGGAACCATTTATCATAAGCTGCTGCCTCGTGAGTGGCCTTTAGCATGGCAGATTTTTCCGGTCGGGCTGGCCGATCCAACTCGCGCTCCTCCGGCTTCCACTGAGCGACAGAATAATGTCCCCCTTCAAGCCCCATATCCCGCACGATCTCGAATGCCTTTATCGGGTTGCTGAACTTTCGCACCTGTTTGGATACCGTAGCGATAAGCATTGCAGTACCGTTGCGCGTCTCGAACTCCAGAGCAAACATGCTCCCCACCGGTCGTAGATTTGCAGACAAAACCCCGCCGGATACAGCGGCAGAACGAGCTTGGTCAATCGTGAAGGTTTTCATGATTTCGCCCATTATGAAAAATAATACATTTCATTGTATTTCGTGCATCGTCGTTCGTCAAATGTGACGAGGCAAGGCATAAACACTACCATTGCACCCTATATTAGTTTAGGATTCGGCGCTATTCCGATATTAGCTCAGGATTTCGCACCATTCCGATGAACTCATACCATCCTTCCCGATTATCAGCCATTTATTCCTCTTCCGCCATCCGCCAGTTGGAGCAGGCGGCGCTGGCGCGCGGCCATACCGACCTGATGGAGCGCGCCGGCATCAAAGCCGCCGAGCTAGCGCGCCGGATCATCGGCAATGGCGCCGCCATCCTGATCGTCGCCGGGCCGGGCAACAATGGCGGCGATGCGCTGGTGGCGGCGCGCCATCTCAAATCATGGTGGTTTCGCGTCACCCTGGTGCTTGCCGGGGAGACCGCCAAGCTGCCCTTTGATGCCGCAGCCGCGCTACGTTCCTGGCTGGATGCCGGGGGGGCTGTGCTCGACGCAATACCGGCGCACGGGCGCTGGGACCTGATTATCGATGGCCTGTTCGGCATCGGCCTGGCGCGCAACCTAAGCAAACGCTACCTGGAGCCGGTCAGGCACATCAACCGCCTCGCCCTCCCCGTGCTGGCGCTGGATGTGCCGAGCGGGCTGGACGCCAACACCGGCCAGGTGTTCGGCGACGCGGTGTGCGCGACCCACACTCTCACCTTCATCGCACACAAGCCGGGGTTGCTCACCGCCCATGGCCCGGATTATTGCGGAAAACTGCATCTGGAACCGCTGGGACTCGACCCGGCAACGCTGCTTCAGCCGTCAGGCCGGCTCCTGGACGAAACGCTGTTTAGCGCATTGGCGCCGCGTCCGCGCAATAGCCACAAAGGCTTGCAGGGCAGCGTCGGCGTGCTTGGCGGCGCCAACACGATGTGCGGCGCAGCGCTGCTGGCCGGACGCGCCGCGCTGAAAAGCGGCGCAGGGCTGGTTTACGTGGCGCCGCTTGCCGAACAAGCGCCCATCGTCGATCCGATGCAGCCCGAGTTGATGCTGTGCAGCCCAGGGCAACTATTGGCAAAAGAGCACCTGCGCTGCCTGGTGCTGGGGCCGGGACTGGGACAGACAGGCATGGCGGTCGGCTTGCTCAAGCGCGCGCTGGAGGGCAAAACGCCTCTGGTGCTCGACGCCGACGCGCTGAACTTAATCGCCGCCACACCGGCATTGCAAACCCTGCTGCAAGCCCGCAATCGCCGCGACATCCTCACCCCCCATCCGGCAGAAGCAGGCCGACTGTTGGGAATCGGCGCCCACGACATGCAGCAAGACCGCATCGCCGCCGCAACGCGGATCGCGCAACGCTACAACAGCCTGGTAGTAGTCAAAGGCGTCGGCAGCGTATGCGCTACGCCGGATGGACGCTGGTTCGTCAATCCCAGCGGCAACCCGGGCTTGAGCAGCGCCGGAATGGGAGATGTGCTGTCAGGCATAATAGGCGCCCTAATCGCGCAACATGTGGCACTAAAAGAAGCGCTGCTGCTGGCGGTTTACCTGCACGGCGCCGCCGCCGACGCGCTGGTGGCGCAAGGCATAGGCCCAGTCGGGATGACTGCGTCCGACGTGATTGAGATGGTGAGGAAATTGCTTAATCTTGGACGATTAGCCCATGTTCAGACGGTGGTTTGACGTAAAATAATTTCAATTGGTGAGCCCGCGAGCAAAGACAATGCGATGCCGGAATATACCCGAATGGTTGGCATTTGGCGCAATGCCCTTTGAGGGGTGCGTCTCCTACGCTCGCTTACGTTTTGATTCATCAATAACCGTACGGCACTGGTTCAGTTTGATTTTTTATGTAACGTTATGAAAATAACGTATTATATTTTATTTTATTGAAAAACTCAGAGTTGTTTCCACAACGAAGAGTAAACTATCAAAATTGCCCAAAATGCTGATAAAACCGGCCTGCCCTTATTGCAAGTCAACGAATTGCCATC
>JBAYVP010000387.1:0-4850 GCA_041674485.1 Sulfuricellaceae bacterium
GCTGCAAATAACCCGCTCATGTGCGCCGTCGCCATTGATGTACCACAGGCAGTGTCTGTCCCTCCGCCTATAGTTGCCGCTGTAATCGTACATCCCGGCGCAAGGAACAATCCGGTATCAAGACAGCAATTCTAAATTCGGATGTCATATATCCCATGCATTCAATGCATTATGAAACATTGTGTAACCATTGAAGATTTGTAACGCACTGAATTGCATGGAAAATGATTTTGAATTTAGAATTGCTGGGAAAATCTGCCCTCGACCAGCTCATTTTTCGCTTCGATTCTTTAAGTCCGACAAGCTCCTAGGTTAAATCCTGAATTTGCTGACCGTCGCGCGCATGTCGTTCGCCAGTTGTTCCAGGTGACTGGCCGCGCCGGCGGTGTCGTTTGCGGCGCCGTTCACATCGGTCATATGCACCACTTCTTCGACCTGGGTGGTAATGTCGGTGCCGGCGCCGCTTTGCTCCGCCAGCGCGGCGGAAATATTGTTGACCACGCTGATCACCTGTCCGGCGCCGTCGTTGATCTGGTTGATCGCGTCCCCGGCTTGTTGCGCCAACGCAACACCGCCGCCGACCTTGGCGACGACTGTAGCCATGCTGTTGACCGCAGTGCGGGCGCTGCCCTGGATGGCGCTTATCATCTGGGTGATTTCCCCGGTGGCCTGGCTGGTGCGTTCCGCCAGTTTGCGCACTTCGTCGGCCACCACGGCGAAACCGCGCCCCTGTTCGCCGGCGCGGGCGGCCTCGATGGCCGCATTGAGGGCGAGCAGGTTGGTCTGGTCGGCGACATCCTTGATGACCTGCACGACGGAAGAAATCCGGTTCGATTGTTGCCCCAGCGCTTCTATCGTGTCGGAGGTCTCGCGCACGGTGTCGGCGATTTGCGTCATCTCCGAGGCCGCTTTGTGGATAATGGTGCCGCCATGGCTGGACAGGTCGCCGGACTTGCGGGAAATTTCCAACGCCTCGCGCGCGCTGACGGACACTTGATCTATGCCGAAGGTGACTTGCTGCACCTTTGCCGCCATCGTGTAGGTGGCATCGGCCAGTTGGGCGGAATTGGCGGCAACGTGGGACGAGGTGGACGAAAGCGTGCGCGCCGCGTCGAACACCTTGTCCACGCTACCCAATATGTTATGCAACGTGGCCTGCATGGTGCTCATCAGTTCGTTGAAGGACAGCGCCGTTTGACCGACTTCGTCGTGGCCGCTGACCGGGATGCGCTGGGTGAAATCGCCGTTTTTTTCAACCTCGCCGATAGCCGTGCGCATTTGCCTGAGTGGTCGGGTGATGGATTGGGCGCTCAACCACGCAGTCAGGATCGCGACCAGCAATAGTATTGCGGTCACCATCGCGGTGGAAATGAGCGTTGCGGTGGCGGTATCCTGCTTCGCTACGGCTCGGGCTTGCAGGTCGCCGGCCAGCTTGTCTTCCACCGTTTTCATCAGATTGATGCGTTCCGTCGCCATGTCGAACCAGCTAACGCTGTCCAGGCCAAGCTCCTGACCGATGGGCGTTTCCAGCACTGCGGCGCGCATCCGTTCGACTTCGTCCACGGCACGGCCTGCGACTTTCTCGCGATGGAACGCCAGATGATCCGGTCGGGTGTTCAATGCGAACTGGGCTAAAGCCAACTGGTATTCGCCGATATTTTCCGATGCTTTCAAGAGTTGCGCGGCATCCGCCTTCCCCGTGCTGATTAATCCAGCCAACATGGCGCGCTCCCGCCCGGCGCGTTCTTTCATGTTCATGTAGCAAACATAGCTGTCGGTGTCGCGCATGGACTCCACATCCGTGCTGCCCCGGCCAAGGCCGCCGGACAATTCGAGCAGCGCTTGGATGGGGCCCGTATATTGGGCGCGGGCATCCGCCGCGCTGATCGCGAAACCGTCCGCCTTGCGGCGCACTTCTCCCAAGTGCTCCAGGCCGGCCAGAACATGTTGCATCCCGTTTTTTCCATCGCTGCGCCACGAATCCATCCTGGTCTTGAACGTCTGTACCGCCATGTCGCTGGCGGCGCGCAGGCCGGGCAGCCGGTCGCCCATCTTGGCGCCATGACTGCTGATAAAAGACGAGGTCGCTCCGCGTTCTTTTTGCAACTCATGGATGAGCAAGCCCACTACGCGTACGAAGGCCGCATCCTGGACGATCTGCTTTGCGGCGCTGGCCTGCGCCATGCTGTCGATCACGCGCATCGCACCAAACCAGACGACCCCCAACATCGGCAAAATCAATATCACAAGCAATTTAGTGCTGACGGACATGTTTTTTACAAACATTGTTGCTCCCCGGATCAATTATTATTCTATAAGGCATACCAACAAGGCTGGTAAGCGACAATTAAATCCTGAACTTGCTGACCGTTGCGCGCATATCGTTCGCCAATTGTTCGAGTTGATTGGCTGCGTTGGCGGTTTCGCCTGCTGCGGCGCTGTTTTCTTCGCTCATTTGCGCCACTTTTTCGACTTGGGTGGCTATGGCGTTGCTGGAACTGCTTTGTTGCATCAGCGCGGAAGAAATGTCGTTGACCATGCCGATTACCTGGCCTGCGCCGTCCTTGATCTGGTTGATCGCCTCTTCGGCCTGCTGCGCGAATCGCACGCCGCCGCCGACCTGATTGACGGCATTATCCATGCTGCCGACCGCAGCACGGGCGCTGCCCTGAATGGCGCCGATCATCTGGGTGATTTCCTCGGTGGCTTTGGTGGTGCGTTCCGCCAGCTTGCGCACTTCGTCGGCCACCACCGCAAAGCCGCGCCCCTGCTCGCCGGCGCGGGCGGCCTCGATGGCCGCGTTGAGGGCGAGCAGGTTGGTCTGGTCGGCGACATCCTTGATGACCTGCACAACGGAAGAAATCTGGTTCGACTGTTGTCCCAACTCCTCTATGGTGCTGGAGGTGGCGCGCACGGTGTCGGCAATCTGCATTATTTCCGTTGCTGCACTGTGGATGATGGCGCCGCCCTGGCTGGATAGCTCGCCGGACTTGCGGGAAATCGTCAGCGCGTCGCGCGCGCTGTCGGAGACATGATGGATGCTGGCGGTGACTTGTTCCACCGTCGCCGCCATCGCGGAGGCTGCTTCGCTTTGCTGAACGGAACTGGTGGCAGCTTGGGCGGAGGAAGAAGACAGTGTGCGCGTCGCGTCGGAAACCTGGTCCACGCTGTTCAGAATATTGCGTAGCGCGGCTTGCATGGTATCCATCAGTTGGTTGAAGGAATGCGCTGTCTGTCCTACCTCGTTATTGCCGTTGATCGGGATGCGCCGGGTGAAATCGCCGCTATGCTCGACTTCGGCAATGGCCGTGCGCATCCGGTCGAGCGGCACGGAAATCGATCGTCCCAACCAGAATATCGATATGGATATGAATAAGACTATGCCCGCTCCCATAATGACAAACAGACTGTGCGCACGCTCGGCATCGGCCAGCGATTCTTTTTTCAGTTCTTCACCAAGCTTCACTTGGTTTTCAAGCAAAGTCTTGAAGTGTTTGACCATTGTGCTTGCAGCCGAGTTTGTCACCTTGGCGCGATAGTCCGCCGCTTCATCGAGCTTGTTGGCATCTATCAGTTCGAACCAATGCGGCGCGCCGCTCTTGTATCGCTGGTATTCGCTGAGCAATTCCCGCATAACGGCTTCCTGCTCTTTGGGCACGCCAAGTTCCGAATATTTTTTCAGGCTTTCTTCCAGCGCCTCATAATGCTTGGGGCGGCCTTCGAGTATTTTCCGCCGGTTTTCCGGGGTGGCGAGCGTGTAATTGGCAATGCCGAAGCGAAGCTCCCATATGGCATTATTGCTGTCGGAAAGCAGCTTGCTCCCGGTAACCCCCCTGACATCGTTCAGCGACGATGAGATGCGCGTCGCCATGGAATACCCCACGACAACCAGCACCAAGGTAAGAAAAACCACTATTGCGTTCAGGAGCCTTAATCGCGTCAATATTTTTAGATCGTTAAACATGCTATTTTCTACCCCAATTTTAGTTTCTGAAGTTTCAAAACGTTCAAAATCTCTTTGTAGCTGCGTTTCCGAGGGGGCATGGAATCCGACACGGCTTGCCACTGGCACGGCAAATCCCGTCAAAAATAGCGCTCTTTCAATCTTTCAATGCCGCACGGAGGGTTAAACCTAGAAAGCTCAGTTGACCGCTTGCCAAGATGTATAACACAGTGGTTCTAAACAACTTTGTAACATATTTTGCATTCACCCATTTGGTGAGAGCGGCTGCGGGCTGGATTGCACGGTTTTCCGGGCGCATGGCGGCGTTGCAACTTCTCAGAATAGAACAAACCATTCTTCGGCGTTGCGCCTCTTGTGCCCAGGCCGTAAGGCCGCCGGGTATGCCCTGCACCCGGAAAACCGTACACTCCAGCCCGTTCAACTGAGCTTTCTAGGTTAAAAAAAGCAGTAACCATGACGTTACTTAGCCGCATTATTGTATGGGGCAATTGCAAGATATGCAATACAATTATCCTAAACCGGACAAGCTGGAGCCAAACAGACGCTTAGACAGGATTTACAGGATGAACAGGATAGAAAACCCATCCTGTCAATCCTGTTCATCCGGTCATTGTTTTTTTACGGAAAGCCGCTCCAGTGCTTGATCTACGATATGTTCTCCGCAAAAAATGCAACGACTTGACTGGTAAGCTACCAAACAGGACAAGCCGGAACCCCAAAAATATTTACCGCAGAGGCGCAGAGGCGCGGAGAAATACAACAACAGAGCACCTGATCTCGCGGATTTTAATTGAGACGGTTGACTGAACAGAAAAATGGAAAATACAACATAATCAATCGCATAAAATTCGTTTCTACGAAATTTCGGGTCAAGATAAATCCGACC
>JBAYVP010000388.1:0-4836 GCA_041674485.1 Sulfuricellaceae bacterium
GGTCGGTGCATATTTCCCCGCTTTTCAAGCCAATATGAATAACTATTGGCTTGAAAAGCGGGAAAATCTGCCCTCGACCAGCTCATTTTTCGCTTCGATTCTTTAAGTCCGACAGGCTCCTAGGGCGACAACCCCATGATGCCCAACGTAGCGTTTGCCGCCCCCCATCCTGCAAAGAACTGAGCGCATCGTGAATCGTGGAGCGTTATGGGGATTGTAAGGCGATGGAGGGGGATGTCAACCGGCTGGAAAAATAAACGGGGTCAAACTCGACTGATATTCAGCGCCTTTCGATAGCATTGACTCAATGCGCTGCCGCAAACGCTGTGCCATGGCGGACATGCGAACGCGGCAATACTTGGCACAACCGCATTTGCGCCAATCCGCAGCAAATTTCCGGCTGATACTGGCGGGATGCCGATTTGTAGGATATATTTACTTAGCGTGCGCTATTCGGTGAATCCGACTTAAAGGTCGTTATAATAAAGCGGTTGTCGGCGATTTCGGCGGCCCGTGTTTCAAACTATTGGAGTTTTATCATGTCAATCAATTCAGTATCCTCAAATAGTCTCGCTACCACGGCGCTCGATATTCGTCCTGCGGTGACGGGGCAGAACGAAGTGAGAAATGTCGGTCGCGAGAAGGAAGGCGATAACGATAAGGATGATAAGAGCATCGCTCCCCAAGCGTCTGCCGGCGCCAAGCCATCGGTCAATGCCAGCGGTCAGGTTATCGGTACGACTATCAGCACCAAAGCCTGAACCTGCCCAGGTTTCGATAGGCGCGATTAGCCTTTGGGTCGCGCTTTTTTCCAGGCAACTTGCTCGGGTAGTTTTCTCCCCTTTACCTTTGCCGTATGCATACAAGCCAAATCAAGCCGCTCATGCTTCGATGGCGCTTCGGCGCGAAGGGTTTGATTTGACTGGTGTGCATACGGTAGGTCTACGGGTGAGGGGCTTGTCAGGTGGTTTTTTGCCTGGAGCTGAGTGCTTGCTGCCAACCCGGAAACGCGACAGCCCGCATTATTTTTAATCCGTTCGCCCTGAGCTTGTCGAAGGGTGAGCGGATTAAAAATAATGCGGAGAGTAACGTTGCAAGGTAATTTTTTCCCTCCATGCCAGGTGTTTCTGGTTAGCCGGATTTTCCATTCATGGTTCGACAGCGCTTTACCACGAACGTAAGATCCGGCTAATCAGGAGGCGCATTCAGCATCCTCAGAACCGCCCTGACTCACCTTGGCCGCTCGCGTATCAGCGCATCGAGCGCTTGTTCGGGTTTTGCGATAATGATGCCGCCGGGGCAGAAGAAGTCGTCGTACAGCACATGGTGGTGGCGGTTGCGATCCTGATATTGGATCGGCTCCCACTTTGCCTGGCGCGCTTTTGACCAAGCGCCGTCGGCGCGACCGAAGGCATAGGTTTTCTGTTCGTGGGTGGCGCAACGCATGCCTTCGAATGTCAGGTTGCGCGCGCCTTGCGCCGATTTTATCAGCAACGTGTAGCGCACTACGCCGTCTTTTCCTATGCTGAGCGATGCGCTGTCGATGAAAAACCGATTGTCGGTGGCGGAGCTGACATAGAACGGCAACAGCTTGTCCTCGCTGGGCGCGGGAGGCAATTGCGCCTGCATTTCCTGCCAAGGGGTCTTCCCTTCAAAGTCCGCTTCGAATTTCCCCCAATCGGCGGGCGCCGCCAGGGGGAGCAGGCACAATGCCAGCCAGAGCCGTTTCACAGCGTGACGCCGAGGTGTGATTGGATTTCCGCGAAAGTGCGGGCTACTTCATGGGTGTGGATTTGAACGCCCAATTGACGCGCGAGTTGATTGAGGGAGAATATGCCGCGCACTTTTTCCATGTCGCCTTCCCGATCCACCACCAGCGCGTGCTGGCGCCCGCTTCGCATCAGGGTGGCGACGATGTTGCCCACTTTTGCGGAAGCCACGTCGTCCATATACAGCACTTCCAGCTTGTCATGCGAGGTCATGATGTCCCTGACCAGGATGTCTTCGCGCTTGCCGCCGTTTTTCAATATGAATTGCACCGGTTTTTCGCTATGGATGTCGGTGGCCGTAATTAATCCAAGCACATGGTTTTGCTCGTCTATCGCCAGCAGCAAATGCACGTTGTTGTTGGCCATGCGCTGCTTGGCGGCATCTATGCTGCGCCCGAAGAAGATGAAGAAGGCCATCACCTTTTTCAGGTCGGTCATCACCTCGATGGCGGGGGTGGAAATATTGATGTTTTGCGGCAATACCTGCACCGGACGGTGAAAAGATGGGAGTTTGGCGAGGGAATGGGGGGGTAGGGGGGCGTAGTGTTGCGGCATTTTTGACTCTCCATGCTTATAATAATTTATAGTAAACAAAAAATAGCGTTTTCAAACAACCGGGGTGTTGCTTATACCCAGAGTAAATTTGTTCTCAGAAATTCATGATGAAAATCAATGATGGAAGACATTCATGAATCCCAGGCAAACTTAGCGCGACGCGACTCATGGCGGCAACCCATAAAGACAAAACTTTTTTCACCGCAGAGGACGCGGAGGACGCAGAGGAAAAGCATGAGGGGTTTCCTCTGCGTCCTCCGCGTCCTCTGCGGTGAATTCGGTTTTTTCCGTGCCGAGAACAAATTTACCCTGTGCTTATACCTTGCGCGGGGGTAATTGTCCTGATTGGATTGTTCCCGGCGGGATGCAGTGCAAGGCGCAAATTGCGCCGCTTGGGTCTTCTCACGCAAGCAATTTGCAACGCGAAAGTCGCGCCCGCCGGGGGCAATCCAACCGGACAATTATCCCCGCGCAAGGTATAATTTGGGTCGGCTCGTCCTGAACGCGGGACGGCGCCGTTTCCATTCCAACAGGAGGAAGTCATGTTAAAAGTTCTATTCGGTTCGACCGTCGGCATTATGTCCGTCATTACCATCACGTTGACTATCGTGGTCATTTCGGGATGGTTGCTTTATTTTTACAACAAGCAGCGCAATAACGAATAATACCGCGTTCAGCCGCTTTTTCCCTTGTTGATGTATACCGCCAGTTCATTCAGGGCTTGGCGGTATACCTCGCGCTTGAATTCGATCACCGATTCGAGCGGCACCCAGTAATTGTGCCAGCGCCACGCGTCGAATTCAGGGTGGTCGCAGGCGCGTAGCGATACGGCGCTGTCGTGGCTGACCAGCCGCAACAGGAACCATATCTGCTTTTGTCCTTTGTAACTGCCGCGCCATTCGCGCTTCACCCAATGCTGCGGCACGTCATAGCGCAACCAGTCCTTGGTGCGCCCTAATATCCGCACATGTTGGGGCCGCAGCCCGACTTCTTCCTCCAGTTCCCGGAACATCGCCTGTTCCGGCGTTTCGCCGGCCTTGAGGCCACCTTGTGGAAACTGCCAGGAATGCTCTTTGATACGCTTGCCCCAAAACACTTCATTTTTTGCGTTGCAAATAATGATGCCGACATTGGGGCGATAACCATCGCGGTCTATCACCTCAACCACCTCTAGAATTCGTTAAATTACCGCGATTTTTTCACATTTTGCCGGGCAATGAAAGCGGATGGTTGATATTCCGCAAAGAATTCAACCCGGAAACGCTGCTCCACCCCCGAAAAATATATGAAATTCAAATAAAATCAATATGCTGCGCCAGTTTTTCGGTTTACCCTCGGGGTGCTCTGACAATACTTGGTATCTCTTTGAATATTTTCGTGCTTTTTGTGTTTTTTTCGGGGACATGTGCTTATTGTGGATTCAGATCAGCAGGCGTTTTGCGGTGTGCAGGTTGAGGTCGCGCAGCCGTTCGACGAAGCGCGGGAAATCCAGGCCATACTGCGTTTCCAGCGCGCGCGCGCGGTCGCGCAGTTCGTCCCAGCGCGGGTTGCCCTGGCTGCGTTTGAAGCCCAAGACGACGATGTTGCCGTGCTTTTCCGAAGGCAGGCATAGCGCCAGGCTATCAAAGCAGTCGGAAATGCGCTGAAAATAAGTCTGGAAATTTTTGTCGCTACCCCATAGGTTGATCGCGAATACGCCGTTCGGGGTCAGGGCTTGGCGGCAGTCGGAGAAATAGCGTTGGGTGGAGAGCGATTCCGCCAACGTCTCGCCGTCGAAACCGTCGGATAGGATAATGTCGGCGCAGTCCGGGTGGGTGGGGACGTATTCCCCGCCGTCTTCCAGCCGGACGCTCAGACGTTCGTCGTCGGGCGGGAGACAGAACAGGCAACGCGCTATCGTTATTACCTGATCGTTGATTTCCAATACGGTGATGCGGGTTTCCGGCATGCGGTGGTAGACGAATTTGGGGAGCGAGCCGCCGCCCAAGCCAACCATCAGGATGTTTTTCGGCTCGGGGTGGAACAGCAGAAACGCCATCATGCTGCGGGTGTAAGGCAGTTCCAGGTCGTTCGGCGCGGATAGACGCATCGAGCTTTGCACGGTGTCGTTGCCGAGATGCAGCGAGCGCACGCCGTCGCGTTCGCTGACATCGACCGCAGCACGGTCGGCGACGGCCTTGTGGATGCGCCATCTGGAAAGTAAGCTCATAGCAGTATATCTTTTGCTGAAAACCGCCATTATCGGGGCTGTTAATTTTTGCGGCAATGGTTTTTGAGTGATTTGTAGTGAGGAGTGAGGAGTGAGGAGTGAGGGGTGAGGGGTGAGGGGTGAGGGGTGAGGAGTGAGGCGTAAGGCGGGAGGGGTGAGGCGTAAGGTGGGAGGGTGTGCGATAAACTGTGATGATGGATATGGATGGCATATTTCCGACATTACCCAAGATACGCCTCCCGCCTCCCGCCTCCCGCCTCCCGCCTCCCGCCTCCCGCCTCCCGCCTCCCGCCTCACCCCTCA
>JBAYVP010000389.1:0-4834 GCA_041674485.1 Sulfuricellaceae bacterium
CGGTTTTCCGGGCGCATGGCGGCGTTGCAACTCCTTGGAATGGAACGACCATTCCGCGTCGTTGCGCCTTGCCCTGCACCCGGAAAACCGCACACTCCAGCCCGTTCAACGGAGGTTTCTAGGATAAAGGCTGTAACTATAATTTTTGTAATTGTTCTTGATTGAAAACGCTGTACAAGCTATTCAGGTTGGTATGAACGCAGACTGGCAGCCCAGGCGGGGCCACTTTACTCCTGCGCCGGATTCCGGGGGATGCTTGATCTTATGAATCCCGGATTTTAGCCTGTCGGCCTACGTCCGGGTTGCCCCAGCAACACTTCGCTTTCCCTGCTATTTCCTCCTGACCTCAGCGATTTTCCCGCACCGCCGACATAGCCACGGCTATTGCATATTCGCGAGGCGACTTGTACACTGATGCAGTACATAAAGGAAAGCCCATGCCTCTCGAAACAACCTACACCCAGGCTCGCGCATCGTTTGCGTCGCTATGCAACGCGGCGAGCGATGATCGTGAAGTGGTGATCATTCATCGCCGCAATGCGGCTGACGTGGCGCTGATTGCCGCCGACGAACTGGCCAGCCTATTGGAAACCGCCCACCTGCTACGTTCACCGCGCAATGCCGAACGGTTGCTGGCGGCACTGGCACGCGCCAGGGGAGGGGAGGTTGTGCCGGATACGCTGGATGCGCTACGCCGTGAGGTGGGGGTGAATGAAGAAGGCTGAAAGCGGCACGGCCCAGCGCTTGCCGGTGTTTCACCCCGAGTTTCGCGAGGATTTGCGCTTCTGGGTCGAAAGCGACCGGCGCGTTGCCTTGCGTATGCTTGACCTGGTCGAGGCCATTCTGCGAGACCATTTTGCCGGTATCGGCAAGCCGGAGCCACTCAAGTATCTCGGGGCGGATGTCTGGTCGCGCCGGTTGACGCAGGAACATCGGGTGGTGTACTTGGTAAAACATGAGCGCATTGAGTTCCTGCAAGGACGCTATCACTACTGATTTCAGGCATCCGACGCAATAATGATAGCGTGAGTTACTGGCCAGGATGCGCCATGCAGGGCTTTCCTTACTTTTTTGCACACCTTACTGTAAACTTTAATCACCTTCATAAAAAGTAAGGAGCCGCCATGCGCGCCAAGTTGGGCATTCATGCCGGGTCGCACATTCAATTTGAACTGCGCGGGCAAGAACTGGTCATCAAGCCGGAATTGCCCATGAGCGCTTATTACGGCAGTCTCAAGGACTACGACATCGGGGATGCCGAAATCCCCAAGGAGCCGGATCGCGCATTATGAATGTGGTCGATTCTTCCGGCTGAATAGAATTTTTCTTGGCAAGCGGTCAACGGAGGTTTCCAGGTTCAAACCCGTCATTGAAGACACCCGCCTGGTTCCCGTCATCGCCCGGTACGAAATCCATAAACGTTTGAGTCGCAGCCTGCCTGCCGAGACCGTGGCGAAATGCCGGTAAAACAACATTTCTCAAGCGGCTTGAAGTAAAATTCAGTCCATTCTCAATTCACCCGCAGTGCAATTTCAGCATCCGTACAACAATGCCAAACACCTCAAAAAAACATCGTCATTTCCATGAGTAAAGAAGCCTCCACAGGCACAGGCACCCCGATACACACCCCGATGATGCAGCAATACCTGCGCATCAAGTCGGAGCATCCCGATATGTTGCTGCTTTACCGCATGGGGGATTTTTACGAGTTGTTTTTCGAGGATGCCGAAAAGGCGGCGCAGTTGCTCGACATCACGCTGACCACGCGCGGCGCGTCCGGCGGCCAGCCGATCAAGATGGCGGGGGTGCCTTACCATGCGGTCGAGCAGTATCTGGCCAAGCTGGTGAAGCTCGGCGTGGCGGTGGCGATTTGCGAGCAAATCGGCGACCCTGCCACCTCGAAAGGTCCGGTGGAGCGCAAGGTGGCGCGCATTGTGACGCCGGGCACGTTGACCGATGCCGCGTTGCTCGACGAGCGGCGCGACCATCTTTTGCTGGCCGCGGTGGTGCGCAAGGGCGCGGTCGGCTTGGCGTGGCTCAATCTTGCCAGCGGGCGCTTTATCTTAAGCGAAATTCCCGATAAGCAATTCCAGGCGGCGCTGGAGCGTCTGAAGCCCTCGGAACTCCTGTTGCCGGAGGGGGGCGCCAACCCGGCGACGACGGCGCTGAAATGCGCGGTCAAAATGTTGCCCGCCTGGCAGTTCGATTTTGACGGCAGTGTGCAATCACTCTGCCGCCAGTTTTCCACACTGGACTTGAACGGTTTCGGCTGCGCCGAGCTGCATCCGGCGATCCAAGCCGCCGGCGCGCTGCTGGGCTACGCCCGCACCACGCAATGCGGCGCGCTGCCGCACATCACCGGCTTGCAGGTCGAGCACGAGGATAGTTATGTCCGCCTCGACGCCGCCGCCCGACGCAATCTGGAAATCAGCGAAACGCTGCGCGGCGAGCCTGCCCCCACGCTACTGTCCTTGCTTGACACTAGCGCCTGCGGAATGGGCAGCCGCTTGTTGCGCCACTGGCTGCATCATCCGCTACGCGACCGGGATGTGCTGCGCGCCCGTCTCGACGCGATTGCCGGCCTTCTGGGAGAAGCCGGCGTTGCGCCGCATCTTGGCATCCACAATAGTTTGCGCCAGGTCGCGGATGTGGAGCGCATCACCGCGCGCATCGCGCTGAGGTCGGCCAGGCCGCGCGATTTGTCCGGCCTGCGCGATAGCCTGGCATTGTTGCCTACGCTGCAATCCGCGCTGGCGGCGCTTGACAGCCCGCGCCTGCAACGCCTGCATGCGTTGCTGCAAATGCCGGAAACGCTGCTGGAACTGCTGCAACGCGCGATCAGGCCGGAACCGGCTTCGGTGCTGCGCGAAGGCGGGGTGATCCATGACGGCTTTGACGCCGAATTGGACGAACTGCGCGCGATACAAAACAATTGCGGCGAGTTCCTGGTCGCTCTGGAAAGCCGCGAGCGCGAACGTAGCGGCATCGCCAACCTGAAAGTCGAATACAACCGGGTGCATGGTTTCTATATCGAGGTGACCAACGCTCAAGCCGACAAGGTGCCGGACGATTACCGCCGCCGCCAAACGCTAAAGAACGCCGAGCGCTACATTACCCCGGAACTCAAGGCGTTCGAGGACAAGGCCTTGTCCGCTGCGGATCGCGCGCTGGCGCGGGAAAAGCTGCTCTACGATCAGTTGCTGGAAGCGCTGCAAGCGCATATCCAGGCGCTCCAGACCATCGCCGCGGCTATCGCCGAGACGGATGTGCTGGCGACGCTGGCGGAACGCGCGCAAGCCTTGAACCTGGTGGCGCCCGAATTCACCCATGATGCAGGAATCGACATCGTGGGGGGGCGCCACCCGGTGGTGGAAAGCCAGACCGACAATTTCATCGCCAACGACGCCAAACTGTCGCGCGCCCGGCAAATGCTGCTCGTCACCGGCCCCAACATGGGCGGTAAATCGACCTATATGCGCCAGACCGCGCTGATCGTGCTGCTTGCCCATTGCGGCAGCTTCGTGCCGGCAGGCAGCGCCAGGATCGGGCCTATCGACCAGATTTTCACCCGCATCGGCGCGTCCGACGATCTGGCCGGCGGACGTTCGACCTTTATGGTGGAAATGACGGAAGCGGCCAGCATTTTGCACAACGCGACGCAAACCAGCCTGGTGTTGCTCGACGAAATCGGGCGCGGCACGTCCACCTTCGACGGCCTCGCGCTGGCGTGGGCCATCAGTCGGCAACTGATAGAAAAAAACCGCAGCTATACGCTATTCGCCACCCATTATTTCGAGCTGACGCGGCTGGCGCAGGAATTCAAGCAAGTCGCCAACGTGCATCTGGATGCCGTCGAGCACAAGGATCACATCGTATTCCTGCACAGCGTGGAGGACGGCCCGGCCAGCCAGAGCTACGGCCTGCAAGTGGCGCAATTGGCGGGCGTGCCGAATAATGTCATCCATTCCGCCAGAAGACACTTGGTCTATCTGGAGCAACAAGGCGTCAATAACGGCGTGCAGGGCGACTTGTTCGCAACACCGCCGGAGCCGCCGGAAATAGCGCTCCACCCCGCAGTCGAAGCGCTGGACGGCGTCGATCCCGACGATTTAAGCCCGAAAGCCGCGCTGGAATTGGTGTATCGCCTGAAGAAGATGACGCGCTAGATGAACGGCTATTCTTTACAGGAATGCAGAAAAATACCCGGCTGCTACTGGAAAAATTCCTGGAACATGCTAGAATCCCATAGTCGTTTCAAACTAGTGTTGGATTTGGTGATCGGTATTCGCCGGTTTCTTTGGTTACTGTCTTTAACTTTGTCAAAAGGAATATATCAAGATGAAAAATTCGCTCCTGCTTGCTGCTTTGTTGGCCGTTTCTTTGTCTGCTTGCGGTAAAAAAGAAGAAGCCGCTCCTGTTCCCGCACCGGCGCCTGCCGCTGCTCCGGCTCCCGCACCGGCTGCTCCGGCTGCTGAAGCTCCTGCCGCTGCACCTGCTCCGGCCGCTGAAGCGCCGGCAGCACCTGCGCCGGCTGCCGATGCTGCCGCACCTGCTGCTCCCGCTCCCGCCAAGTAATTCCTGGCGGTGAACTCAAAAAGCCGGCCTTTCAGGCCGGCTTTTTTTATTTCTGTGCCCGAACAACCGATATGGCAGAATTTTTTTTCAACGCAGAGACGCTTCAGGCGCGGAGAAACACAATGGGGGGGTGAAACTAGGCTGTCGAAATACAGCGTTTTTATCGAAATTCAGCTTCCCGGTTTTTGGATATGCCCAGAAACGTCACAACCTACCTTATTTTTAATCCGTTCATCCTTCGACAAGCTCAGGACGAACG
>JBAYVP010000390.1:0-4833 GCA_041674485.1 Sulfuricellaceae bacterium
CGGAACCAAAAAACGTACTCACGCGAAGCCGCGAAGAACGCGAAGAAAAACCAAGGCAGGTTTGGTTTTTTTCGCGGCTTCGCGGCTTCGCGTGAGAAATTCTTCTCGCAAATGGCGAAGACCTAAGCCGGGCAATTGCCGGAACCAAACAGACGTTTAGACAGGATTTACAGGATGAACAGGATAGCCGACGCCGATGCGGTGGATGCGCTACGCTTATCCACCCTACATTTTTTCTGAGAACAAATTTACCCTGTTATTTGTTCAAGCAAGGCTGATTTTCATAAAATTCCACGATATTGCCATCGGGCAGCGCTTTGAATTGGACGGCGCGGCCTATATCAAAACCAGCCCCGTGCTCGCCAGCCCGGTGGAACGCGGTGCGCCCCGCTTTATGGCGCGCTATGCGCAGGTCATGCCGCTGGACGGCGCCGAATGTCCGGCAGCCGGGAATAATCTTCTCCGCGCGGACGATGTTCTGCTTGCCTTCGGCGTATTCTTTGATCGTTGCGTTCAAGAACTGGCGCGCTTTGATCTGGCCGCCGACCAGCGGGAAAGCCTGCAAGCCGCAATCCAGGCGGCGCGGGATGATTTTCTCGCTGAAATTTCCCGATGCGGACGCGCTGAAAAACTTTGACTTTCCACGAGGAACCCTGCCCCATGAACAATCTTGAAACACTCAATAACCGTTATGCCATCGCCGACCAACTGCGTTTCAAGGAGGCGGAGGAGAGTCTGGTGGTGGCGGAAATCAGCAACGCGCTTTCCAGTGCGACCATCTGCCTGCAAGGCGCGCATGTGATGGCGTGGCAGCCGGTGGGAACAAGCGCGCCGGTGATATGGCTGTCCCAGCTTGCCAAACCGACGCCGGGCAAGTCGATACGCGGCGGCGTGCCGGTGTGTTGGCCGTGGTTCGGCGCGCACCCGACCGAAACCGGCTTTCCGGCGCACGGCTACGCCCGCACCCAGCCGTGGGTCGTCACCGGAACCCGTGCATTGGCCGACGGCTCGACCGAGATCGACATGATGCTGAAGCATAGCGAAGCCACCCGCACGACGTGGCCGCACCCCTGCAAGGTGGAAATCCTCTTCACCGTGGGCAAGACGCTGAAGATAGCGCTCACCACCACCAATCTGGACGATGTGGATTTCGTCATCGGCGAAGCGCTGCATACCTATTTCCATGTCGGCGACATCGCTGAGGTGCGCGTGCTTGGGCTGGACGGCTGCGAATACATGGATAAGGCGGACGGCGGCATGCGCCGACAACAACAAGGCGCTATCGTCTTCACCGATGAAACCGACCGCGTCTATGTGAACACTGAAACCGAATGCGTGATCGAAGACCCCCGCCTCGGGCGCCGCATCCGCATTGCCAAATCCGGCAGCCGTTCGACGGTGGTGTGGACGCCATGGCGCGAAAAAGCCGATAAAATGGGCGATTTCGGCGCGGACGGCTGGCGGGAGATGGTCTGCGTGGAAAGCGCCAACGCGCTGGAAAACACCGTCACGGTGAAGCCCGACGGAAAGCATACGCTGGCGGTGGAATATGCTGTCGAGCCGGCTTGTCCGGCTTAGGGGCATGGGCAAGGCATGCCTTAGCCGCGCTCGCGAGACGATGGATACGTTGTCAAATCGTGGCGAGGCAAGGCAGGGTAAATTTGTTCTCGGCATGGAAAAACCCTATTCACCGCAGAGGACGCGGAGGAAAAGCATGAGGGGTTTCCTCTGCGTCCTCCGCGTCCTCTGCGGTGAAAAAGGTTTTGTCTTTATGGGTTGTTGCCATGAGTCGAGTAGAGTCGCACTAAAGATTGCCTGGGATTCATGAATTTCTGAGAACAAATTTACCCTGCGAGGCAAGGTATGGCTTGTTGCGCCAAAGCTTCGAAATCCTCTTCGCCGATGCCGCCGACCGGCAGCACCAGCGCGTCGTCGTAGAGCGGGTAGTGCCGACGGCTGGAACGGGTGTAGGCCGGGTCGTAATGCCGGGTCAGGAGTTCGGCCACCAGCGCCGCCCACTCGTGCTTGAGCGCCATTTCCTGCCAGCGGGATATGGCTGCGTGGCCGTGCTGTTTGACCAGGAAATCCAGTTTGAGGTTGAGCGCTTCCGGGTTGTCGAGGAAATGGCGGTATTCCTCCATCAGCAGCATGACGCGCAGGTCGGCGTCTACCTCCAGGCGCACGCATGGGCTTTGCCACATGGCTTCGAGCAAGGCATCCGGCACATGCACGTTGCCGATTTTCTTGCTCTCCGCTTCGACGAACACCGGTTGGGTCGGGTCAAATTGCTGCAATGCCGCCCATAAGCGGCTATCGAACAGCTTTTGCGACGGCTGCGCCTCGCTCGGCAGCTCGCCCAGCAGCGAGCCGCGATGCGCCGCCAGCCCTTCCAGGTCGAGCACCTGCGCGCCCAGTTTAGCGAGCGCCGCCAGCAAGCGGCTCTTGCCCGAGCCGGTGGCGCCGCACACGACGCGGTAATTCAGTCGTTCCGGCAGGGTTTCCAGCATTTCCTGCACATTTCTGCGGTAGACCTTGTAGCCACCGTCCAGTTGTTCGGCGCGCCAGCCGATACGCGTCAGGATATGCACCATTGCGCCGCTGCGATTGCCGCCGCGCCAGCAGTAGACCAGCGGGCGCCAGTCCTTGGGCTTGGCGAGGAGGCTATCCTCAATGTGGCGCGCGATGTTTCTCGCCACTAGCGCCGCGCCGATTTTTTTCGCCTCGAACGACGAAACCTGCTTGTACATCGTGCCGATGCGCACCCGCTCCCGGTCTTCCAGCACCGGCAGGTTGATCGCGCCGGGGATGTGATCCTCGGCGAATTCGGCGGGCGTGCGGGCGTCGATAATGTCGTCAAACCCCGCCAAGTATGCTAGGGTCACGGACGTTTCAGCCTTTTGTTTCTTATCCATATACGACCATGCCCAAAATCAAATTAACGCAATTCTCCCACGGCGGCGGCTGCGGATGCAAAATAGCGCCCGCGCTGCTTGGCGAAATACTGGCTTCCGTTCCGCAGTTTCTGCATCCCGACCTGCTGGTCGGCGCCGAATCGAGCGACGACGCTGCGGTTTACCGGCTGAATGACGAGCAGGCAATAGTCGCGACTACCGATTTTTTCATGCCTATCGTAGACGATCCCCTGGATTTCGGGCGCATCGCCGCGACCAACGCGATTTCCGACATTTATGCGATGGGCGCCAAGCCCATCTTGGCGCTGGCCATCGTCGGCATGCCCACAGACAAGCTGCCGGTGGAAGTAATCCGCGAAATCCTGGCGGGCGGCGCCGCAGTGTGCCGCGCAGCCGGCATACCGGTCGCAGGCGGTCACTCCATCGATTCGCCGGAGCCGATCTATGGCTTGGTGGCGCTGGGGCTGGTCCACCCCGCCCATGTCAAACGCAACGACCAGGCGCAAGCCGACGATGTGCTGATCCTCGGCAAAGGGCTGGGCATAGGCATCATGAGCGCGGCATTGAAAAAAGGCGAATTGTCCGATGAAGGCTACCGCCGGATGATAGCCAGCACTACCCAACTCAACACGCCGGGGACGGAACTCGCAGCGCTGCCCGGCGTTCACGCATTGACCGACGTCACCGGTTTCGGCCTGCTCGGCCATTTGCTGGAAATCTGCCGCGGCTCCAGGCTGGGCGCTGAAATCGGATTCGACCGGCTGCCGCTGCTCCCCGAAGTTCCGGCGCTCGCGCAACGCGGCTTCGTGCCGGGCGCGGCAGGCCGCAACTGGGCAAGCTACGGCAAGGAAGTCACGCTGGCGGCGGACATTGCGGACTGGCAGCAAAACCTCCTGTGCGACCCGCAAACCAGCGGCGGCCTACTGGTCGCCTGCGCGCCGCAAGTTGCGGATGAGGTGTTGGCGATTTTCAAACGGGAGGGATTCGAATATGCCACGGTGATAGGCGCGATGACGGCAGGGGCAGTTCAGGTGACGGCGCGCAACAATGCCTGAACCGCATCGAGACCTTCGATGGTCGGGAAGCCTACGGTTCGGCACAGCATCGGCTTCAAAGTAAAGATTCAATGATGTGGCGATGCAGTAAGGGGGGTCTATGATGTCCGAACTTCATATCCAGTTTGAATGGGATTTAGAGAAAGAAAAGATCAACATTTCCAAACACAAGCTGAATTTCACCGATGCAAGCCATGTGTTTTCTGATACTTTTCAGTTGAATCTGTTTGATGAAAAACATTCTGACGGCGAAGATAGATGGCTTGTGATCGGTGAAATTCCGATTATGAAAACAGTGGTTGTAGTTCACACTTTCAGGCAAAGCCATGTCTATAACAATGTAATGATAAGAATCATATCCGCTCGAAAAGCGACCAAAAAGGAGCGGGCAGATTATTTTTCAAGGAGACCATAATGAAAAAGGAATATGATTTTTCAAAGGCAGAGCAAGGCAGGTTTTACTGCAAACCTGAAAATTTAAAAATACCGGTATATCTCGATAGCGCCCTGGAATCATTCTATGCTGAGCGGGCAAGAGAACGCAAAATTGATATGGGTAGCTTGATCAATGCCGTACTGCGCAAAGAAATGGATATGGTCAAAGAGTTTGGCGTGTAGTAAGGCGATGCTTAGGATGTGCGGTGGTATCTTACATTCGGCGCAATGCCCGCTCGTTATTGCGCCTTACGCGGGTTGCGGGCATCATCCTAGGCTGTCGAAATACAGCTTTTTTATCGAAATTCAGCTTCCCGGTTTTTGGATATGCCCAGAAACGTCACGACCTACCTTATTTTTAATCCGTTCATCCTTCGACAAGCTCAGGACGAACGGATTAAAAATAAGGTAGGTTGTCATGGCGCAACCTC
>JBAYVP010000391.1:0-4821 GCA_041674485.1 Sulfuricellaceae bacterium
CGGCAGTGGCTTTAGGGATTATAGAAAAAGGACTTTCCTGGCAGCAGATGTTGATGCTCCAGAAGGCTGCCTGATGCGCTGAATGTAAGCATCCTTGACGCACCGATGCGTTTTTATTTATAATAATCAATGTGTTGATAAATAAATCAAACTGAGCCAGTACCCAATTTCATGCGGTAGCCAGCATGACCTCGCGCTCTTCGGTTCGCCATGCTGCGTAGCGAAGCGCCTGCATGATGTCCTCGCGTTCAAGATAGGGATAGTCAGCAAGAATTTCATCAACGCTGTGCCCTGCGCCAACTTGTCCCACAACCACACCAACCGTGACACGCATCCCACGGATACACGCCTTGCCACCCATCACATCAGGTTGCTGGGTAATGCGATTCAGTTGTTCCATACTCTGCTCCTTACCGAAACCCGTTGTCATGGTAGTCGTTTGAGAATGTGGTTTCAAGAGCTATTGTAGAGCTATTTGCGAGAATAGAAATCTCTTGATTCTGTGTGCCGCATGGGAGGCGCGACGAGGTCTATCAAAAACCCTCGTTGGTCTCAATTAAAATCCGCGAGATCAGGTGGTCTGAAGCTGTGGCGAGGCAAGGCATATGCTCTTCCTCTTGCGGTCAAGTTTTTTCCCGCCACCACCATGGCACGGCCCAGCCGATCAGGGCGAGCAGTACGTTGGTCACGTCGGGGCGGTGTCCCGGCACGTCTTGCTGCGCCAGTTCGAGCGCGATCAGGATCAGCACCAGCGTGGCGCCGCCCAGCCAGGCGTGCAGGCGGTAGGGCGCCGCTGCCTGCGCCAGCGCGGCGAGCGCGAAGAACGGCCACAGCCCGGCCAGGATTTCGGCGAAGCCGAACAGGCTGTGCATTTTGCCGGCGAAGGGTATCCAGTTGACCTCGCGCGGCGGTTTGAACCACAGGCTGAATTCCGGCGTGAGCTTGGCGAGGATCAGACTGGCCAATATCGCCAGTGCGGCAGCGGCCAACCGCAAGCCGTGCGGGCTGCGCAGCAGCGCCATCGCACTCGCCAGGCCGAGCACTGCGCCGGCGCCGGTTTCCAACGACAGCCGCCAGCTCATCACCGGCACGCGCAGCAGCAGCACTGTCACTACGAAGGCGACGTACATCGGCATGACGCTTTTCGCCGAGCGGGCATATAGCGTAACAAACAATCCCAGCCCGGCAATGCCCAGGCTGTCGGCGATGAGTTGCTGCCAGTGCAGCAGCGAGGGTTGCAGCAGCGCACGCCACAGCGACCACAGCCCTTTTTGCAGGCTTTCCAGGTCGAGGAACAGCAGCAACGGAATAAGTTGCGCCAGCGCCCACAGCGCCAGCACCACCAACCCCTGATCGGCGGTATTGCACGGCAGGAACCAGCGGCGACGCAGCAACATCAGTGCGCGTAGCGGCACCCAGCGGCCTTGCACCAGCGCCGCCGACAACGCGCCCAGCGCCGTGCCCAGGCCGTTGAGCAGCCAGTCCAGGCGCGAGGCAACCCGCGTGGGCAGAAAAGCTTGCAGGCTTTCCATGGCGAAACTCAACAACACCCCGGCCAGGAGAGCAAGCACGAAAGCCGCTGCCGGGGAGCAGCGATAACGTAGCGAACGCGCCGTCAATACGCCGAAAGGCAAATAGACCATTATGTTGGTAATGATGTCGGAGCGCGCGACCTGGCGTGACCAGGGCTCGATCAGGAATTCCCACACGCCGTCCAGCGGGATATGCCAGTCGGTGAAGGGATGCAGGCTGCCATAGACGATTAATGCAAGATAGATGACGGCAGGCAGACGAGCGCGACTGGTTTCAGAGGACAGAGGACAGAAGACAGAGGACAGACTTTGAGGTGGTTTTCTCTGTCTTCTGTCTTCTGTCTTCTGTCCTCTGACCATCATCGCACCTTGATCTCGGTCCACATGCGCGACAGGATGCGGCGGCTTTTCGCGTCGAAATCGCGCAGCATTTCCAGGCGCCCGACCTCTTGCGCGGTCGGGAAGATCGCCGGGTTGCCGGCGATTTCCGGCTTGATGCGGGGCGTCGCGGCGCCGTTGGGGTTGCCTGCGCCGATCAGGTTGGATACGTCGGCGGCGTTTTCGCCGTCCAGCATGAAGTCGATGAAGCGGTGCGCCAGGTCGGGACGCTTGCCGGATTTGTGCAGCACGAAGTTGTCCAGCGCCAGCACTGCGCCTTCTTTGGGCGTACTGAAACCGACGGTGAATGGGCGTCCCGCCGCCAGCGCATCTTGTTGCGCGCGGAACATGTCGTTGGAGTAGCCGTGGGCGACCCAGATATTGCCGATAGCCAAATCCTTGATGTAGGTGCTGTTGGAAAACGTCGCCCAATAGGGTTTGGCGCGCAGGATCAGGCGCTTGGCCTGCTCCCATTTCGCCGGGTCTTTTTCCCGAACCGAATAGCCTAGGTATTTCATCGCCGCCGCCATCAGTTCGCGCTGGCTGTTCAGCACCGTGACCTTGCCCTTGAGCTTCGCCAGGTATTCCGGCTCGAAGATCAGCGCCCAGGTGTCGGTCGGCAGCCCCAGTTCGCGCAGCTTTTCGATATTGTAACCGAGCAGCGTGATGGAATAGGCATAAGGTATCGAGTAACGGTTGCCTTGGTCGAACCAACTGTTCATGAATTCCGCCTTCAGGTTGCCAAGATGCGGCAGTTGCGCGTGGTCCAACGGGCGTAACGCGCCGCGCCGGATTAGCGCTTCGACGGCGTTGCCGGTCGGCACCAGCAGGTCGTAGCCGGACGCGCCGGCATCCAGCTTGGCGAGCATTTCCTCATTGTCGGAGTAATAGTCCTGCTTGAGGCGGCAACGGCAGTGCGCCTCGAAACGCTGCACCGTTTCCGCAGAAATGTAGTTGTTCCAGGTGTAGAGGTAGAGCGTATCGGCGGCGCGGGCGGCAGGTGCTGCAAAGAACGGCAGCAGCAACAGGAACCGCAGAGATGCTAAGGCGCAGAGCAATGCCGGCCACGTTGTTTTCCTCCGCGCCTTAGCGTTTTTGCTCATCCCTTGCCTTTCAGCACATCCGGCGCGAAGCGCGAGGCGAGCGCGATCATCGACAGCGTAAGCAGCATCAGCAGCGTGGAAACCGCGTTGACTTCCGGGGTCACCGCGACTTTGATCATCGAATAGATTTGCAGCGGCAGCGTGGATACGCCCACCCCGGCGACGAAGAAGGTGATCACGAAATCGTCGATCGATAAGGTGAACGACATTAGGAAACCGGCGACTATCCCCGGCAGGATCAGCGGGAAAGTTACGCGCTTGAAAGTCGCCCACGGCGTCGCGCCGAGGTCGCGCGCCGCTTCGAAAATGCTTTCGTCCATGCCGGCCAGCCGCGCGCGGATGATGATCGCGACGAAGCCGATGCTGAAGGTGATGTGGGCGATGACGATGGAAAACATCCCCAGCGTTAGATCCAATATTTGCCGGAAGAACAGCAACAGCGACACGCCCAGCAATATCTCCGGCATCGCCACCGGCGTCAGCGTGAGGAACGGCATGAAGCGCGGGCGGTAGCGGTGCATCGCGATGCCGGCCATGGCGCCGAGCACCGTCGCGACAGAACTGGAAATGACCGCAATCACCAGCGAATTGAACGCCGCTCCCAGCATTTCCGGGTTGTGCAGCAGCTTGGCATACCACGCGGTGGTGAAGCCCACCCATTCTGCATTGAGGGCGGAATCGTTAAAGGAAAACAGCACCACCACCGCCAGCGGCACATACAGGAACGCATACACGCTAAGCGACGCCGCCCATAGCCACGGCTTCATGCCATGCGCCCCTTGCCTTTGCCGGCCCAGGCGGACAAGCCGGCCAACGCCAGCACCGCGATGGTGAGCATGATGGAGAGCATCGCGCCCAAGGGCCAATCGCGGTTGTCGAGGAACTGCTCCTTAATCAGGTTGCCGATCAGGATGTCGCCGACGCCGCCGAGCAATTCGGGAATCGCGAACATCCCCAGCACCGGGATGAATACCAGCACCGAGCCGGAAAAGATACCGGGCAGGCTGAGCGGAAAAGTGATTTTCCAGAAGCGCGTCCAGGCGTTCGCGCCCAGGTCCTGCGCGGCTTCGAGCAGCACCGGGTCGTGTTTTTCCAGGTTGGTGTAGAGCGGCAGCACCATGAACGGCAAATGCACGTAGACCATCCCGACGATTACCGCGAACGAGGTATACAGCAGGTTGAACGGACCGAGAATGATAATCCAGGCGTAAACGCGAATCAGGAAATTGCTCGCGAACGGTAGAATTACCAGCAGCACCAGCAGGTCGCGGCGTTTTTTCGGGCTGCGCGCGATCAGCCAGGCAAGCGGATAGGCCATCACAATGCAAATCAGCGTGGTGAGCGCCGCAACCAGGAACGACTTGAGGAAAATCTCGAAATAGACGTAATCGCTGAAGAAAAAACGGTAGGTTGAAAGCGTCAGCCCGCTTGCTTCGCCGCCTAGCGGCAACAACGACGCCAACCCGCCGAATTCGCCGGGATAGCGGAACGACGCCAGCACCACGATCAGACTGGGTACGACGAAGAACACCAGCAGGAACAGCGTGGGCGGCAAGCTGATCAGCCACTTCGCCAAGCGCTCTCCCGTGGCGCCCAGCCTAATCATCCTAGAAACCTCCGTTGACCGCTTGCCAAAGATATGTAATAGGGTGGTTCTAAACAACTTTGTCATATATTTCGCGTGTACCCGTATGGTGAGAGCGCTACGAGCTGGATTGCACGGTTTTCCGGGCGCATGGCGGCGTTGCAACTCCTTGCAATGGAATGACCATTGCGCGTCGTTGCGCCTTGCCATGCACCCGGAAAAC
>JBAYVP010000392.1:0-4818 GCA_041674485.1 Sulfuricellaceae bacterium
CGAGTGCGGGGTTTGGGGCAGAGCCCCAAGGTTCTGATTTGTAGCTGGCATTTTGTCGGAGATAACGCCCCCCCTCATTTAACTTGAACATCAGACCATCAAATTAGGTGGCGCTACTCACTTGTTAAGCGAATCTTTTGCGGCAAGGGTTATGCCATGACTTAATAGAACTTCGGGGTCATTGATGTCGATCAATAACTTCCGCAGTCCCGCTTGTTTTGAGTGGAAAAGGCGGTTTGCCGCCGATTGCAATAGGTCTTTGTCTCCCTTGATCGAATTGGTGAAAATTTGTTGTAATGGCGAAGCGTCTTTTTCCGATTGGTGTTGGATAAATAATTCGCTTACATCCAACAAATTTCCTGTTTCAAGGTTTCGCGGGCCAATATCGATAAATGCCAGTGCAAGCAACTTACTTCCCGCATAACGAAAGTTGAATTTCTCCAATACGTTTGGCATTTGAGAGGGCTTTTGTTTGACCATCTCCAACATCCCTTCGATAGAGCGTTGCTCACTTTTCGGCATGATGCGAAGCAAGGCATTCCGGGTTGATACGGTGTCACCCTGGTGGGCGCCGTTGAGCGCCCCGCGCCAGATCCATCTGGCAAGCAACTCGCGGGAACGCGGTGAGGGCTGTGGGTGGTGATGGAAAAATTTTCCCAAGGTTACAAGAGGTTGCTTGTAAGGTAGCAAGTCGTAATGGGGAATCCCTACGTCGCTTTTTAAAAACTGCATGACGCTTGTGGCGGCCTCGGTCGTTTGTCGGTAGGCTTGTTCGGCATCTTCCTCCGTCAGTCGAGGCGGTTCGGTTGTCCCGGAGATAACATTAAAGCCTTGCAGGACGCGCAGTAGTCGATAGAGGATTTTTTCCTCAATATGGCCAAAATCAAGTTTTTCCAATTCGGTGGAAATTTGTTCAACAGTTGCAGGTTTGCTTTCCGAGCGTGATCCATTAAGCGCATCAAAAACATCGGAATCATCCAGTTTTTTACCCGATGAGTTGATCCGGTTAAAAATATCTCGAAGAATACTCTCATCGTCGCTTCGAACGATATATGCCGGGATTTCATACTCCCTAATTCGGCGGCCTAACTGGAGTGCAATTTCCCGCCTCTTTGGGCTTCCTGCGGCATGATCCAATAGCCACTGCATCAATTTTTCCGAATCAAGCACAGCGGTCATGGGAAGCCAGCGCGAAAGGTCGTTTTGGCGCTGGCTTAAATTAGGAGGGGTAACGAATCCAGGCTCTTCCAGATCAAAATAGAGAGCAAAATCATCTTGATCGGGGCTGGGGGCGAGCAACATGCGGGAAAGGGAAACGATGCGTTGTTGCCCGTCCACCACCCAGAGTGCATTCGGGCTATTGGGCGCGTTCAGGATAAGGGAGCCGAATTGGATTTTATCTGCCTTGGCGTCTGTTTCCCAGAGCAATAACGCACCCGCCGGATAGCCTCGATATAGGCTGTCCAGTAGGCGTTTCGCATCGTTTCTATCCCATTTCAGTCCGCGTTGAAAGCGAGGTATCCGAACCTTGCCTCTTAGCACCTCGTCCAGCAAATCCTGAATGCTGAAGGTTTTGGCTTCGGGACGAGGGTTCAATAGTAACGTAGCTTGTTCGTTTGGCGTGGCGCTCATTCCGATATTCAGCCCATTGAATGTTGTTGAAATTATTTTACATGCGCTACTTCTTCATGCTTTTCCTCCGCGTCCTCCGCGTCCTCTGCGGTGAACAAGGTTTTGTCTATGGAGGGTCGCCATGAGAACGGAGGTTTCTAGGTTGAAACCCTTGCCCTCGCGCACCGTCACTTGGCGCATCCCGAAATCCACATCCTTTACCCGCAGCCGCACGCACTCCATCAACCGCAAGCCGCCGCCATACAGCAACCCCGCCATCAACCACAGCGTCCCATCCAAGTGGTTAAGCACCGACTTGACCTCACTCACTGTCAACACCACCGGCAAGCGTTGCGGCATTTTTGCCTGTGTCACATTCTCCAGCCACGGCAATTCGACCGCCAACACCTCGCGATAAAGAAACAGCAGCGCGCTCTTCGCCTGATTCTGCGTCGCAGCCGCCACATTGCCCACCACCGCCAGATGCGACAAAAACGCCTCCACCTCCGCCGCACCCATCTGCGCCGGGTGGGTCTTGTGATGGAACAAAATATAGCGTTTAATCCAATCCAGATAGACCCGCTCTGTGCGTATGTTATAGTGCTTCACGCGCAACACGACCTGAACCTGATCGAGTAATTTCGGCGGCTTTTCGGGGGATGACATGTGTGGTGTGTTAAAAACTGGTTAAGAGCCTGATAAAATTTGGATTGCCTTGATTTTAAATTAAGTTTAGAGTTGACGCCATGTTTATACACCAACCTGATAAAATTTTAGGTATTTTATTGGGGGCTAATTTACGTTGGGCATCTGAGGAACGAGCAAAGTGATGGAACAAATTCCTGTCTATGGTGATGAACGAACACTCGCCTTTTGCGCATTCTGCGGAGGCAAGACAGGAACGCGCGACCATTGCCCGTCTCGCGTATTTCTTGATGAGCCGTATCCCAAAAGCCTGCCAGTTGTTTTTGCATGTTTGGATTGCAATGCGGGCTTCTCCGAAGATGAGGAATACTTTGCCTGTCTAGTTTCCTGCGTCATCGCAGGGACAACTGCCCCTGATGCAATGCCTCGCGAAAAGACGAATCGAATACTCAAATCAAAACCAGCCTTGCGAGCTCGAATCGAGCAGTCCCGTTCAGTTATTGACGGCATCACGCTATTCAATCCAGAGCATGAACGTGTACGTACAGTACTTACTAAGTTGGCGCAAGGCCACGCCCTATACGAACTTCACGAGTCATGTGCATATCCCCCCGACAGTATTATTTACTTGCCGCTGCCATGTATGAGCGAAACACAGCGCCACGATTTCGAGAACCCTGAGCCTCAAGAAGTTTGGCCGGAAGTCGGGAGCCGTGCAATGCAGCGAGCAATTATCGGTACTGATGTCACGCTTGGTGGTTGGCTGGATGTCCAAGCTGGGCGTTACCGCTATCATGCTTCGCAAGGCGATGGTATCGATGTACGCATCGTTATTCACGAGTACCTTGCGTGCCATGTGCATTGGGCGTAATTAAAGAATGATGTCCAACCCTACATTCGAGAGGGACTGGCCGATAAGCGTTCTTTTACGGCCTGCGGTTTTTTGAGCTTTCGGGGCTCCGGCCAAGTTTTGCAATCGGCCAGCCCCTCAATTTGAACGTTAGATTTTTGTCGCATTTATTGTTGTACTTTATTTATGGAGCTACTTTAATGAAGAAATTTCTACTTGCACTTTCCGTTCTTGCCCTCAGCGCCTGCTCAACGTTTACTCCACAGCGCTATAACATTTCAGCCGACAACAACGTTACATTGAAAGCGATCGGCGTTGGCAACATAAATGTCGGATCATTCGCGGGGCCATCATCGTTTGATCGGGCATGTAGAGGCGCAGGCCCAATCGCTCCTCCAGACAACATGAGTTTTGAAGCGTACATTCAAAAAGCACTTGCAGATGAATTAAAGGTCGCTGGCATGTTTGATGACAAAGCGCCAAAAGCCACTCTTTCAGGGGCTGTTGAGCAACTCAGTTTCTCGTCGTCACGTGGGCTAGCCGGGGGTGAATGGAACATAAGGTTGCGAGTTAATTCATCAAACGGAAAGTCAATATCCGTTTCGGAGCATTACGAATTTGAGAGCGGATTTATTGCTGATACCGCTTGCAAACAAACGGCTGAAGCATATCTCCCTGCCGTGCAGAATCTAATAGGCAAGCTAGTCAAATCTCCTGAGTTCAGGTCGCTTTTGGTTCCAATCTAACCCCGCGGTCCACCGGACGCTGCGCGATAAGGCAGCGTAGCGCCGGTGACCTCCACGTTAGGCGGGGGGCGGCTCCGCGCGCTGGTTGATTGTTTGGGTTCGCTACAACTTATGATAGACTCGGGCTGTCGGATACGGCAGTACAGCAATGTAATATTGTCAATATAACAGGAGAACGAACATGCCTGAGCACCTGAAAAAGCTTCTTGCCGGCATTTTTGATGTGCTTCCCTCACTTGCCAATGGTCGAGAATATCCAAAATATGAAGGATTTTCCGTAGATGCTGCAAACATGCGTGGCGACTGGCAAGCTTTTGGAAACGATATGCGTAAAGCATTAAAGAAGGAAAAATCTTTCCGTGAAATAGCGGTGCGGAAACATGGGTAATCAGACGAATGTTCGCGCCAAAAATGGCGAAACTGATATAAACCTCACCCATCAGCAAAGTGATTCCCCACTCCTCCCTGTTGCCCAAATTCAGAGCGCCTGATCTCGCGGATTTTAATTGAGACGGTTTAATGTAAACAACGGGTTGCTGTTAACCTCCGCCGCTGGATTCCCGCCTGCGCGGGAATGACGAACGCGCGACCTTGAGAAGAGCGTCTGCCAAAACCGGTCAGGCAAGAACCGTTGCACCGTCATTCCCGCGTAGGCGGGAATCCTAAAGCGCCGAGCTTACCTCATAATCAATCACATAAAATCAGTTTCTACAAATTTCGGGTCAAGATAAATCTGACAAAATACAATAACCCATTGATTTGTCTATCCTGAGATCAGGTGGTCTGAAAATATTGGAATGTTAGACCTGACCCCTTGCTTCGGCATTTAACCTAGAAAGCTCAGTTGAACGGGCTGGAGTGTGCGGTTTTCCGGGTGCAGGGCAAGGCGCAACGACGCGCAATGGTCGTTCCATTGCCTTCTCTTGTAGTTGCAACGCCGCCATGCACCCGGAAAACCGTGCAATC
>JBAYVP010000393.1:0-4804 GCA_041674485.1 Sulfuricellaceae bacterium
TCACCGGACATGCCGCTCATTCCACCCATGCCGCTCATGCCTTTGGGAGCATCGGCAGCAACGGCGGAGAAGGAAACAGCGGCGACAACAGCGATCAGGGCGGACAATAGTTTGCTCATTTTTCGATTCCTTAAAGTGAAGTTTGTAAGAACGCCGAACAATCAGCGTAAGCCATTTAACGCGCCGGAGGATGGCGCGGTTGACAACTCGCAACGTTATTTGTTCCCGGTGTAGGGGCAGGTTAACGTAAAAGAGCGTAGCGCGGAACGATGGCATGGCGACAGGCGGATATATGCGATGAACGCCGTGGCCGGCGGCGCTTTCCTGCGTGGAAGTCCCGCCAGCCAAGCTTATGCTGCGTCGTCCCCGCCGTCATACGGCGGTGGCGCAGGATGTTTCTTCAATGTCGCCTGGCCGATGGGGATGATGGTGGCCGAGCGCGGCTGGTCGGCATATACCGGCTTTAAATGGTTATCCTGGTTCAACTCGGCTTCGCGCACCGAGATCAGCGCGAAGCACGCCCGGATATCCTCTATGGTCTGGCCGGACAAGGGGTGCGGCATGCCCGGTTTGGGCGCGGTGTCCTTGACGACGCCCGCCAGCACCTTGCGCATCGTGCGCAGGATGCGTTGTTCCTGGGAGAGGTGTTCGTCTATCATCCTAAATTCCTCAGTTGAACGGGCTGGAGTGTGCGGTTTTCCGGGTGCAGGGCAAGGCGCAACGACGCGCAATGGTTATTCCATTGCCTTCTCGATAAGTTGCAACGCCGCCATGCACCCGGAAAACCGTGCAATCCAGCCAGTAGCGTATTCACCATACGGGTGAACCCTAAAATCATAACAAAATTGTTTAGAAGCAAAATCCTATATTTCATGGCAAGCGGTCAGCTGAGGAGTTTAGGATCATGCCACGACCTCGTATCCGGCATCGTCTATCGCCGCTTTCAGTTGATCTATCTGCACCAGAGCGGGATCGAGCTCGACGGCGACCAGACCGCCGTCCAGCGTTATGTCCACATTGGCGACGCCGGCCAGCGGCTCCAGCACGGTTTTCACGCTACGCACGCAACCCATGCAGGTCATGCCTTTGACGACAAGGGTGATTTTTTCCATAATTTTCTCCGGGTGAATTTATTTTTTCAAACCGCCAGACACCCCATTCGGAAGACGAATTTTCATGAGGTTTTGTCAGTCCTCTATCGCCTGAATAGTTTTCCAACGCCGCAACAACAACGAGTTGCTGACCACCGAGACCGAGCTGAGCGCCATCGCCGCACCGGCGATGACCGGGTTCAACATGCCTAACGCCGCCAGCGGGATGCCCAGCACATTATAAATGAATGCGAAAAACAAGTTCTGCCGAATCTTCATCAAAGTGGCGCGGGAGAGCCGCACCGTGTCCGCCACGCCCAGCAGGTCGCTACGCATCAGGGTGATGTCCGCCGCTTCGATGGCAATGTCCGAGCCGCTGCCCACGGCGAAACCGATATCTGCCGCAGCCAGCGCTGGGGCATCGTTAATGCCGTCGCCCGCCATGCCGGTGATTTTTCCCTCATCTTTCAGCTTGTCGACGGCCAAAGCCTTGTCGTGCGGCAGCACTTCGGCGGTGAAGCGGCTTATGCCGACCTGGCCGGCGATAGCCGTAGCGGTGGCGGCATTGTCGCCGGTGAGCATGACCACCTCTATGCCCATCGCCTGCAATTCGGCAACCGCACGTTGGGAGGTCGGGCGCACGCTATCGGCAATAGCGAGATAACCGAGCACGCGCTCGGCAGCGGCGACGCCTATCACGGTTTTGCCGTGACGCTGAAACCCCTCTATCAAGCTCGCATCGGTGTTCAGGCTTTGCTCGTTCAAATAAGCGGGAGAGCCGAGGTAATGCATGACACCGCCAATTTCGCCGGCCACCCCCTTCCCCGCCACATTGACGAAATGCGCGACCGCACCGGGCGCCAAGCCCATTTTGCTTGCGTGCTCCAACACCGCGCCGGCCAGCGGATGTTGCGAGCCTTGTTCCAGCGTGGCGGCAATCTGGAGCAAAGTCGTTGCGTCGCAAGAGAACGGCAGGATGTTGGCAACCGTCGGCTTGCCCACAGTCAGCGTGCCGGTCTTGTCGACGATCAGGGTTTGCAGCTTGCCGACGCGTTCCAGAGCTGCGGCGTTTTTCACCAGGATGCCGGCCTTCGCGCCGCAGCCGACGCCGACCATGATGGCGGTCGGCGTGGCCAGCCCCAGCGCACAGGGGCAGGCAATCACCAGCACCGCCACGGCGTTAATCAGCGCTGCGGTAAAATCGCCGCCCAACCACCACCACAGCACAAAAGTCGCCAAGCTGATGCTCACCACCACCGGCACAAAGATGCCGGAAATGGTGTCGGCCAGCCGCTGTATCGGCGCTTTCGACCCCTGCGCCTGTTCCACCAGACGAATGATACCGGCCAGCGCAGTGTGCGAGCCTACGCCGGTGGCGCGGCACTTGAGCATCCCCTGCTGGTTGTGCGTCGCCGCATACACTTTAGCGCCGGCCTGCTTGCCGACCGGCAGGCTTTCGCCGGTGAGCATAGCCTCATCAATGCTGGAATGGCCGTCCACCACCTCGCCGTCCACCGGGATGTTCTCACCGGCGCGCACCACGAACACATCGCCGACATGCAATTCGGCGGCCGCGATTTCGACCAGTTGGCCGTCGCGCTCCACCCAGGCGGTTTTCGGTTGCAGCTTGATGAGTTCCTCAATGGCCGCCGAAGTCTTGCTTTTGGCGCGCGCCTCCAGCAGCTTGCCCATCAGCACCAGCGTAATCACTGCGGCGCTCGCCTCGAAATAGACATGCTGATTGAGGCCGAATGCGGTGACCACCGCGCTCAAGGCATAAGCCATGCTGGTGCCGAGCGCCACCAGCACATCCATATTCGCCCCGCCGCCGCGCAAGGAATGCCATGCGCCGACATAAAAACGCCGCCCGACCCAGAACTGCACCGGCGTCGCCAGCGCCCATTGCAACCAGCGCGGCAGAATATCTTCATGGAGGCCGGAGAACATCGCCCCCATCTGCGCCACCAGCGGCAGCGTGAGTAGCGCGGCGATCCAGAAGCGGCGCAGCTCCTTGGCATAAGCTGCGGCGCGCCGCTGCTTCTCTTCCTCCCGCCCGGCGGCGACGCTCTCGCGGGCGCGGTAGCCCGCCTTCTCGACAGCCTCGATCAGGCGTTCGGCACCGGCAGCACCCGGCGCAACCGTGATGCGCGCCTTTTCGGCAGCGAAGTTGACGCTGGCCTCAACGCCTTCCAGCTTGTTCAGCACCTTCTCGATACGCGTGGCGCAGGCGGCGCAGGTCATGCCCTCCAACGCCAGCTCAATGTGGCTCGGCGGCGCCTTAAAACCCACCTTATGGATGGTCTGCACCAAATCGGCGGGACTGGTCAGGCTTTCGTCGTAATCAATCTGCGCCTTTTCGGCGGCAAGATTGACCCCGGCGCTTACGCCGGGCATACGGTTCAGCATTTTTTCCAGGCGCGCCGAGCAGGCGGCGCAGGTCATGCCCTCAATGGGGAGTTCGATATGCGCGGTCATGGCGCCAACATCCCGGCAATGTCGCTATTACCCGCACGTAGCGCCATATCCCGCGCGGTCAATCCCGCATCGCTTTTGCGCGCGCGGTCGGCGCCCTTGGACAGCAACAGCTTGACGGTGTCCAGATGACCGTTGCGCGCCGCCAGCATCAATGCCGTCAAGCCGTTGCCGCTGGACGAATCGGGCGGCGCGCCATACGCCATCAGTTGCGCCGCGATGTCCGCATGGCCGGCATACGCTGCATAAATCAGCGGCGTCCATCCCTGGCGGTTAGTCTCGCTGATATCCGTGCCGCCGGACAACAACGCCGCCACGCACTTGGGACGCCCGTGAAAAACCGCCAGCATCAACGCGGTTTCGCCGTAAGGGCTGCGCAAATAGGATTTGGCGCCGGCATGGAGCAAAAGTTTCACCGCCTCGACATTGTCATCGGCGCGCACGGTCAGCATCAATGGCGTTTCCCCGTGCTCGTCGAGAATATTGGCGTCGGCGCCCTTGCTCAGCCACGCCTTGACTTCAGCGGCGTTGCCATTGCGTAGCGAAATAAAAAAATCGTTGAACGAGGACGCCGCAGCGCTCGCAGCAAGGGGAAAAAATTGCAGCAATATCATAAAAATAACAAAAAAACCGGATGCGAAAGCACCAGCCAAGCCAACGGTTAAACGTGGAAACAAGCGAGGGTTAATCATATTGAAAAATACCGGGGTTGCTAAAAAACAGACTGAAAAGGTTGACCTGAAGGTCCGATATGCTTATTATATGCAGCTTCTTCATTCCCTGATAGCTCAGTCGGTAGAGCGACGGACTGTTAATCCGCAGGTCCCTGGTTCGAGTCCAGGTCGGGGAGCCAGATAAAACAAGGGGTTAGGCGAAAGCCTAGCCCCTTTTCTTTTGCCTGCGGCATACTCATGGGTACTGGTTCAGTTTGATTTATTTATCAACACATTGATTTTTATAAATAAAAATGCATCGGCGCGTCAAGGATGCTTACATTCAGCGCATCAGGCAGCCTTCTGGAGCATCAACATCTGCTGCCAGGAAAGTCCTTTTTCTATCATCCCTAAGCCGGACAAGCCGGAACCAAAGAGGTAACGCACGAATTTCGGGCAACAAGAATCCTCGGTCATGCGGGCAAAAACAGACGTTCCACCGATTCACGTCCGCCCAAATATTCCTGCATTTGTAGGTGCTATATTAGAAAAACCCTGTGGGTTCAAGCCATTGTGGCAGATCAAAAA
>JBAYVP010000394.1:0-4747 GCA_041674485.1 Sulfuricellaceae bacterium
CACCGAACGGTGTCTCGGAATGTTCAGGTGGATGCGCTTCGCTTATCCACCCTACCTAAGAGCCGCGCCAGTGCTTGATCTACGACGCATTCTTCGCAAACAATGTAAAGACTTGGCTGATAAGTTACTAGAAACCTCCGTTGAACGGGCTGCCGACAGGAAGCGCATCCCGGCGGCGACACGCGACAGATGCGCCTCGCTCCCTGACACATCCTGCGGGCTGGGTTCGAAGTAAGCCTACCCAATATCGATCTCGCCTTCCCTGACGGAAAACGTGCCGCCATGGCGCGGTTGTTCCACCCGGTGAAACTTGCCGTTGATCTCGATCTGTACGTTGTTGAACACGGCTTTTTCCGCCACTATCTTGGCACTCCCGGCCAATTTGGTTTGGGCAACCAATTTTTTGTTGTTCACCAGCAGTTGATTCCTCTTATGCTCCAAGGCTAGACGGGTCTTGCCGGCTTTTTCGGCGATTTCCGGTTTTAACCGGCCTGGATGGCTTTCCATGAAATCCAGCAGCTTGGTGACTTCTCCCAATTCCTTGAGTATCTCATGGAGTTCCGCGTCGGCTTGCTTCAGTTTTTCATGGAGAAAAGGATTGGCTCCCACCATCACACGCGTATGGATTCCGGCATCCGAGCCTATGGTTCCCGCCTGCACCAGCAGGGTTGCCTCGGTCAGCCCGCCGATAATGCGACCGGCGCCGGTTCCCGGCTTGCCGACCACGATTTGGTTGAGCGCCGCGAGCTTGCTTTGCATCGCGAATTGTTCCACCAGGATGCTATCGCCGGCTTCAACGCAGGCGTTTTCGACGAAATGCGCCGAACATGTCCCACCGCAACTGACGCGCGCAATGCTGGGGGGCTTGGCGTTGGGATGATCGCGCGAGGGGGCATGGCCGATGATGCCGCCCTTGATGACCACGTCGCCCCCGGCAACCAGCGTGGCGGCTTCGACCGTGCCGCCGACGTGAATGTCGCCCGAGGCTTTGACGGTCATGCCTTCGCAAATGTCGCCGATTACGTTGACCGAACCTTCGACGGTCAGGTTCCCGCTGGATAGATCGATAGCCGGCACTTCCACCACCGGTTCCACCGTGATGCCGTTTTTCACCAACACGGGTTGACCGGAGGTTGCGGCGAGTAGAATATCGGGATTTTCGGGATCGCGCGCCACGCCCTTGAGGTGCGTTGCGAATATCATGTCCTTGCTGGGTTTTGCCGGCACTGCCTGGCCCAGCACGTTTTCCCCGCTTTGTCCGGGCGTGGCCGGTATCCTTTGCATTAGGCGTTCGCCTTTGCGCACCGTGGCAATGCCGCCCAAATCCCGGTAATTGGCGACGCTGTGCTCGTCGAAACAGGGTTGGTGGTCCTGATACATCGCAACCAGGCATAGCAACTGCCCATCCTTGCCGTCAACCGCTGCCCGTCCGCGTGCAACCAGCTTATTGGCAACTTTGCCGGCAGCCAATGCGGAGCGGATGTTCTCCTCCAATATGCCGGAAACGACATGCTTTTGCGCCAGCGCGTGCGCAACCCCGTCCCGCGTCAGCGCACGCCCCCCGCATGGCGGTGTTACGCTCAGGTAAGCCGACATTTTG
Source organism: Sulfuricellaceae bacterium (assembly GCA_041674485.1). GTDB lineage: Bacteria > Pseudomonadota > Gammaproteobacteria > Burkholderiales > Sulfuricellaceae > JAGXQV01. Next base: position 1,601 of record JBAYVP010000394.1, read on the forward strand.
TCATGCGCGATTTCCACCGTCGCGGTCGCATCGCGGGCTTCGCCGATTTCAAGCGTGAAGTGCTCCGTGGTTACGGCATATTGCATGACCAATTGCGCCAATGCCGGCTCGAAAAGGAATAACCCGCCATAACCGGCGGCCTCGATTATTTTCACCAGTCCGGCTCTGTCCAGCGGGGGCTTTTTTTGCGCCGGGGTATAAGTCGCGACCAGTTTTCGGCTGTCTTCGTTCAGCCGGAATGCCAAGCCGTTTCCGTGAGAGATGTTTCCGTCCATAAACTTCCAACTTCCTTTTTGTCGGAAATGTCCTTGCCAATCAGGCCAACCAATGCTTTTCACCGCAGAGACGCTGAGGCGCTGAGAAATACGGCGCAAGGAAAAACGTTTTTTTCTCTGTGTCTGAAGCGCCTCTGCGGTATTCAAAGACCGTAAAGCACGATGCGCCCCATCATCACCAGCGCGGCGAAGACCAGCACCAGCATCAGCGCGAATTTGAATATCTGCCAGGCGAAGAGTAGGTAACGTTTGTCGCGCAACACGATGGCCATCAGCACGGACACCCCGGCGGCGATAAGCGCCAGGATCAGGAACAGCCGGATGACTATCATCCTTGAGCCGCGTTACACGGATTGGGTTTGCAGCCGCAGGAACGCAGCCGGCGCGTCCTCGGCATGGTCGAACGTGACGAATTCCCAAGCTTCTGCATCGGCCATCAGGTGGCGCAGCAGTTTGTTGTTGAGCGCATGGCCGGATTTGTGGCCGGAAAAAGCGCCGATCAGCGGATGCCCGAGCAAATACAGGTCGCCGATCGCGTCCAGCACTTTGTGGCGCACGAATTCATCCTCGTAGCGCAGGCCGTCGCTGTTGAGCACGCGGTATTCGTCCATCACCACCGCGTTGTCCAGGCTGCCGCCCAGCGCCAGCCCCTGCGAGCGCAGGTATTCGACATCCTGCATGAAGCCGAAGGTGCGGGCGCGCGCCACTTCTTTGATATAGGAGGTCGCGGAAAAATCCACGCTGGCGGACTGGCTGGATTTATTGAACACGGGATGGGCAAAGTCGATGGAAAAATCGATGCGAAAGCCGTTGTAGGGATCGAAACGCACCCACTTGTCGCCTTCTTCCACCCGCACCGATTTCCTGATGCGGATGAATTTTTTCGCGGCGGGCTGCTCTTCAATGCCCGCCGACTGTAACAGAAAGATGAACGGCGAGGCCGACCCATCCATGATGGGCACTTCCGGCGCGGTCAGATCGACATAGGCATTGTCCACCCCAAGGCCTGCCAGCGCGGACATCAGGTGCTCGACGGTGGAAACCTTGACGCCGCCCAGTTCCAGCGTCGAAGACAACCGCGTATCGCCGACATGGTGCGGCGCAGCCTTGATTTCCTGCGGCGTTTCCAAGTCAACGCGACGGAATACGATGCCGGTGTTGGGCGCGGCTGGGCGCAAAGTCAGGTAAACTTTCTCGCCGGTATGCAGCCCCACCCCGGTTGCGCGGATAATATTTTTCAGCGTCCGCTGTCTCAGCATCGAAGTATTCCTACGGCATTGTTAAATTAGCATAAAATTTTAACACGCCCCCCGTCATTAATCCAGCACGGGTTTCCGTCATTGCAAGGTAAATTTGTTCTCGGCACAGAAAAAAAAACCGATTTACCGCAGAGGACGCGGAGGACGCAGAGGAAGAGCATGAGGGTTTTCCTCATGCGTCCTCCGCGTCCTCTGCGGTGAAAAAGGTTTTGTCTTTATGGGTTGCCGTCATGAGTCGAGCCTTCAGCAGCAAATAATGTTAACGATATTTGCGCGCAGTTGTACTAGGATCATTGGCCGGGACGCTGCAATTCCGCTTCGACCGCATCGCGCTTGGTCTTGCCGACCAGGGTTTCAATTAGTTCGAGCGCAAAATCCATTGCTGTGCCGGGGCCGCGTGAAGTGATGATTTTATTGTCCTTGACCACCGGCGCAACACTCAGGGTCGTGTTCACCGCATCCGCCAGACAGCCGGGGTAGCAGGTGGCGTGCTTGCCTTCGAGCAATCCGGCGGCGGCCAGCACATCGGGGGCGGCGCAGATGGCGCAGGTGTATTTGCCGGCCTGCGCCATTTTTTTCAGCAGCGCCGCGATGCGCGGGTCGGCCTTGAGATTATTTGTGCCGGGCTGTCCGCCGGGCAGCACGATCATGTCGAATTCCTGCGTGAGCGCATGGTCCAGCGTGGTGTCGGGGACCAGCACCACGCCCCGGCTGGCCTGGACCGGATGCCCGTCGAGGCCGGCGCTGACAACGATGATGCCGGCGCGGCGCAACAGGTCTATCACGGTGACGGCTTCCAACTCTTCGCAGCCTGGGGCGAGGGGGATTAGAACTTTGGGCATGGTGTTCTCCTTTTCGCGACCGGGAGGTCGCTATCGGGGTTATTTATCTTGTTCTCACGTGGCGCACGGGAACAAGGGGAAATATTCCTCCGCGCCTCTGCGTCTCTGCGGTGCAAGTCTTGGCCGATAAGTTACCGGGTCAGGGTCAGTCGCGGAAATTCTGAAACTGCAACGGAAAGTCGCTGATGGATTTTTTCATCAGCGTGATGGTTTCCTGCAACGCGTCGCGTTTCGCGCCGGTCACGCGCACCGCATCGCCCTGGATGCTGGCCTGCACCTTGAGCTTGGAATCTTTGATCAGCCGGACGATTTTTTTCGCCAGTTCGGTTTCCACCCCGGTTTTTACGGTGATTGCCTGTTTCACCTTGTTGCCGGTGATTTTCTCGGACTTGGCGCGGTCCAGGCAGCGCACGTCGATGTTGCGCTTGGCGAGTTTGCCCATCAGCACGTCCAGCACCTGATCGAGCTTGAAATCATCGTCGGCGTACACCGTCAGCACGTATTCGGCCTGCTCGACGCGCGCGTCCGAGCCTTTGAAATCGAAGCGGTTAGTGACTTCCTTGTTGGTCTGATCGACGGCGTTGTGCAATTCCTGCTTGTCTACTTCGGAAACTATGTCGAAAGAGGGCATTTTAACCTAAATTCCTTAGTTGAACGGGCTGGAGTGTGCGGTTTTCCGGGTGCAGGGCAAGGCGCAACGACGAAGAATGGTTGTTCCATTCTGAGGAGTTGCAACGCCGCCATGCGCCCGGAAAACCGTGCAATCCAGCC
>JBAYVP010000395.1:0-4702 GCA_041674485.1 Sulfuricellaceae bacterium
GCGCTCGGTTGCGGGCAATACTTCTTCCGCTTGCCGAGGCATGGCTTGCCTATGCGCCCTTTGGTGGGCGGCGACCACACACTACGTTCTGCACCGGCTTCCTTCATCGGTTTCCCCAATGGAAAGAGAGAGTTACGCGGCGAGACGAACCCTTAACGGGACGCCCCAGCCGCGAAGTACGCCTTCGACCTCATCGACCGATCGGCAGACGGCATAGAGCGCGCCCGCCTCTCGTGCTTGCTGTTCGAATGTGATCTGGGTATCGGTCTGCTTTCCCTTGCCCGCCTTCAACTCAATGAAGGCAGCGCGACCGCCGGCAAGAATGAACGTCAGATCGGGAACGCCAGGCTTCACGCCCTTGCGCTTGAGCGTTGCGCCATGCCGGCCGTTGAGCGCGGTTTGATCGACCGTCCACCACAGCAGCTTGGGGCAGGCCACGCCGAGCCATTCCACCACGGCCAGATGGATTTCGTGTTCGGGCGCGCTCACTGCACCGCTCCCCGCTGCGCCCGCTTGGCGGTCCAGTACGGAAGCGGCGACGTGTCCTGCGCCTTCTCCTTAAGCGGCTGGATGAAGTGACGGACGAATGTATCGGCGTCTTTTCCGAGCCCCATCAGCCACGCGACCGTCGATTTCATGAAGTCGGTCGGGTGATAGAACTCCTTGCTGGGCCGCCGAAAATCGAAAGCCGCATGAGAGCGCACGGCATTGTGCAGCCTGCGTTCTGTGCTGACGCGGCCCGGCACTGAGCCAAGCAGATCAACGGCCCCCAAAGAATAATTGGTTTTGATTTCACTCATGCGACGGCTGGGATTGTGCGAGAAGCCAATCTTCAAAAGGCCGCCGTCCACTTGGGCGACGTAAATGTTCCCCACCCTTGTTTCGACTGCTCGGCGCGCCTGTGCGCCAGCGCTGTTATTCGGCTCTCCGCGATACAGCCGACTTACATGCAGTGGAATGTCGATTGCTTCTGACCCTGCCTCGCGGATCAGATCCACGATTGCGTCGTTGATCGCCTCCCGTTGCGCATCCAGAGCGCGCAAGCGAGACATAAATCCATCTAGGCGCGGATCAGACATTCACGCTCTCCGCTGAAATTGGTGGCCGGGAACGGATTGGGCCGGCACGCCGACACAGGGATCGGCGCTTCTCGTTCCCGGCCGGCCGGCATAGGGGGGATGCCGGCGGTCGCTGATTTACGCTGCGGGAGGGATGATTGCCGGCCAATGTGCATCCGGCTTGCGCCGCCCCCGAGGGACCGTGTGCGAACGGCCTTGCCTCGCCGATCATCCCTTGCTGTGCCGGGACGCCGCAGCGCGCCCGTGAGGTATGAGGTCGGGGGTAATGTCATACTGGCGAACCCAAGCCCAGCAGCGTCCGCCAGATCGACGGTGGCGGTGGCGGCTGAATTTTCGGGACCGGCACGTACTTCTTGAACAGCGCGCCATCAGGGCCGCATGGCTCGCCATCGCGCCGCGCCTGTTCGAGCTGAGCGGTCCAGCCAGTTACATCGCGGACCCGGCGACAGGCAGGCATGGGCGGCGGCTTGTAACCGAACCGGCCCCGGCCACGCTTGATCTTCTCATCACGCCAATGATTGACGGTGCAATGCGCGCAATCGCTGCACAGCGGCGGATGCGGCGCGTAAGTGTCGAACAACTGCATCAGGCGGCCCTCATCGCAAGCCGCCGATCCAGAGAGCAGCGGCAACACCAAGGGCAACGGCAATCAAAATGCCGAATAGAATTGGCTTGTTCATGCGGCCCTCCGCTTGGCGGCGCGCTGCTTGCGTTTCGACAGCGCCATCCAGTCGGCGCGGGCGATTTTATTTGATGTCGTCATAGATCCTCACCGCACCCATCCCTGCCTCATCCGACCCGAGCCAACCGAGCCCTAGCCCGCCCTTACTCGCCAAGGACTTCGTAATTCACAATGCTGAAGCGCCCGTAGGTCGGACGAAAATCGCCGACGCCGATCAGGCGACCAGCACGGCCGACAACTTCGCGCAGAAATGATTCGTTGATGTATTCCGGCAGCGTGATCAGGAATTGCACTTCGGCTTTCCAGCCCGCCCGCAATGCAGGACGTGTGCGATTGATGCCGCTACGCTGTACGACCACGCGGCGCGTGTCGAGATAGTCCCATTCCTTCACGCCAAGAGAGGCGAGCGGCGACAGGCTGACGACGCCGGCCTTGAACAGGTCCATCGCGCTCTTGCGCGGGCTGCGCGGGTCCTGGCTAAACTTCGCCGCGCCGATGATCGCGCCGCGCAGATATTCACCGGGCAAGCAAAGTGAGCCTTCTTCGTCGCGATAGACGTAGCTTTCAACGTCGTCGGATTTCTTAGCCTTCGACCCCTTTGCGGCATTGGCTTTCGCGTCCACCGCTTCCGAGTTCCAGCGATGGAACAGCATGTCCGCATCGCCGCAGATCGTAACCGCAGCACGATAGGGCTGCGAAAGATCGATGGTGTCTTTGCCGCCGTTCGTCGGCTCGCTCTTTACAACTGCCAGTTTTGTCAACATTTCCTCCTGTTAATTGCCTTGCCCTGCCGCGCCGGGCCTAGCCGTGCCTAGCCTTGCCTTTGCAAAGCCGACCGAGCCCAAAACGGAAACCACACCTCGCCGGGCCTCGCCCGAGCGAACCTAGCCAAGCCACGGCAGGCCCAAGCCCGCCTCGGCTCGCCATGGCATTCATGCAGCCCTCCGTTTGGGGAAGGCGTAGAAGTCGCTGGGGGTAACCTTGCCGCCAGTGGCCGTGATAATGCGGACCATCACGTCGGCGGCTGGCCGGCGGAAATCGACCTTCCCCGGCGTCAGGCAGTATCGCCCGACCGTTTTGGGCTTAACCCCAATCCGGTCGGCAAAATCCTCTTTGGAAACCTTGTTTTTCGTTAGCCAGTCGCGCAGATGCATAAATGTACCCCGTTATGGGGTGGATGCTACAACTGCTAGCGTCTTGACGCAACCCCATTTCGGGGTATTTTTATCCCCATGTTATCCCCAAATCGGGGTTGGAATGCTAACCCCTTAGTCTATCAGGATTTCCTCATGAAAAATGAGGATGATCTTGGCGCAAAATTGCGCGTCTTTCGTGAGCGGCTGGGGATATCTCAAGCCGAATTGGGGTCGCGTATGAAGCCTCAAGTTGCTCAACAGCAGATCATGAAGCTGGAAAAGGGCGAGCGTGAACTGACGGTGGCGTGGATGAGGCGGCTATCCCCGCATCTACACGTCGCGCCGCGCGATTTCCTCGATGAAGACCCGACACCAACGGTGCCGGTTGTCGGCAGTGTTCTGGCGGGGGATGAGATGCTCGAATTTCTCGATGACGGCGGCGAGTTCGATCGGATTGAGGCCCCGCCAGGCGCCCACGATGGCGTTGCCGTTCAGGTGCGCGGGAACAGCATGGTTCCCCGATTCTTCGATGGCGATTTTGTTTTCTACAGCCGCCGTCGCGGCCTCGACCCGGCCGCCTTTCTCAACCGGGATTGTATTGTTCGCCTGTCAGACGGCCGGACAATGCTCAAGCGTGTGGAGCTTGGAGCGCGCAAGGGCCAATACACCCTTCGCAGCTATAACCCCGCCACGCCAAGCATTCCCGATGCGAGAGTTGAATGGGTCGCCCCGGTTATCTGGGTAAAACCACGCTAGGTTTCGCCCAGACTTAGGCCCCCAACAGCGCGCTGGCTGCCCACCCAAGAGCAAAGGCAACGCCGCACAGCGCCCCTCCAATCAAAAAACGCACACGCAATCCAGTTAGATACGCATCACCGTTTGTAATTGCCGGAACCAGTTGCCCCGTTTGCACCACACGCAACCCCGCAACGACTGCGGCCAGCGCAAGCCCCGCCCAAAACCACTCAACCGATTGAAAGCCAGCTACAGCGGCGCCGATTACTCCGCCGAGCACAAGGCCGTACATTCCGAAAAGTCGCGTCCACATCGGCCGCTCCACGGTTGAACTTTCTTCAGAACGGTAACCCGCTGATTTGACAACCGATAACGCCAAGACGGGGTATTTTGTCCACAATCACCCCATTATGGGGTTGACAGGCCACCCCAATGTGGGGTTTTATTGGCGTCACCAACCCACACCGGGCTGGTCGCAGCCCCGGCAGCGTAGGGGCAGGCGGATCAAACAGGGAAATCGATCCGCTGTTGTTTTTCTGGGACCGGCCACGGCGCACCTCCCCCACTCCCCGCCGGGCCGGTTCCAGCCTCTCACCCCAAGAGGAAGGCCGCCATGAACTTCGCTTCTGACTATGGATACACCAGCAACCAGCAGGCCTGCGTCGCCTGCGGTTCGTTTGGTGCTGAACAATGCTGCGACGGCAAGGGCAACAAATACACAGCCGCAATCGACTGGCCGAACGGCGACGGATACACGCCCTGCACCCCGGAATATGCCGCGTTGATGGATGAGCGCGACGCGATCTTCGACGCATACTTCGATGAAGGAACAACCGAAGACCTGTCGCCCGAAAATTACGAGCGCTGGTACCAGCTCGACAGCCAGCTGCGCCAGATGCAAATGGCCGGCGCGCTCGGCGTTGGCATTAGGTACTGAGCCCATGACTACCGCCCAAACCTATTTACGCCGTGAGCGCCTTGCCTCCCGCAGCAATGAAGCGCGGGTCAAGGAAGCGCACGAGCGCGCACAGCAGGCAGTGGAGCGCGCCAAGACGATGCTCCGCCTGACC
>JBAYVP010000396.1:0-4697 GCA_041674485.1 Sulfuricellaceae bacterium
ATCCGCAACGCGCCACCACGTCATTGGGGAACCGGCTCACCGTCTCGCGGTACAGCGTTTCGGCTTCAATGTAGCGCTCCTGCGCCTTGAGCACGTCGGCCAATCCGCTACGCGCCACCGCGTTATTGGGGAACCGGCTCACCGTCTCGCGGTACAGCGTTTCGGCTTCAATGTAGCGCTCCTGCGCCTTGAGCACATCGGCCAATCCGCTACGCGCCACTACGTCATTGGGGAACCGGCTCACCGTCTCGCGGTACAGCGTTTCGGCTTCAATGTGGCGCTCCTGCGCCTTGAGCACGTCGGCCAATCCGTTGCGCGCCACCACGGCATTGGGGAACCGGCTCACCGTCTCGCGGTACAGCGTTTCGGCCTCAATGTAGCGCTCCTGCGCCTTGAGCACGTCGGCCAGCCCGCAGCACACCACCACGTCATTAGAGTATCGGCGGACTGCATCCCGATAAATTTTCTCGGCAATATCCTTGTTTCCGCTTTCGAGAAACAGTTTGGCGACATTGGCGGCTGTCATGGCCAGATATTTTTCCGCCGTTCCCGAGCTTGTCTGGCGTTGTAGCAACTGTTGATAACGCTCAAGCGCTTTAGTGCGGTCACGCTTGCTCAACAAGTGTTCGATGTCGGCTATTTGTCGGGTGACACGCTCATATTGCGCATGGTTTGTACGCTTGCATAGACGCTGTAACGGTTCTTCGCCAGTTCCGGCGACGCTCTCTTCGTCCTCTGCCTCCCGCATAAGCTTTGCTTTCGGCGTGGAAAGTTTGGGGTTAACAGCCTGCAAATGTTGGCGCAAATCCTGTAATTTTTGCCTGTCCGCCACCGCATCCTTAAACAAATCAAAGAAGGCCAGGTTCCATTCCGCAGCATCCGAACGAAAGGCTTGCCGGATTATTCGCCTAGTGCCTGGGCCAAGCTGGCGCCAAAATCCGCGGTCTTCCACAGGCAAATAGGCATCCGCATCCTGAGCTTCGGGCCACACGTCTTGCGCGATTTGCCTGACAAACTCGGACCATGTTGCCTCCGGCGCAAATACGCCACGCCAGAAATGTGGCGTTCCGCCCCATGAGTGCGCCATTTGTTGCAACGCGGTATGCACAAACACCAAGCGGCTGTCTTCGGTTTCCCGGTTATTTCCCAGCGCGATTTCAAGAGCGCGCCGGATACGGTCGATGTCAAGCTCATGCTCGCCCGAGGCCGGCGCCAGCAGCAACGCGCGCCACAGTGTCAAGGCTTCCGCCCGCTCGGCTCGGCTGTCGAGTTGCCGACAAGCCAATTCAAACTGATTCATCCAATCTTCCACCAGCCGTGCGTCGGTTTGTTGCGCCATCAGCGCGGTGCGCAACAGGGGTATGGCTCTTGAATTGAGTACGACAGGCAGGGGAAGCCCCTTAACTGAATACAAATATTCCAGCCCGCCGAACACGTTTTGACGGGCGGGGAACAAGCTGTTGAACAACAGCAGGTTGTATACGTAAGGTTCGTACCGTTCCCAATCGTCTGCGGGAAGCTTGGCGAATGCACCCCATGCCGCAGGGGAAAAACTAGGGCCATTCACTTGCGCCACAGCGTGAACATTCCCTTCCAGCACATCCGCCAATTGTTCAAGCAGTTGCTGCAGGAGGTCGGCCAGCGGGTCAAACCAGTCAGGTCCGGCAGGCTGTATGTAGCGGCTGATGCAATACCAGATGATCTCAGCCGGGTCATCCCCTTCACGGCTTAAGGTGGGCACACCTTCCCCGCTCAGCAAGCGCGCAAACGCATCGGCGTCGCGCCGGATGCGCATCGCCTCAATGCGCTCGGCCAGCGAATGTAAGGGGTGGTTGGTGATTGCCGGAGACATGATCCGTTACGCGCCTGGAAGGTTAAAAACGGCTGGTATGCCGATTTAGCCAGTTTTCCACGGCAGCGCTCCTGGGGGCATGGTCGCGCTGCAAGGCGGCGCGATGGCTGGAACGGCAGGTTGCCAGATTGTCATATTGATTCGACAATTGTTTGCCGGCTTTCAACGGTAATAATTTGGGGATGACCGCCGTCGCGGCAGCGCTTGCGCCAAGTGGGTGATGGATCATTTCGCAGCAAGCGTTCAGCTTGCCGTTCAACGGCATGCTCAAGCCTTCCTGGACTGTTTGCGGGCTTGGGTAATGGAAAGGGTAATTGTTGGCTTCTACCGCCGTGGGGCGGTAAATCAGCCCGACATCGGCGACTTTGTAACGATAGGTCAGCAGAAAAACACCGTCGAGATATTCCCCCAGCCCCAACGCATCAACCAGGGATTCCGCATCGTCTTTGATGCTTTCAATTTCCGTCCAGAAAGCGGCCCACCAGAAAGGCGCATGCGTGACGGGCAATTCATGCAGCAATTCTATGGTTTGCCGGAAATCGTCTTCGCTGCCGCTTTGCATGGCGCTTGCCACGTCTTCCAGCATGGCGTCGCCTCTGCCAGGGATAAAACCCGAATCTCCATACACCAAGGCAAAATGGTCTTGCAATTGACTTCGCCCATCCGCATTTCTGATGGCGCGGTTGAGCAGGGCGCCCAGCGACCCGACATGCAGCAAGCCGCGCTGTTGCGGCACGGATACGACTTCCGACAGGAACTTCACTTTGCCGGCGGGTTTGCAGTAGGCCGCGCCAAAATAGCGTGGGACGGTGTCGAAGAGCGATGCCGTGCTGCCGCCCATGGCGGAAAATTCCGCGATCAACCGTGACTCGGCTGTTTCGTCAATGCGCCAGTCCATGGACAGATTGGCGCAAGCTGCTTGCTCGGCAGGCAGTATGCGTGCGCTATCCGCAGCCAAACCGGCTGACCATGGATGGCGTGGGTTGACTGTTCTGTCAAACAAGTAAGCAATTGATAAGATAGCCATGGGCGCATGTTACGCATGCAAGTAATTTTTTCGCAAGTATAAAGGATATTGATTTTTTTGTACGCGCGCCCCACAGCTTTCTATGCCTTGCGCGGTATTTTTAATATGATGATTTTATTGAATTTATCGTTCTGTCAGACACTATTCTACCAATTTGTAGGCGCTTGGCCTAAAACTTGTGGAACTGCGCCACCCAGGCTTCTCCCGCCGGTTTGATCACGTCCAGCACGATTGAGGGGTAAAAACCAACGGCCAGGATGAGGAGGGCGAAGAGGGTCATGATCGCGAGTTCGCGCGGGCGCAGGTCCAGCGCGTCTGCCACCACCGGGTTATGCGTAGCGCCGAGGAAGGCGCGGCGGTAGAGGCTGAGGAAATAGGCCGTGCCCAGCACCATGGCGAATAGCGCGGCGAGTCCCGCGCCGATGTGGTGCTTGAAGATCGAGAGCAGGATCAGCAATTCGGCGGGGAAGCCGCTGGTGCCGGGCAGCCCCATGCCGGCGAAGCCGAATAGCAGGAATAGGCTGGCCAGCAACGGCATGGAGCGCGCAACGCCGCCCAGGCCGAGGATGTCGGTCGAGCCGACGCGGTGGTGCAGCGCGGCGATCAGCAGGAAGCCGCCGCCCGCCGCCAGCGTGAAGGTGAGCAGTTGCAACACCGCGCCCTGCATGCCCTGCAAGTCGAAAGAGGCGATGCCCAGCACCACCAGCCCTACGTGCGACAGGCTGGCATAGGCCAACATGCGGCGCAGGTTGGTTTGCGCGAGTGCGGCGACCGCGCCGTAGATCATGCTCACTGTTCCCAGCGCCACCAGCAGCCAGTGCATTTGTAGCGCCGCGTGCGGCGCCAGCGGGATGGCGAAGCGGATCAGGCCGTAAGCGCCGAGTTTGATGCCGACCAGGAGTGCCGTGACCGCCGCCGGTCCTTCCATCGCGATCAGCGGCAGCCAGGTGTGGAGCGGGAACACCGGCACCTTGACGGCGAACCCCAGCAGCAGCAGCAGGAACACCGCGAGTTGCAACTTGGCGGGTATCGGCGTCGCCAGCAGGGTGGGCAGGTCGAACACCAGCCCGCCGCCCTGTGTCATATGACTGACGGCGAGCAGGATGAAGCCGAACAGCAGCGGGATGCCGCCCGCCACCATCACCAGGAGGTATTTGACCGCCGCATAGCGCCGGTTCGGCCCTATGCCCCACAGGCTCACCAGGAAATAGATCGGGATCAGCGACAGTTCCCAGAAGAAGAAAAACAGCATTGTGTCGAGCGCGCAGAATATGCCCAGGGTGGCCGTCTGCAACAGCAACATCAGGCTGTAATACAGGCGCGGCAGCGTGGTCACGCTGTTCCACGAGGCGAGTATCACGCCGATGAAAAGCAGCAGCGTGGCGGGCAGGAACAGCAGGGAAATGCCGTCCACGCCGACCATGTATTGGATATTGAGGGTGGGTATCCAGCGCGCCTGTTCCACCAGTTGGAAACCGGATTGGCTGAGGTCGAAGTTGGCGATCACTGCCATTGCGACACTCAGATTTAACAGCACCGTCGCCAGCGCGATGCGCTTCGCCCATGCGGGGCGCGGCAACAGCCAGATGAGGGCGGCGCCCAGCGGAAAGGTGAGAAATAGCAGGCTGATAAGTGGCAGGTTCATCCTAGAAACCTTCGTTGAACGGGCTGGAGTGTGCGGTTTTCCGGGTGCATGGCAAGGCGCAACGACGCGCAATGGTCGTTCCATTGCAAGGAGTTGCAACGCCGCCATGCGCCCGGAAAACCGTGCAATCCAGCCCGTAGCGCTCTCACCATACGGGTGAACGCAAAATAGAT
>JBAYVP010000397.1:0-4696 GCA_041674485.1 Sulfuricellaceae bacterium
TGGGAACGCACGCATGGGACGCTCCAGCGTCCCAATATGGCGGCTAGAACTAGAACGGTAAGCGCATAGATGCAGGCGAATCATCAAAGCAGCTTTGTGGTTTTGCCGGTTGGATGGGTAACGCTACGCGACGCTGGAGCGTCCGGGCGGCATTCCCACGCTGGAGCGTGGGAACGATCAAAATAGCCTGTTGGCCGAGAGTTGCCGTCCTGTAGGAGCGTGACGCCGCAGCCGGGTAGGGTGGGCACGTTTTTTGTGCCCACGCTGTCAGCGACGGAGATTTTCCGCGTGGGCACAGAAAACGTGCCCACCCTACTAAGCTGTTATTTTGGGAACACCTCTAATTTTCAGGAAGAAACCATGGTCAAAAACATTTCAATCTTTCTTGTTGGGCTTTTTGCCGGCATTTGCGCAGTGTTCGTCCCCCGCATGGTGGCGATGCTTAATGGCGGTCACGCTGACGTGCAATATTGGGATCCTGAGTATATTATGTTGGGACTGGCCTTTTCTCTCATTATTGGTGGGGTTACCGTCATTTTTGAGCAGAACAAACAGAAAACAGCCGCAGAAACTTTTATGACCGCCCTCGGCATCCCGGCGCTTCTCGCTGGAGCGTTGAACTCCGGGTACGCTGGAAATAACTTGGGCGAGCTTCAGACCGTCAACCAGAGGTTGAATGAAAGCTTGGCGCAAAAAAGCAACATTCCTATTGAGAAGGGTGTGACAAATGTCGTACCTCTTGAGGCCACACCGCCCAATAGCTACTCACCCATATCCCGGTCGGGTTTCTCGCTTATTTCCGATGCGCATGCAGGCGATGGACCGCCAACCAATGAAGGGTTAAAGCTCGGCATCCGGGTGGAGCAAACGCCTTATCTGATTGTGCTTAAAAAATTCAATACCAAAGAAGAAGCGTTAAAGAGCGCGGCGGAACTGCGGAAAATGTTTCCGCAAGCAACAGCGGTTCAATCAAACCAAAGTTTTTTTGTGATCGAAGGCAATAAACCGTTAAGCAAGTCCGATGCCCTGTTAAAAGCAATCGACTTGCAAAGCAGAACAGGTGTTAACCCCTCTTTGTTGCAGGCGAAATAGCTGGATAACGAGCAAAACTCAGGAGCAGGTCTGGCTTTCCCCATGCATACACGGAAGCAACCCCCGAAAGTCGCGTGAGTACAAAGACATGCTTACCAGGTTGTAAATATAGCACCTTTGTTGAATTTCAGCTTCCCGGTTTAGGGTTTACCAAGAAACGTCATTTCCTACCTTATTTTTAATCCGTTCACCCTTCGACAGGCTCAGGGTGAACGGATTAAAAATAAGGTAGGAAATGGCGATTGATCGTTCCCACGCTCCAGCGTGGGAACGCACGCATGGGACGCTCCAGCGTCCCAATATGGCGGCTAGAAATAGAACGGTAAGCGCATAGATATTTCGGCAGACGAATCGTCAAAAGCTTTGTGGTTTTGCCGGTTGGATAGGTAACGCTACGCGACGCTGGAGCGTCCGGGGCGGCATTCCCACGCTGGAGCGTGGGAACGATCAATGAATAAGGTAAAGGTAGGGGGATGGCGATTCAACTCCCTGGATTAAGTGGCAAACCTATGCCGACCGGTTTTAAAAAGGATGAAAAAATCATGAACGATGAACGACTCCATACAGGAGGCATCCGCGTAAACCTGGGCGGGAACGTTGCCACCCAGCATCCGATACCGGGTCGAAAAGGCATGTCGCCTATCCCAAACAAAACGCCGGATCGTGTCAAGACCCTTACCGATTTAGCCTTGAGTCATATTGCACTGGCAGATTATCCCGTGGTGTCCGCATGGCGCAAAAAGCTTTTCTCTCCTGACGGGATGCCGGAAATTTGCGATGAGTTGCCCCGGCTGCTGACGGAATTTATGCGTTCGCCCGCTGCGGCTGCGTTGTCGCCGCGCGTCCGCCGCGCTCAGGCGTTGAAACATGTTTTTTCCAACAAGGCGGCGCTGGTGCGCGGCACCGATAGGCTGCCGGGGCAGACCACTACCAGCTTTGTCGGGCCGGTGGTTTATATGGATATGAGCGGCTACTGCATTTGGCCGGAACTGGAGACTATCGCCGGCAGGCCGCAGAATCCCTTCAGGATACGTCCCGAAGTAGCCAAGCGCTTGAACGAGGAAATATTCCCCTTCTGGTTACAGCGCCGCCCGGTGCAGGAAGCGGCGCGCTATAGCGATTACGACACGGCGGATTATGCCAACGACGGACGGGACAGCATCGTAGGCGGTCCGGGCATCGACCCGCAGCTCAAGAAAAGTGCGGGTCAGACGCCCAAGTGTCAAGAGTTGTTCGAGCGCGTGGCCTTTTATCTTGCCGACAAGGCCACGGCGGTGTCCCACACCACCCCGGATTTCGGGCGGGTGCTGGAGTATGGGTTCGATGGACTTATCGCTCAACTGCAAGCTGATCTGCAACAGGGCGTGGCGACCGATGCGCAGCAAAAGGAATTCCTGGAGGGCGTGATCGCGGTCTATGAAGGCGCCAATATCTATGCCCAACATCTGGCTGCGGCGGCGCAGGCGGCAGGCAACGCCGAACTGGCGGCCATTTGCCGCAAGGCGCCCGCGCAGCCTGCCGAGACGCTGGCGGAGGCGGTTTGCACTGTCTGGATTTGCTACCACCTGCTGTTGCAGGAAAACACCAATTTCGGTCTCTCTCTGGGGCGTTTGGATCAGACGCTCAACCCCTATTATCTGCGCGACTGGGAGAAGCTGACCAGCGACGGCGAACGCGACGCCTATGTTAAGCGCGCGGTAGAGTTGCTGTGTCATCTGTTTCTGCGCTGTTCCGACCATGTGCCGCTTTCGCCGGAAAGCGCCGAGGTGCTGTTCGCCGGCAGCGGCTCCAATCAGGCGCTGACGGTGGGCGGCACCCGCTATGAAAATGGGCGGACGGTGGATGCGGTTAACGATATGACCTATATCATCCTCAAGGCCACCGAACTGCTTTCCATCCGCGACCCCAATGTGCATGCCCGCTATCACAAGGAGGTGCATCATCGCCATGCGGATGGAAGCCCCATGGCGGCGGGCGAGATTGACGCCTATCTCAAGCGCATTTGCCAGGTCAATCTCGCCACGCGCGCCACGCCGGCGCTGCACGGCGATGTCCCGGTGATTCGGAGCATGGCCAACTACTACAAGGATCACGAGGGCATCAGCGAACAGGAAGCCTTGGCCGATGCCCACGATTTCGCCTCCATCGGCTGCATTGAGCAGAATGCCGACCACAAGCACTACGGCCATACCGGCTCCACGCTGATGGTGCTTCCGGCGGTGCTGGAGCTGGCGATCTTCGGCGGCAAGCACCGTAGCGACGGGGTCGGCGAGGACGATCCGAATCTCTTTTACGGCACGAAGAACTATACCAGCACGCCCTTGATTCATATCGGCTCCATGGATGCGTTCATCCAAGCCTTCAACTTTCAGTTGGACGAGATGGCGCGCCACTGCGTGCAGTTCAACAATTATCTGGGGCGCACGCTGGAGCAGGTGCGCCCGTCGCCGCTGCTTTCCGGCTTGTTCGACGGACCGACCAACAAGCCGGGGATGAGCGGCGCCAAGTTGCGGGACGTATCCAGCGGTGGCGCGAAGTACAACTCTTCCGGTGTCGCCATCATCGGCCTGGCGGATGTTATTGACAGCTTTTGCGCCATTGATGCTTTGGTGTTTGGCGGCAAGATCAGCGCGCAGGAGATGCTGGCCGCAATGGCGGCCAATTTCGACGACGCCAGGCGGGACGCCGACCTGATCGATCATCTGGAAAACCTGCTGGGCTGGGGGCAAAATACCGGCGCGCACGACAGTCTCAGCCCGGAGCGGTTACGCGAGATTCGCGAGGCCATCCGTCTGGCGCCCAAGTATGGCGCCGGCGTGGAAGAGCGCGGCGCTTACGACAACGCCCTGGCGGTGAAATACACCGGCCTGCTCACCGACATGATCCAGAAAGTGTTCTACAAATACCGCACCCATCGCGGCGGTCGCTATCTTGCCGGCTATTGGAGCATGACCAACCACGCCGGTTTCGGCATGTTAAGCAAGGCCACCCCGAATGGCCGGCAGGCGAGTCAGTCTTTCGCCGGCGGCATCACGCCCTGCCCCGGTGTCGTTAAGCGCAACGGCGACCCGGTCATGCTGCTCGATCACATGCTGTCGGTGGCCAAGGTGAATGCCGACACGGTGCAGAACGGCTACACCTACAACCTCAGCCTCACGCCGCGCGGCAGCGATTATTTCGACGCGGACAGCGAGTTGTTCGCGCACCACATGAAGGCTTTCATGGACGCAAACGGTGTGCTGGTGCAACTGTGCGTCAGTTCCCTCGCCGACCTGAAGGCCGCCAACGACGCCGCCACCGCCGCCTCGCAACCCGGCGCGGGCGCGGCAGCGCAGGCGGCGCTTGCGCCCTATAAAGACTTGATGATCCGCGTGGCGGGCTACTCCGCCTATTTTGTCACGCTGAGTCCGCTGATGCGCCAGGAGATCATCGGTCGCGCCAATTTCGGCATGGCCAGCAGCATCGAACAGCACACCGCCCATTAGTCACTTATCGACCAAATCTTCACATTATTTGCGAAGAATGTGTCGTAGATCAAGCACTGGCGCGGCTCTCCGGGTGATTCTTTTTTACCGCAGAGACGCCGAGGCGCGGAGAAATACAA
>JBAYVP010000398.1:0-4687 GCA_041674485.1 Sulfuricellaceae bacterium
GGGGTGAGGGTGTTTGCACATTGATAACGGTTGCCAATACGCAAACACCCTCATCCCCGGCCCTTCTCCCGCCTGCGGGAGAAGGGAGCAAACCTGCGCTCGCGCTTGCCCGACACTTGCGTGTAACGGTGAGCGCTCCAGCGTGGGAACGATCAGAAACCCGGACTAGCCCGTAGGATGTGCCGAGGTACGAGGCGCATCTGTCGCGTATTGCCGCCAAGATTCGCGAGCGATGCGCTTCCTGTCATCAGCACATCCTACGGCATTGCGGTACTAGCAAAGATGTGTGTAACGATGAGCGCCGGAGCGTGGGAACGATCAGAAACCCGGACTAGCCGGAGCCAAAAATATTTACCTCAGAGGCGCAGAGGTTTCGTTCTTTCTCCGCGCCTCCGCGTCTCTGCGGTTAAGGCATTTTTGCCGGATAATCAAACAACAAGAAATGTGAGGGACTGGCCGATAAGTTACTAAGGCCACAACACCCGCCACACCCGCAGGGTGAAGATCAACAGCGCCGTCCAGGCCAGAACGGCGCCGCCCAGCGCCAATGTCGTCCAGCCGGCGAAATAGCCGACGGCGTAAGCCGCCACGCCGGCGTGCGCCGCTCCCATTTGCAGCAGCGACCAGCGGGTTTCCGGCAGGGGATTGCCGGTGAAGCGCGGCAGCATGTGCGCACCCAGCCCATAAAACATGAACAGCATGAAACCCAGCGTAAACAGGTGCAGAAACGCCGGGCGCGACGCGCTGTCGGATAGCAGGCTGCCATCCACGACCAGCCCCAGCCCCGCCGGCATTAGATAGATTTGCGCGGAAATCACGTAGCGGCGATTTTCGGGAGAAAAGGACATGCCCATTTTTTGCATCAGGTTCTGCGCCTGCTCGCGATAGGCTTGGTTGGCGTCAAGACAGGGCGGCGTAGCGTTCATAATCGTCCCCTGTTGCGCACGGTCAGTATCATGTTGAGGCCGAACAGCAAAATCGCCGCATAGCTCAGCACTCCGCCCGCGATCACCAATCCGTCGATAAACGTCAGCCAGCCGGCCATCATCAGCGGCAGGCCGGCATTGGCCAGATACAGTTGCCAATCCGCCATGCGCTCGGAATAGAGGGGAAAGCCGCCAAAGCGCGGTAGCACATGCAGCGCAATGCCATAGATCATCATCAGCACGAAACCCAACAGCATGATGTGACCGTGCAGCCGGGGAACGTTGCCGGGAATCAGCGCGGGGTCGATCAGGCGCAAAATGGCAATCGCACCGCCCAGCAGGCCATAGGTCAGTGCAATGGAAACAAACAGACGGTTGCGTTTGTGCATAATAAATGGGTGAGGCGGGAAGCGGGAGGCGTAAGAGGGAAAGCGTGTGAAAATGCCCCTCACCCCTCCCGTCTCCCGCCTCACGCTCGCCTCACTCCCCTTCCGGGCTTTCCTCCAGTCCCAGTTCCTGTATTTTCCGTGTCAATGTATTGCGACCCAGCCCCAACAAATTGGCGGCTTCTATGCGTCGTCCGCCGGTGTGGCGGAGCGCGCACTGGATCAGCGTCTTCTCGAACTGCGGCGTCAGTTCGTTCATGATGGCGTGTTCGCCGCGATTGAGGCGGTTGGTCGCTTCCAGAACCAGCATCTCCATCCAGTTTTGGCTGCGTGTGGACGACGACGCTTCTTCGCGCAGTTCCGGCGGCAGGTCGCCCACCCCGATATTCTGCCCCGGCGCCATCACCGTTAGCCAGTGGCACACATTCTGCAATTGTCGCACATTGCCGCTCCATTCCAGAGAGGAAAGGTATTTCAAGGTCGCATCGGAAATCTGTTTCGCCTCCCCGCCCAGTTCCGCCACGCTTTTTTGCAGGAAATGCCGCACCAGCAGCGGGATGTCCTCGCGCCGTTCGCGCAAGCTCGGCAGGCGCAGGCGGATGACGTTGAGGCGGTGGAACAGGTCTTCGCGAAACATGCCCATTTTGACCCGTTGTTCCAGGTTCTGGTGGGTGGCGGCGATGACGCGCACGTTGACCTTGATCGGCTGGTGGCCGCCGACCCGGTAAAACTGCCCGTCGGACAGCACCCGCAGCAAGCGCGTTTGCAAATCCGCCGGCATGTCGCCGATTTCGTCGAGAAACAGCGTTCCGCCGTCGGCCTGCTCGAAGCGCCCGCGCCGCATCGCTTGCGCGCCGGTGAAAGCGCCGCGCTCGTGGCCGAAAAGTTCGGACTCCAGCAAATCTTTCGGGATGGCGGCGGTGTTCAGCGCGATAAACGGACGCTCGGCGCGCGGGCTATGACGGTGCAGCGCCAGCGCCACCAGCTCCTTTCCGGTGCCCGATTCGCCGGTGATCAGCACAGTCACGTGCGATTGGGACAAACGCCCGATGGCGCGGAAAATTTCCTGCATCGCGGGCGCCTGGCCGAGGATTTCCGGGGCGGTTTCGGTAGCCTCCACCTTGTAGCTCTGGCGCACGCTTTCATCCAGGGCGCGCTGCACCAGTTCGACCGCGTGATCGACATCGAACGGTTTTGGCAGGTATTCGAATGCGCCGCCCTGAAACGCCGACACCGCGCTTTCCAGGTCGGAATAGGCGGTCATGATGATCACCGGCACAGTGGGCAGGCGTTCCTTCATTTGCTGCAGCAGGTCGATGCCGGAGGTTCCCGGCATGCGAATATCGCTGACCAGCACTTGCGGCGCGGCGGATTTCAACGCGTCCAGCACCTCCTGGGCGGACGAAAATATCCTGAAATCGATGCCCTCGCGCGTCAGCGCTTTCTCGAACACCCAGCGAATGGAGCGGTCATCGTCAACTATCCAGACGGAATGCATAATCATCAATCCTTTAAAAATAGTGCTGAGTGCCGAGTGCTGAGAAATCCACTCAGCACTCAGCACTAACTCGTCACTCAGGACTCAACACTGGCAAAAGCAGGGTAAAGCAGGTGCTACCGGGCAGGCTGTCGCACTCTATCGTTCCCTGGTGCTGGTTGATCAGGGTTTGCGCCAGGGTCAGCCCCATTCCGCTGCCGCCTTCGCGCCCTGAAACCAATGGATAAAATATCTGTTCGCGGATGGCCTCGGGGATGCCGGGGCCATTGTCGATAATCTGCACCATCAGCGCCAGCCGATAGCGTTTTTTCACCAGCGTCACCTGGCGCGCGACGCGCGTGCGCAGGACGATTTCGCCCTTGCCCTGCATCGCCTGCACCGCGTTGCGCATGATATTGAGCACCGCCTGGATCAATTGCTCGGGGTCGGCCAACAAATCCGGCAGGCTGGTGTCGTAATCGCGGCGAATCGCGATGCCGCTTGGCGTCTCCGCCAGGGTCAGGCTGCGCACGCGCTCCAGCACTTCGTGAACGTTCACCGGGCGCAGTTGCGGCAACTGGTGGGGGGTTAGCAATCGCTCCAGCAGCGATTGCAGGCGGTCGGCTTCCTTGATGATAACCTGGGTGTATTCACGCAGGCTGACGCGCGGCAATTCGCGCTCCAGCAGTTGCGCCGCGCCGCGCAAGCCGCCCAAGGGGTTCTTGATCTCGTGCGCCAGATTGCGCAGCAACTCGCGGTTCGATTGCTGCAACAGCAACATGCGCTCCTCGCGGGCGATTTTCAATTGCTTGTCGATCTGGTGAAATTCGAGTATCAGGCCGATTCCTTCCATCTCCACCGGCGTCACGGTGCAGCTTACGGAAAGCGCATGTCCGCCGGCGTTCGGCAGGGTGATTTCGTGCTCGGTGAAACAGGTGTGGTGGGCTTGGGCGGAATCCACCGCCCGCGACAATATCGCGGTGTCCAGAAACACCTGCGGCAGCATCAGGCCGACAACGTGCTTGCCGCTGAACTCGAACATGTTTTCCGCCGCCGGGTTGACGTAACGCACGCGCAATTCCCGGTCGAGCAACAACACGGCGGTAGACAGGTGCTCCAGTCCGAAAAAGGAGAGGGGTATCGAGAATCCGGTATGATGGTTAGCGCTCATGCTCTGGATGTAAGCAAAATGCGCGCCAGGTTGCTCAGCGCTTCAAATTGGCAATTTCGATTTTCAGCGCCTGGATGTTTTTCACATGCAGCATCATATTGTCTTTCAATTGCTGCAAGCGCTCCAGGTGTTTGGCCGGCAGCTTGCCCTTGTCGCTGTTCGCCGCCTCGGTTTCCGCCAGGGTTTGCTTGGCCTCGGACAACAGCTTGAGTTCAGCCGTCATCTCCTCTTCCAGTATCTTATAGCGCATTGCATCGCGCGCTTTTTGCGTGTCCGCATCCACCTTGGGAAAGTTGGCCGGACTGGGAGAAGAGGCATGTGTGGGCGTTGCGGTTTTCGGCTTGGCGACGGGCGCAGACGGATCCGGTCCGAGATTGAGTTTTATGGCGCCCTTGATCGGGGTGTTGGTGTAAGTCACCCGACCGGTTTCGTCGATGTGCTTGTAGATTTCGGCATGGACACCGGCAACCGACAAGCAACCGCCTATAAGCAATAGCAGTTTGATATTCATGCAACCCGACATAATCCTAGAAACCTCCGTTGACCGCTTGCCAAGATATGTAATATGGTGGTTCTAAACAACTTTGTCATCTATTTTACGTTTACCTGTTTGGTGAGAGCGCTACGGGCTGGATTGCACGGTTTTCCGGGCGCATGGCGGCGTTGCAACTCCTTGGAATGGAATGACCATTCCGCGTCGTTGCGCCTTGCCCTGCACCCGGAAAAC
>JBAYVP010000399.1:0-4680 GCA_041674485.1 Sulfuricellaceae bacterium
GGAAGCCCCTCCCCCGGTAAGGGGGAGGGCGCGAGCTTACAAGTGTAGGTTTTTTATAAAAGTTCATTATAATTATAGCGTTACAAAACAATGATTATTGTTTGCCGAGCACAAAACGCCACGCAACAGGCTGATGTTAAAGAAAATATTTTTTGCGCGTTAAAGCCGAGCGAAAAACCTGCACTTGTAAGGAGGTCGGGAGGGGGATGGGGTAGAACGACACATATCTAAAATCAATATCTTACATTGTTGTCTGCGCCTTCTACCCCATCCCCACCCTACCCGGCTGGAAATCACCTTACCGCGTTTTCACGCCGTATGCAGTTCCTCGCGGATTACTTGGCGTAATGCTTCTTTGACTGCATCGGCTTCCAGCCCCCGGCGCAACGTTTCGTTGATCAGCGTCTGGTATCCGCGCCCTCCTGAGCGCGCCTTGTACGCCTGCAACACGGCATCGTCCAGCATGATGGTAATGCGCGTTTTACCCGTCGATAACGCGGGCAACACTTCCCCCAGCGGGCGCAGTTCCTCAACTTGCGCCGCCAGCAGTTCCGGGCTGTCATCGTCGGGGGCATCCGCCATCGGCGCGGCATCTGCCGCCGACCAGTCGATTGCCGATGCCGAAACTGGGTCAGAGGATTCGATTTTCGAGTTTTGCTTGCTCACGATCGTTTGCCTTTCTGAAAGAAATGATGTAGGTCACGTTTTCGGCGGGATGGCAAAAAACGACCACCATCAGACGCCCATCAATGTGGTTGTAGCCGATATGCCTTGCGCGGGGGAAATCTTGCGCATGTCTTCGCGCACCAACATGGCTGGGTTGAACATCGCCCGCGCCGCCAACAACGGCAACCCCCGATCGCGGATGTTGGTTGCGTTTTTGATCGGGTTGCAAGTAAAGTTCATGGGCTTGATAATACATATTATGATATGCATTATCAAGAGGTGTTGACAGCATGGCAGGGGAAATTTGTTCTCGGCACGGAAAAACCTATTCACTGCGAAGGACGTGGAGGACGCAATGGAAGAGCATGAGGGTTTTCCTCTGCGTCCTCTGCGGTGAAAAAGGTTTTCTCTTTATGGGTTGCCGCCATGAGCGGAAACGCCGCATTATTTGCGCGCCCGCCGGAAATATTCAATTTTGCAGACAGGCATAAGGCTTTGCTTACACTCAATGAAATCTTCGCTGTATAATCAGCACAGGTTATGCGAACGGAGTAAACTTCCATATGGAGTCTGCCGCAGGCCGATTTTCTACTCGACCGCGTTGTAGACGAGACCGTATTGCCGCTGCCGTTGCGCGGGTCGGTGGAACAAGTGCCGGAGGCAACGGATCGCCCGTTCGCTGTCGGCTTGTTTTTTTGCGTCTAAACACCATGTTTTACATATCCCTAAAAGGGAACGAATAGACTGAGGTTTCATGCGTGCTCAAGATCGATTGATTGCTTTTTTCAAGGAACACTCCGGCGCGATTATCATTTTCTTCGGCTTTGGCATCGTGGTCGCGCTGATGGGATGGTTGACGACCGCCAGCCTGTCCAGGCTCAATGGCATTCGCGCCAACATTGAGGATATCGTGGTGCAGCACAACGAACATGCCGGACATGTGCGCAAGATGTACCAGACGACGCGGGACAGATCGGTGTTGCTGCAGAAAATCATTACCGAGCCGGACCCGTTTGCCAGGGATGAACTGGCTGTCCGGGTCGACGAACTCGGAAGCGAATTCGCCCAGCTCCGCTCAGCCTTCATGAACTTGGCGCAGCCCGCCGAAAAAGAGTTTCTGGAGCGCCAGGGTGCTGCTTCCGCAAAAACCAAGCCTTTGCAATACAAGGTCATCGAGTTGGCGATGCAGGGCAATATCAGCGAAGCCCAACGGGTGCTCGTTCAGGATGCGCTGCCTGCGCAGGATGCGGCGCTGGCCGCGCTGAACGATCTGCTGGCCTATCAGGATAAGCAGATCATGAAATTCGCGGGGACCGCTTACCAGCGTGAAAAGGAGGCTTACACTTTCCTGTTGCTGGGCGGGAGCGGGTCGATTCTTCTCAGTATCCTGATCGCGTTTTTCGTCCGCACCCAGATCAAGAACCTGATCGCCCGCTTGCTTGCCACTTCCAAGGAGCTGGAAGAAAACGCGCGCGAACTCAAATACCAGAAAATCGCCCTCGATGAACACGCCATCGTCAGCATTTGCGATAGCGCCGGCATAATCACCTATGCCAACGAGAAATTCTCCCAGGTCAGCCAATACACGCAAGCGGAACTGTTGGGGCAGGATTTCTGGCTGACAAGCTCGTGCTTTTACACGCCGGAATTCTTCGAAGAAATGTGGCGTACCATCGCCGGCGGCACGACTTGGTGCGACCAAGTCAAAAATCGTCGCAAGGACGGCAGTTGTTATTGGGAAAAGACCACTATCGTGCCTTTTCTCGACGAGCAGGGCAACCCCTACCAATATGTATCGGTGCGCACGGACATTACCCCGATCAAGGAGGCCGAAGAAGTCCTGAACCGCAGCAAGGACGAGCTGGAGCGCATGGTGCTGGATCAGACCACCGAATTGCGCGAGCGCGAGGAAGTCCTGCGCAGCATTACCGGCGCGGCGCAAGACGCCATCATCATCAACGGCGCAGCCGGCAATATTACGTACTGGAACCGTGCGGCGCAATTGATTCTGGGATACCCGGAAGAGGAAGCGCTGGGTCAAAATCTGCACGAACTGATTGCACCGGATCGCTTCAAGAAGCAGTATGAGGAACTGTTCACCCAATTCACCCACACCGGCAGTGAGCACACCGGGAAAACCACGGAATTGACCGCCCAGCGGCGCGACGGCAAGGAAATTCCGGTCGAGGTGTCGCTTTCCGCAGTCAGCGTGCATGGGCAATGGAATGCCATCGGTATTTTGCGCGACATCTCGGAACGCAAGGGCGCTGAAGCGGCATTGCAAAAACTCGCCACCACCGATCCATTGACCGGCATAGCCAACCGCCGGAAATTCAATGAAACGCTGGAGATGGAAATCGAGCGCTCCGAGCGCCATGGCATTCCGCTGGCACTGATCCTGATGGACATCGACCACTTCAAAAATGTCAACGATACTTACGGACACCCGACGGGGGACAGCGTTCTTGCCGAATTTGCCAGGATCATCGAATCCAATATTCGAATCAACGATGAATTTGCGCGCTGGGGCGGGGAAGAATTCATCTTGCTGTCTCCCCACATCGAAGCCGAAAAAGTGCTCCAATTCGGCAATAAGCTGCGCAAGGAAGTTGAGAAATTTCAGTTTACCGATGTCGGCAAAGTCACTTGCAGTCTCGGCGCAACCTCGTTCCACCCCGGCGAAACCATTCAGGAACTGGTGGCCCGCGTGGATAGCGCGCTCTACATGGCTAAGCAGAATGGCCGTAACCGGGTCGAACAATTGTAGCGCCGGTTGCGGTTGTTTTGATGTGGCGGAAGGTCGGTGTTATTTCGTTACGGCAGGGTGGGATGCACCGCGACAGCCCTATCGGTTTGGGCGCAGGGTGAGCAGCCCGAGGAGGCAGTCGCGACCGGGAAGTCGCTCGGCAAGCCTGATGGGAACGGGAATAAAGACCTGACAGTTGAATCAATAAATCGCTCCAACCAACGAATCTATCTCGTTTTTTTCGTAAATCAACAGCGATTTTCAGGCTGAAGAATCCGCTGGTTTCACCACAGAGACGCTTCAGGTTGCGCGCCTGAAACATCTCTGCGGATTTTTCCGGCCACACCGGATTACTTCTGAACCGGTTTCTGGATGCTTATTTCCACTACTACGCGGCGGTTGGGACGCAGGCATTCGACCAGCTTTTTGTTCTTGCTGCTGACTTTGCCTTTAACGCTGGAACAGGAAACAATCGGATTTTCCCCGCCCTTGGCTGCGGTTTTAATGCGCTTGCCATCTACGCCTTGCCCTATCAGGTAAGATTTCACGGCATCCGCGCGGCGCTGGGAGAGCTTGCGATTGTAAGCGTCGATGCCGATGCGGTCGGTGTGGCCGGTCACCAATATCTCTTCGACCTGCGGATTTTCATTCATTTTTGCGACGACTTCGACATTCAGCTTTTTCTTGCCGTCGTCATGTATGACCGATTTGTCGAAATCGAACAACGTTTCGGCTTGCAGGCTGATCGGGAGGAATGCAGGCGGCTCCGGGACGACCTCGGGAGGTGGGGGCGGCGCGGGAGGCGGTGGGGGGGGAGGGGGAGGCGGCGGCTTAACTTCTTCCTTGGGCGTTTCTTTTTTCACCAACTCGGGATCGCATTCTACAATCGCCATGGCCGGCGACCAGTATCCGGTGCGCCAACACAGGCCGTTCCCGCTCCTTACCAGATTGCCGCGGCTATCGATCAAATAACCTTCCTTGGAAATGCTATCCGCAGAAGCAACGCCGGCCAGGGTTAGGGTTAAAGACGCTGCGGCTAACGCACTGCAAATGATTCGTGATGTTTTCATTGTTTTTCCTGACTCGTAGTATGAACCCAGAGATGCCTGCAAAACCTGCCGTTTGCGCGAGTTTATTATAAAGTAAAAGTAAACATTCGGTAAACCCGTAAGGAAAGCATCTTAACGCGCGCAGCTGCCCCGGAACTGCGGCACATTTTTGGCGACAGCTCAATTCCGAACGACGACACGACCACGCCACGCGATCGA
>JBAYVP010000400.1:0-4636 GCA_041674485.1 Sulfuricellaceae bacterium
CATTGCAAGGAGTTGCAACGCCGCCATGCGCCCGGAAAACCGTGCAATCCAGCTCGTAGCGCTCTCACCATACGGGTGAACGCAAAATCGATGACAAAGCTGTTTAGAACCAACACGTTACACATCTTTGCAAGCGGTCAACGGAGGTTTCTAGGTTGATGGCTTTGATGTGTGAACGACGAATAGGAAATGCGGTTAACGCCGTGCTACGGCAAGTGTGCCTGCGGCTTTGGGATGAAACCCATACGTCGGATTCGGGACGCAGCGCGTCCCGGACTGCATTCCCACGCGGCGCGCTCATCGTTACACACAAGTCGGAGCGGGAAGCTCCTCCCCCTTCAAGGGGGAGGCCGGGAGGGGGATGGGGTAGAACGACACAGGCTAAAATCAATACCTTACATTGCCGCCTGCACCTTCTACCCCATCCCCACCCTAACCCTCCCGCTTTCCGGGGAGGGAGCGCTGCACCCCATCTTTTCTGCATGTAATCAAATGATTGAAAAGATGTGTGTAACGATGAGCGCGGCGCGCGGGAACGAGAGAAATATTTTCGTGTATCATGGACCCACTGAGTTTTCTGGGACAAACAATCAAAAACCAACGCCGCTTTCCAGCTTGAATACGGCTACCGAGGCGGAAAGGTTTTGCGCCTGCTCTTCCAGCGATTCGGCGGCGGCGGCGGCTTGTTCCACCAGTGCGGCGTTTTGCTGGGTGACTTCGTCCATCTGGGTGATGGCCTTGTTCACCTGTTCTATACCCGAACTTTGCTCCCGCGAGGCGGAAGAAATCTCGGCCATGATGTCGGTGACGCGATGGATGGCCACGAGGATTTCTTCCATGGTCTGGCCGGCCTGCGCCACCAGTTTGGAACCGCTTTCCACGTTTTCCACCGATTCGCTGATCAGGTTTTTGATTTCCTTCGCTGCGGCGGCGGAACGTTGCGCCAGATTGCGCACTTCGGCAGCCACCACCGCGAAGCCGCGCCCCTGCTCGCCGGCGCGGGCGGCTTCGACTGCGGCGTTCAATGCGAGGATGTTGGTCTGGAACGCGATGCCGTCGATCACCGAGATAATGTCCACAATCTTCTTGGAGGATTCATTGATGGCATCCATCGTGTAGACCACCTGGGCGACTACCCCGTTGCCCGATGCGGCAACGTCGGACGCGCCGATGGCGAACTGGTTGGCCTGATGGGCGTTTTCGGAATTGGCTTTCACGGTGGAAGTCAGTTCTTCCATGCTGGAAGCGGTTTCTTCCAGGCTGGACGCCTGTTCCTCGGTGCGCTGCGACAAGTCGGTGTTGCCCATGGCGATTTCCTGGGCGCCGGTGTTGATCGAATCCACCGCGATTTTGATCTGGCCGATCAATTCCCGCAGATTTTCCACCGTGGCGTTGCAGTTATCCTTGAGGTGGCCGAAGGCGCCGTGGTATTCGTTGGTGATGGTTTCGGTGAGGTCGCCCCGCGCCAGCGCTTCCAGCACGCGTTGCACTTCGCCCAGCCCGACCTCGCTGGTTTCCACCAGGCGGTTCATGCCTATGGACAATTCGCGCATGAAGCCTTCCTTGTCGGAAAGATCAATGCGTTGGGTGAAATCGCCGTTTTGCGCCGCATCGACAAGTTTGCGCACTTCTCCCTCGATTTTCAGCTCCTGGGTGGCATCCACCCATTCCACTGCGGTGCCGATACGGCTCCCCTTCTGGTTGCTGACCGGAATGGCGGACAGATTGAAGACGCGCGCACCGATACGGATGACCGCCTTGTAATGGCCGGTGAGATTTTTGAGTATTTCCCGCTGGTGTCCGGGTTCCTTGTGATAGCTGTCGAAATTCGATCCCAGCACTTTGTCGGCATCGAAGTGGGGCATGGCCGTGCGGATGGCGTTTTGGTTATCCTGGAACATGCGTAGCGCGGTCTTGTTGATGTAGATAATCTTGCCTTCGGGATCGGCAATGGTGACGTTGGCGGTGGCGTTATCGAGTGCGGCGCGCACGCGCAATGCTTCTTCCGAAACGCGCTGGCTTTCGCGCAGCATGTACACCAGGGTGTCGCGCATATTTTTCATCGCCACCATCAGGCTGATGCTGTCACCTTCATGGCAGCGAATTTCCATGTCGAGGTTGCCGGCGGCGATTTCGCGCGCCACCTGGCAAGCGTAATTCGGCTCCCCGCCCAGTTCGCGCAACAGCACGCGGATGATCCACAAGCCGAACAACAAGGTGATGAGCAGCGAACCCATGGTGAGCACGACATACGTCCACCACAAACGATTGGCTTCCCCGCCCAAGCGGGCGGCGAGCGCGTGCAGGTCGTCGGAAAGGAAATTTTCGACTTCTTTCATGGCATCGATTTTTTGCGTAATGGTTTTGAACCAGTACGTCGGGTCTGTGCCGAGACTGCCGGTCAGTGCGCGGTCGATGGCGACCCGGCGCAGCCGTTCGACTTCTGCGGTGGCTTCCGCGCTCATTTTTCCCTGGTAGGCCTCCAAGGCTTCCTTGCCGGCGTAGGCGCGGAACAAGTCGAAATAGGTCTTCTGGTTGGCGACCAGCGCGACAAAGCGCTGGAAAGCCTCCCATTCGAATTTGTCGGCGGAAAAAGCGGCATTGAGCGTAGCGCGCTCGCGTCCGGCCATTTCCTTGCCGTTCAGGAACATCAGGTAAGCGGTGGTGGCGCGCGCCAGTTTTTCGTTGCTCCCGACCTTGGCGCTGTAGGAAATAACATCCAGCCAAGCGGAAATCAGGTCGGTGTAGAAATTGAACGAGTCCTTAGGCGATAGTTTTTGCCCGGAAATAGCGCTACGGCTATCGCCCAGCGTTTTAAGCTTATCTTGTGCGGCGCTCAGGGCGGCGCGGAACCCTTCGTCCAGTTTGGCTTGGTCCAGGGTGGCGGCCAGCTCGCGCAATTCACCTATGCGCTTGTCGGTTTCAGTACGCTGCCTGGGGAGATCATCGGCGAATTTGGCACCTTTGGACGACAAAAAGCCGGCGGACATGCCACGCTCTTTTTGCGCCTCATGGATCACCGCGCTGGACTTTACCGCCAGCGTGGTGATCGTTTGCATGGCGCGGATTTCGTTCAGGCGCTGCGCCTTTTCCAACACATTGCCGACCGAGAAATACAGTAGCCCCAGAATCGGGAAAACCAGCAGCAGGATCAAGCGCCAGCGCAACGGCACCCCGGACAGAGCCGATTGTTCACCGGTGTGCAAATCGACGCGCTTACCCTGGTTCATGGTGCGATACAACTTTTCCGCGCTCTCGATCTCGTTGCGCGTGGCGTGCCGCCGCACCGAGGTGTAGCCGGTGACATTGCTCCCTTCGTGGAGCGGCGTGACATGCGCATGCACCCAATAATGGTCGCCATTCTTGCAGCGGTTTTTGACAACGCCTTCCCAACCGATGCCACGCTTGACCGTGTTCCACAAATCCTCGAAAGCCTGTGGCGGCATATCGGGATGGCGCAGAATGTTATGCGGCTTGCCGAGCAACTCCCCTTCGGAATAACCGCTGATCGCCACGAACTCCGGGTTGACAAAAGTAATGATCCCCTTGAGATCGGTCTTGGAAACGATGGTGACCGTTTCGCCAACAATGATTTCCTTCTGGGTCACGGGCTGATTGTTGCGCATGTTGTTACTCCTGAGTTCAGGGGCTAGGCGTCGGCGGTTTTATCTGGCGCCGCTTCGTAATCGTTTCTTCGTTATACCTTTATTCTCATTCCCACGCGCTGCGTGGGAATGCAGTTTTGGCGCGCTGCGCCAAGAATCAAAGCCACTCCCTGTAAATCGGAATCAGCCCTTCCAAACCCGCGTAGTTCCTGGCGCTCGAATACCGCCAGTGCTCAGCTTCATCAACATAACCGCGCTTCACCGGGTTTTGATGGATATATTCCAGCTTTTGCCTCAACACAAATTCATTTTCGATGACTTGTGCGTGCGAGCCTTCCTCCCATAACTGATAATCCCTATCCAGTTTATGCGTCTTACGGAAATACGCCAGTTGGCGCAACAGACGCTCGGCGTGGCACTCCGTCAATAAATCGATCAATTTGCGAGCGGTGAAGGACTTGAAATGTGGCAACTCCACTGCCAAACTCCCGCTTTCAACGATCATGTGCAGATGATTTTCCAGAATGACGTAACCATAAACTTTCCACAAATTCTGTTCCTGCCGGTGGCGTAATGCTTCAAGAATGATGTCCGAAGTTTGGGGACGCGTGAACAAAGGTATCCAGTTCAATACCGTGCAAGTCAAGAAATGCGGCGCCTTTTCGTCGCAAATTTTATAGCGGCTGCGTCCCATAAGCCTATCTTCATCGGTTACTTGGCGCTAGCCGCGCCGGTGCTGCATTCCCACGCAGCGCGTGGGAACGAGACTGAACAGTTCAGGTTCTACATACACTAACCGATGTTCCCGAGTAATGCGTCTTGACCAATAGCCGTGTAAATCGTGCTTGAGAGGTTCGGGTTTGCCGATACCGGTGAAAGGATGTTCTCGCGCATCGCGCAACAACGCTTTAACCTAGAAACCTCCGTTGAACGGGCTGGAGTGTGCGGTTTTCCGGGCGCAGGGCAAGGCGCAACGACGCGCAATGGTCGTTCCATTGCAAGGAGTTGCAACGCCGCCATGCGCCCGGAAA
>JBAYVP010000401.1:0-4615 GCA_041674485.1 Sulfuricellaceae bacterium
ACGCAACACTCGATACGGTCGGTTGGTTAGACCTTGTGGGGACGATCCTCTGCCTCCCCGTCAGGGACTTTCACCCTGAAAGAAGCGTCAAGCTTCGCTTGCCGCACTGAGAACAAATTTACCGCGACACCTGACCTGAATCTGATTGGCGCTAATCCTCGGTTAAGCAACCCGCGCATCAACATTGAGCGCCGGGAAACTCATGGCGTAACTGTCATCGGCTCAATGCCGCAAACAAGACTGGAACCGCCGATTGTCAGCAAATAGCCTTCCTGATCGAGATGGTAAATAATGGCGGGCTGATTTGGGCTGATAGGCAAGCTATTAACATCAAGCAAGGTCGGGAAACTGCAATCGCTCTTACCGCGCCAATAAGCGGAAGAACCGTCGGCGTCGGATGTGGTCATGAATATGGATTTATCCGAGATTCCACCGTAATTCGGAATATGCACGGGGGACGGGCTTCTCATGGTCGATACGGCGGGTTGCGTGACCGAACCCAACCCCAATTCCCGCCAGGGTTGACCGGGCTGCAAAAGATACCAGGCATTGGCCACAGTCGTGCCGTTCAAGGAAAGAGAAGGAACGAACAAAACGCCCGATGAAGTGTTATAGGTTGCCGCCGTCGCGGAGGGCGTCCCTAGCGCCTTGTTGTCCGCCCCTTGGAACGCCCAGTCGCCATTGCCCCAAACGCCTGCGGGCATCGAGAATTTTGCATTAATGTAATTGGTGG
Source organism: Sulfuricellaceae bacterium (assembly GCA_041674485.1). GTDB lineage: Bacteria > Pseudomonadota > Gammaproteobacteria > Burkholderiales > Sulfuricellaceae > JAGXQV01. The sequence goes on from JBAYVP010000401.1 coordinate 734, forward strand.
CGCCGTCAATCGACAAATCCGGCAACACCATCTGGCCGCCGGCGGTGTTGAATGTAGCGGGAGCTGCGGGGGTGACCGGCAATGTCGGCTGGGTCAGCGCCCCTATCCCCAACTCCTGCCAACCCTTACCGGGAGCAAGGTAATACCAGGCATTCGCCACGGTGACGCCATTTTTGATCAGCGAGGGCACAAACAGCACACCGGTAGCTGACGTAAATGTTGCGGACGTTTCCAATGGCGTCCCGGCCTTCTTGCTTTCCCCACCCTGGAATGCCCAACTCGCTCCGCCGGCAGGCAACGAAAAAGTGGCATTGGTGTAATTGGTGGCGCCGTCAATTGACAAATCCGGCAACACCATCTGGCCGCTGGCGGTGTTGAATGTGGCGAGAACGGCGGGAATGACCGGCAACGGCGGCGGGGTCAATGTCCCTACTCCCAATTCCTGCCAACCTTTGCCGGGCGCCAGATAATACCAGGCATTCGCCACGGCGACGCCATCCTTAATCAGCGAGGGCACGAACAGCACACCGGTGGCTGACGTAAATGTTGCGGACGTTTCCAATGGCGTCCCGGCCTTCTTGCTTTCACCACCCTGGAACGCCCAGCTTGCCCCACCGACAGGCAACGAGAAGCACGCATTGGTGTAATTGGTGGCGTCGTCAATCGACAAATCCGGCAATACCATCTGGCCACTGACGCTGTTAAACGTGGCGGGGACGACCGGCAACGGCGGCTGGGTCAAAGTCCCGACGCCCAGCACCGACCAGGGTTTCGATGGAGGAAGATACAGCCATACGTTGCTGAAAGCGGCGCCGTCCACCGTCACCGAGGGAACCCGCAAGGCGCTGGACGCAGTAGTAAATAACGAGGTGGCGGAATCGGGCGATCCGGCTGAACTGCTGCTTGCGCCAAGGTAAGACCAGTTTCCTCCCGTCGGGAGCAAGACGCGCGCGTTGAGATAATTGGTGGTTCCGTCCAGCGACAGTTTGGGAAGAACAAGAATGTTGTCCGACGATGAATAGGTGACGACATCGGAAAGCAGGCCGCTCCGGTCTTTGGTGAACAGCGTCACCTGTCCACCGTTCACTTGGCGGAACGTAACCGTGAAGGAACGGTTCGGGCTGTTCCACTGATAACCTTGCACCGTCACGCCGGGCGATTGAACCTGTTCGGGCAGTCTGACTGAATCGCAACTCAATACCGATAGCGTCTGGGCGATCGTCATCCCCTGATTCAGGCTGTCATAGACGTTTGACGCCAGATCGGCATCGGTGCATGTTGCCGCAAAGACCTGAGCCGTCATCAAATGGCCTAAAATGCCGATGAGGAGGAAGAATCGTTTCATGTTATCTCAATGCATCTCAAATTCGTCACGATGAAAGTATCATAGCCTGCGCGAAGATATTGTCAAACGCACGCCAAGACAAAATGGGACCCGATTAGCAAGATTCTTCTGTCTAAGCCCCCAGGGTAAATTTGTTCTCGCCCAGAAAAAAATTATTCACCGCAGAGGACGCAGAGGAAAGGCATGTGGGGTTTCCTCTGCGTCCTCCGCGTCCTCTGCGGTGAAAAAAGTTTTGTCTTTATGGGTTGCCGCCATGCGTCGAATAGCGTCGCGCTAAGTTTTCCTGGGATTCATGAATGTCTTCCATCATTGATTTTTTGATCGTTCCCACGCTCCAGCGTGGGAACGCCGCCAGGGACGCGGGAGCCGTCGCCTATCGCGTAGCCGGGGAGCCGCAATCCGTTATTGGCGTGCAAATGGCGCCGGCAAACCGGAAGTATCCGCATCGAATCCGGGCGGGAAAATGCAGGCAGCTACTCGACCACTGTGCCGGCCAGGAAGTGCGGTTTGTCCGGCTCCAGAATCGTTAGCCGCCTCTTCCCATGCGTGTCTTTTCGTTCGGGACGCTGGAGCGTCCTGAACGGCGTTCCCACGCTGGAGCGTGGGAACGGTCTATGCCCACAAAAATGTCCACCCTTGACACAGGCTGAAGGTATACGTATTCTTTATTTAGAACTGACACGTACAGGGAAATTGCAATGGCTACCTTAAAACTAACGCTGAGCGTGGACGAAAAAGATATAGACAAGGCTAGGCGCTACAGCAAAAAGCATAATGTGAGCATTTCCAGGATGGTCGGCCAATATATGGCCTCGTTGCCCGATGAAAATGAGAACTACTCGCCCACAGTCCGGCGGTTGATGGGAATCTTGCCGGTCGAGGCAGGGGAGGAAGAATACCAACACCATCTGGAGGGAAAATACCGGATATGAGGCTACTCCTCGATACCAATGTGATACTGGATGTCCTCACCGGACGTGAACCCATGGTAAAGGACTCTGCCGCAGTCTTGACCTATATTGACGAGGGACATGCCGTAGGGTTGGTTGCCGCGCATGCCGTCACCACCATTTATTACCTCCTGACCAAGCACTCCGGCCAAGCAAAAGCATCTGCGGCAATTGTGGACTTGATAAATTTGGTGAGAGTCGCGCCTGTGGATCATGAGGTGATATTGCAGGCGCTGTCGTTGGGCTGGCGGGATTTTGAAGATGCCGTCCAAGGCGCGGCTGCGGTGCGCGCCCAAGCCACCCATTTGATTACCCGCAATCCCAAGGATTTTTCCGCTCACACTCTCCCCGTGCTATCGCCTGGCGAGTTTCTGGCTTTGGTCAGGCACAAGGGGAAATAAGCGCTACTTTTTTGCCGTTTCTCCTCCGAAATTGTAACTGCTTCAAAACCCACGTAAAGTATAGAGCGTCAATAAGCCGCGTTCAAAATACATGGCCGATACACCGTAAGTAGGCTTGCTCCAGGTTGCCGGCCTGGTAAATTTGGCAACATTGCGTCGGCGTGCCGATAAAATTCAGCCTGCCGTTGTGCAGGATCGCCATTCTGTCGCAAATCTCTTCCACATCGGAAAGGGAATGGGAACTGAAAAACAGCGTGCGCCCCGTCGCGTGCGTATCCCGCAAATGACTTTTTAGCAGCGCGCGCGCCTTGGGGTCTAGCCCGCTCATCGGTTCATCGAGAATATACAGGGACTTCTTGCCCAGAAAACACGCGGCCAGCCCCAATTTTTGCGTCATGCCCTTGGAGTAGGTATGCACCGGTCGGGTCAGGGCGGACAAGTCGAGGTCGAGTTTGCCGATCATCTCTTCCACCTCTTCCCTGTCATAGGCCAACTGGTTCAGCTTCAGCATATAGCGTAAGAAATCGCCACCGGTGAGGTAATAGGGCGGCATAAAGCGCTCCGGCAAAAAGGCGAGTTGCCGACGGGCAGCCGTCAGGCGGTGGGCGACGCCGAAGATTTCGATGCCGCCGCCGTTGATTTCGCAGAAATCCAGCAAGCACTTGATCAGCGTGGTTTTCCCCGCGCCGTTCATGCCGACCAGCCCGAAAAATTCGCCAGTCGCGACATCCAGATCGATATCCTGCAATACCACATTTTTCGCATAGTGCTTGGCAAGGTGCTTGAAGTCGAGCGCGTTAGGGTTCATGTCAGTGGGTCATAGCAGTGAGTGGGTTTTGCGGACATAAAATGGTAACACGACAAGCGCGAAAATTTGAGGATTCGCCAAAGACTGCGGTATGGGCGGACATGAAAAAATCCCTTGTCTAAGGGGATTTTGTATTATCCTAGAAACCTCCGTTGAACGGGCTGGAGTGTGCGGTTTTCCGGGTGCAGGGCAAGGCGCAACGACGCGCAATGGTCGTTCCATTGCCTTCTCGTGTAGTTGCAACGCCGCCATGCGCCCGGAAAACCGTGCAATCCAGCCCGTAGCGTTCTCACCAAACGGGTACACGCAAAATAGATGACAAAGTTGTTTAGAACCACCATGTTACACATCTTGGCAAGCGGTCAACGGAGGTTTCTA
>JBAYVP010000402.1:0-4589 GCA_041674485.1 Sulfuricellaceae bacterium
AACAAGCTCTTATTGATTGCATTCAGAATGCCCATTCGCGGCACAGAGATGAACTGGAAACTTTGTTATCGTGGAACTTTCAGTCTTTCGAAAAAGTCAAAATTTCAGCCGTTTAAAGTATAGGATAATCCTAGAACTTGGACTTTGAAGGATACGAAATGCCCCATCAAAAAACCGTACTCGCCGGCGACATCGGCGGCACCAAAACTTGGTTACGCTTATCTACAAGCTGCGCGTCCAACGGCGACGCGGTGCTACGCGAGCAGCGCTACGACAGCGCGGCTTTTTCCGGCCTGGAACCCATGCTTGTCGATTTTCTCGCCGGCGCCCAGCCGGTTAGCGCCTGTTTCGGAGTAGCCGGGCCAGTGCAGGGACGGATTGCGAAAATCACCAACCTGCCGTGGCGCATCGAAGCTGACGCCATTGCGGCGCAATTCGCCCTACCCGCCGTTGCGCTGATCAACGACTTCCAGGCGGTGGCCTACGGGATTGAAGCGCTCGCCGCATCCGACTTGCTGACGTTACAGGCCGGGCAAGCTCAGAAACACGGTCCGCGCGCCGTAATCGGCGCCGGCACCGGCTTGGGCGAAGGCTACCTGGTATGGCGGGACGGCGGCTATCAGGCGTTGCCGTCGGAAGGCAGCCACGCCGATTTCGCCCCCGCAGACGAACTCCAGGCCGAACTGTGGCGCTATCTGGCGCAACGCCACGGCCACGTTTCCTGGGAGCGGGTAGTTTCCGGACCGGGACTGGCGGCGATTTACGAATTCCTGCGCCGGCGCGGCAAACTCACCGAATCGTCGGCGCTGGCCTCAGCGATGCGGGATGGCGACCCTTCGGCGGCGATTTCGGAACATGCCTTGCAACACCACGATGCGCTGGCGCTGGCTGCGCTGGAGTTATTCGTCGCCGCCTATGGCGCAGAAGCCGGCAATTTGGCATTGAAAATCCTGGCTACAGGCGGGGTGTTTGTTGCCGGCGGCATCGCGCCGAAAATTGCCGATCTCCTGAAAACGGGCGGTTTCCTGCGCGCCTTCCTCGCCAAGGGCCGGTTCGCCGGCCTGCTTGCTACATTACCCGTGCATGTGGTGCTCAACCCGCAAGTCGGGCTGTTGGGGGCGGAGGTAGTAGCCAAGATGCCGACAAAATAATCCTATACTTTGCGCGACCACAATTTACGCGTTTATCCATCGTCTCGCGGACGCGCCCAGGGTAAATTTGTTCTCGGCACGGAAAAAAACCGATTCACCGCAGAGGACACGGAGGACGCAGAGGAATAGCATGAGGGTTTTCCTCTGCGTCCTGTGCGTCCTCTGCGGTGAAAAAGGTTTTGTCTTTATTTGTTGCCGCCATGAGTCGAGTCGAGCCGCGTCGCGCTAAGATTGCCTGGGATTCATGACTGTTTTCCATCATTGATTTTCATCATGAATTTCTGAGAACAAATTTACCCTGCGGACGCGCCGCTGCGTTGCAAATTGCTTGTGTGGAACAGCCACACGGCGCAATTTGCGTTTTGCAGCATCCCGCGAGACGCGGCTAAATCCGCAAATTGTGGCCGCGCAAAGTATAGAATATCCGGGCTAAGGCGCGCTGGTGGCGACCTCGGGTAGCCCCGTCGTCTGGGCGCTTTCCGATTTCGGCAAAACCATCCTGAATTCCGTCCCCGCTTCAACGTTGCGCGCTTCGACGGCGCCGTCCATATGCTCCATAATCATTTTCGACATATAGAGGCCGATGCCGGTGCCTTTGGGCTTGGTGGTGAAATACGGGTCGAAAATCTTCGGCAGGATGTCCGCCGCAATTCCGCCACCATTGTCCCTGACCGCAATCCATGCCTTTTTCTCGTCCTGGCCGAGCGAAATAGCGATTTCGCCGTTCTGCACATGTCTTTCCAGTATGGCTTCCTTGGCGTTGTTCAGCGTGTTGAGCAATACCTGGGAAAGCTCATTGGGATAGCCGGTCACCCGGATATCCGCGCCTGCCGTGAAATTAACGGTGACATTGCGGTTCTGGAAGCTGGCGCTGACGATTTTCAGTGCATGTTCTACTGCCTGATGAAGCGGGAATTCCGTTTTTTCCCGATGCGGCTTGAAGAAATCACGGAAATCGTCGATGGTCGTGGACATTTTCTGAATGTAGCGTTGGCCGTCCGCGGTAAGCTTGTCCATGACTTCCCGGTTCAGCTCGCCGAATTCGAAAGCATCCTTGATATTGCCTTGCAGCACCGCCAGCGCGTTGAGCGGCTGGCGCCATTGGTGGGCGATGTTGCCTATCATTTCGCCCATCGCCGCCAGGCGCGATTGCTGGATCAGCAGGCGTTCCTGCTCCATATTCTTCCGAACGGCTTCATCCACCCGCTGCACCAGAGTTGCGTTAAGCTGGTTGAGCGCCAGCTCCGCTTTCTTGCGCTCGCTGATATCGACGCCCGTTCCCAGCAGATAAACCCGCCCGCCGATATGCAGCGACTTGCCGATAAAGAAAAAGTACTTGGCGGCGCCATTCGCGAGGATGAGGCGCGCCTCGACATCCGCCCGTCCTTTTTCGAACCCTTCGCGGATTTTGTCGGCGACCAACGCCTTGTCGTCCTCATAAATAACGCTCAAGGTATTGGCGCGCGCCTTTTCCAGTCCCGCGTTGCCGACCAGCGCTTCGAACGCCTTGTTCCAACCCACCAGCCGTCCTTCGGCGTCGAGCCGGTAAAACACGCCGGGCAGACTATCGATCAAGGTTTCGGAGAAATCCACTTCCTCGCGCAATGCCTGGTCGGCCTGCTTGCGTTCGGTAATGTCGCGGTTGCTGACGCGGCGCCCCATGAATTTGCCGTTTGCTCCCGAGATGGCGCGGCAATGGTGGGCGATCCAGCGTATCTCCCCATCGCGCCGCACGATGCGAAAATCCAGCAACGATTTATCCTGGAGAGCGACATCGTGCATGTGTCTTTCCATTGCCGGGCGGTCTTCGGGGTGGATGATGCGCAACAGCAAACCGGGGTCGGCAACGAATTCCGCCTGGGAATAGCCGGTCACCCGCTCGCATGAAGGCGTCATGTAAAGGATTTCGAGGTTAACCCCTTGCCAGTATTCCCAATCGAAAGTGAAATCGGCCACGGTGCGGAATTTGGCTTCCTGTCGGGTTAGCGCTTCGGTCGCATCCGTCTGGCGTTTCCATGCGCGGTGGACCAGCCACGCCGACATGAGCGTGACCAAAGCGAAAAAAGCCGCCAGAGCCGCCAGCTTGGCGGCATCTATGCGCCATTCGGCGAGATAGTCGTCGCTTGCCAAACCGACGACGATGAGAAGCGGGTGGACGCCTATCCGACGATAGGAGAACGTCCTTTCGACACCGTCCACGGTCGAGAGCGCCCGATAAGTTCCGGCTTTCCGACCGGCCTGCACCATGTCCCGCAACGCTTGGGGGGCGGCCTTTTGTCCGGTTACGCTGCCGATGCCCTGAGGCTCGGGATGACGGACGACGATGCTCATATCGATGTTGCGCAAGGTGACGATGCCGTGCGCGCCGACATCAAGCGCGGCAAACATTTTGGCATGGTGTTCCAGCGCGATGGCCGCGAACACCATGCCGCCGAAGGAGCCGTCCGGTCGGTCGATGCGTCGGGCCAGGGCGATCACCCATTTCCGGTTGACGCGGCTGATCTGCGGTTGGGAAAATTCCAATCCCGCCCCGGCGTCGTCGCGCAGGCGGATGAAATGGGGGCGATCGGCCAGACTGGTTTTTGCGGCGCGGTTGACGCCGTTGCCGTAAACCAGCAGCCCTTGCGCATCGGTAATGCGCAACGCGTCGATTTCCGGCAAACGCGAACGCACCCGCTCGATATGTTCGTTCAGCGCTTTTTCGTCCATCCTGCCCGTTGCCTGCTGGCGTCGGTATTCGTCCAGCACGGCGAAAAGGGCGACGTCGACGTTCCTGACATTGCCGGCAATGTCGCTTTCCAGAACTTGCGCCAGGTTATGGGTGGTGATCCCGGCCTGTTTTTGATATTGGTGATAGCTCTGGTGGAGCGATAGCCCGACCAGAGTAAAAACGAACAGATTGACCAGCAGGACGCCCGCTGTCAGGCGCGCAAGAAAGGATGCGGGAGCAATCGGTGCCTCTGTGGGCGCGGAAAGGTTAGCCATGAATGGGGTAAGAAAATAGCAGCGAACGAAGCAATGAGTATGAAGGCTGATATTATGCGTAAGACTTGAACTTGGCAACGTCAACTCAACTTGGCCATGTCGTGGATAATGCCGTATGCCGGGAAACGCTACGATTTTAGTGGTGCGCGATGGCGTTGCGTCATCTATGCCGGACATGCCGGAAGCCAACAGACGTTTAGACAGGATTTACAGGATGAACAGGATAGAAAACCCATCCTGTCAATCCTGTTCATCCGGTCCTTGTTTTTTTGCGGAAAACCGCTCCAGTGCTTGATCTACGACACATTCTTCGCAAAAAATGCAACGACTTGACTGGTAAGCTACTAGGAGTTTGTCGGACTTAAAAATGCTGTAAAAACAATGCATCCTGTTCAATGAACGATTCATTAACGTACAGAAATTATTCACATGTCATGAAAAGTCGTGTTTTTA
>JBAYVP010000403.1:0-4575 GCA_041674485.1 Sulfuricellaceae bacterium
GTTTTCCGGGCGCATGGCGGCGTTGCAACTCCTTGCAATGGAATAACCATTGCGCGTCGTTGCGCCTTGCCCTGCACCCGGAAAACCGCACACTCCAGCCCGTTCAACTGAGCTTTCTAGGATAACTACGCCACGCTATCGCAAAATTCACCTATAGAAACAAAATCCGGCGCTTTTCATCGCACGAATTGTAACTACTCAGGTAGGCAGAAACCTTATAACATCATGAATTCAAAATAATTGCATATTTTGCATTGCCAAAAATCACATAAAATTGGTGATTTTTGAGCATTTTTCAGACATTGAAACACCGGATGTTGTGCAGACAGATAAGAAAAACCACATTATGTTGTACCTGAGTAGTTACGAAATATCCGGGTTAGCCCCATTTTACCCGGTCGTCGGACATGCTCACTTCATACCCGGCAAGCAGACACGAACACCCGGTGGAAGATCAGTTCGATCATGCCATCGCTGCCGCACTGGCTTGCCAGCGTGGCAGCGACAATTTCGGCGGCGCGCGCCGGATAGTCCGTCGGTGCGCCGCCTTCGTAATATTGCGGATTGAGATAGGCGACCGCAGCGCCGGACAGGAATATTTCCATTGCCTGCTGTGCCGAACAACGCTGAGCGACGGCTTCCATACGACTTTCCAGCACCGTAAAACCAGCGGTGGAGAATAGTTGTGCATAGTTTTCGGCATTTTCCAGAAAGCGCCACGGCGAGCGAAAATTGGCGTACACCGCTCGGGTGTCGGCGTTGCGTTGCAATTCCTCGACGGCGACGATAAATTGAGGGCAAAACTCCCGTTTGGCGGGCGCCTGCATTGCCATGCGACCGGTGGGACGTAGCGCCATCAGGCAGCCGGACAACACCGCGGCGGAATCGCGAAACCACTGGAACGCGGAATTGCAGTAAATGGCGTCGAACTCGTCGGCAAAAGGCAGCCTGGCCGCATCGCATTCGACGAATTCAATGCCGGCTACGCCATGCCGGGAGCGCGCTTCGTCTATCATGCCCGGCGCGGCATCGCAGCCGACCACCCGCCCGGTGGTGCGTGTGCGGATACGGGCGGTCAAGGCGCCGGGGCCGCAGGCCACATCGAGAACATCCGCACCGGGACGAATATCCAGCATCTCCAACAGCGCTTCACCCGCCGATTGCTGGACGACGGCGCGGCGCTGATAGGCTGCGGCCATTTTGGAAAAGTCAGTCATCTTAACGCTCCTGAAAAGTCATAAATGCTGCAATTCTGCGAGCCGGGAAATAATCCTAGAAACCTCCGTTGAACGGAGGTTTCTAGGATAATGACTCAGAATGTAAGCAAAAAAACAGCGGGGAGCAAGCGGTAATTTCGGGATGTGGGAAAATGCTTTCCTAAGCGTCCGGTGTTAACATGGCAAGCGAACCATACCAATTGAGGTAATTGACATGATTAGAGAAGCTGCCGCAATGACGGTTCGCCAGAATCTTGGCGAACTGCTCAATGAAATCCAATACCGCCACGATCAAGTAGTGATTACCAAGGGTGGCAAACCCGTGGCAGCAATGGTGGACATGCAACTTTTCGAAAAAATCCGGCTATTCAAGGGAGAATTCGAGCGGCTTTCGACCGAATTGGCCGGAGCTTATAAAAACGTCGATGCAACCACGACGGAAGCTGAGATAGCCGAAGCCCTGGCCGCCGCCAGGAAGCACTGAATGCGCGTTGTTCTGGACAGCAACGTTTTCATCTCCGGCCTGATGTTACCGCAGAGCATTCCGGGAAAGATACTTGCCGCCTGGGGTAGCGGGCAATTCGATCTGGTTCTTTCCGAACCGATGCTGGGCGAAATCAGCCGGGTTCTATCCTATCCGAAGATCAGCCGCCGTATTGGATGGGATGACGATAAAATCGCTCGTTATATTGCCCTGTTGCGTTTCGAGGCGGCTATCGTCAGCATTGAGGGCATAGCCGACCCGCACGACTCGCCCATCCTAGCTACGCTATTGGCGAGCAAAGCAGACTGCCTGGTATCCGGCGACGACCATCTGCTTTGCTTGGCTGGAGAATACCCAGTTTGCTCACCTGCCGAGTTTGTTTCCAGAATTTTTCATGCTTGATGTTACCTGTCGGCCTTCTCGTTATACGTACTGAGCAAAATCAGGCAACATCCTATTGATTGACACCCCTTGTTCGGCGGAAAGCATGGCCGGATTGCGATGCACATCCGGCGAGTGTTCTTGCTTTTCATCACTCAGGCGTGGGAAAATGCGTAGCCGGCTTGGCGCGGGTGTCTTGCACCTTTGTCCCGCTATACCTTGCCTTGCCACTTACCGATTTAGCCGCGCCTCGCGGGATGCGATGCAAGATGCAAATTGCGCCGTGTAGCCGTTTTCGCACAAGCAATTTACAACGCAGAAGACGCGCCGATTAATGCGCAAATTGTGACCGCGCAAGGCATAGAGGCATTACAAAAAACGGGCGAAAAAACAGGGAGAAAAAACCGGTGAGGGAGTTTGATTTTTTTTGGCTGCACAGGGAAAACCTATCCTCGCTATTCTCCCTGGCGACACGGGTTTTGCTCGTGCTGTCGGCGCTCGCCAATGTCCCTGCCTTTGCCGAAGAAGGCCTGCATCTGGGCGGTTTCGGCACCCTCGGCTACAATTACGACAACAAGCCGGATATTGCTCCCGCCCGCGATGTCAGCCAACTGCCGAAACACAATTATGCCACCGGTCCCGGCTGGCTGGTGGATTCCCGAGTGGGCGTGCAGTTCGAATACGGCGTCAGCCCGAATATCGATCTGGTTGGACAAGTTGTTTTGCGCGACCACTTCAAGGCCGATTTCGATAGTTCCACGGAGTTGGCCTATGTTTCCGTAAAGCCGCAACCCCAGTTGGATATCCGTGTCGGACGCATCAACTACGATGCCTTCCTGATGTCCGACTACCGCAACGTGGGTTATGCCTATCCCTGGGTGCGACCGCCGGCGGAGTTTTATGGCTTGATTCCGATTTTCTCGGTGAACGGTATTGATGCCGCCTACAACATTCTCACCGAAGACTTTCTTGCCGATGACGCACGCTGGCGCATCAAGGTGCAAGCCGGAAGCAGCAGGTATTCGGCGCCCGTGGGCAGCGGCAAGGATGGCGGGTACGACTTTACCGCCGAAAATTTGGTGGGGCTATCCGTCACGCGGCAAACTGAGTTTTGGCGCCTGAAAATGGCGCACTCGCGATTCATCGTCGGCAACGAAGTCCCTGCCTTTGCCCCTTTGCATCAGGGGTTGGACTCCGTGGCCGCAGCCGGCGTTCCCGCGATCAGCGCCGAGGCTGCCGATTTGCGCAAAAACATCAGCTTCAAAGACGCCGAAATCGGTTATACCACGCTAGGTGCGGCGTATGATGATGGCACATGGCTGGCTCAGGGCGAACTGGGTTATGCGTCTTCAACGGCAAACGTGGTGCCGCATGGACGCATGGGCTATGCGAGTCTTGGACGCCGCCTGGGGGAATGGATGCCTTTTGTGATGGTTAGCACATCGCGCCCTGACAACGATGTGCGCTACGCCGCCAACGACTGGGGGGCATATAACGCCATTATGCGGGACCCCGCTTTCCATATATTGAACACCATCCGCATCGAGCAAAACACTGTGTCCATCGGCGCGCGCTGGGATTTTTCCCGTAACGCGGCGCTCAAACTGCAATGGGATAGAACGGACATTAAACCTTCCGGTTACGGATTATGGTGGCGTAATCCCGCCGGGACGACCAGTCGCGTTGACCTGCTTTCCGCCACTCTGGATTTCATGTTTTGACCATGCGCAAAATACTGAACTCCGCCATTGCTATTTGCCTGCTAAGCTTGGTCTGGCAGTCGGCTGTGCGCGCCGACATCGCCGTCATCGTCCATCCCGACAACCCGGTGCCGAGCATGACGCCGCGCGAAGTCTCCAATCTGTATCTGGGCCGCGCCCGGAGCTTTAGCACGGATGGTCGCACTGCGCCATTGTCGGCGTCGGTCTATGAATTGCCGCTGGACTGCGCCTTGCGCGAGACATTCTTTCGCACGCTGAACGGCATGGACATCAAGCAGCTCAATGCCTATTGGGCGCGGCTGCGTTTCAGCGGCGAAGTGCTGCCGCCGGCGACTTTGCCGGATAGCCGCGCGGTTGTCGAAACGGTGAGCCACAAGCGTAGCGCCATCGGCTACGTGGACGCAGCCGCCGTCAACAATGCGGTGAAGGTCGTCCTGCGCTTGAAGGAGTGACGACTTTACGCCATACCCATTTCACAACGTCATCCCGTAGAAGACGTATTTCAGCCGCGATTCAGCCATGATAGCGAAATTGACAAAGTTTATCGCGGGCAAACCTGGAGTGAGCTTTCTAGTACAGCAGCGCGCAAATACTGATAACACTGCATAATTCTGGAAACCTCCGTTGACCGCTTACCAGGATGTGTAAGTAGGGTGGTTCCAAACATCTTGGTTATCAATGTGCAACGCCCTCACCCCAACCGGCAGGGTAAATTTGTTCCCGGCACGGAAAAAACCGATTCACCGCAGAGGACGCGGAGGACGCAGAGGAA
>JBAYVP010000404.1:0-4571 GCA_041674485.1 Sulfuricellaceae bacterium
CCATCCCCACCCTAACCCTCCCCTTGAAGGGGAGGGAACGCTGCACCCCATCTTTTCTGCATGTAATCAAATGATTGAAAAGATGTGTGTAACGATGAGCGCTCCAGCGTGGGAATGCAGCCAGGGACGCTCCGCGTCCCGATATAGAAAATGATGTAGCGGAACACTTGCGCAATGACACTGGAGAAGCAACAGGGTAAATTTGTTCTCAGTATGGAAGAACTCTATTCACCGCAGAGGACGCGGAGGAAAACCCTCATGCTCTTCCTCCGCGTCCTCTGCGGTGAATCGGTTTTTTCCGCGCCGAGAACAAATTTACCCTGGAGTCTGGCTATGCAGCATTAGAACAGCCTATCCCAAACCTCCCGCTCCGCCCGGTAATTCATCAATGCCGCGACGATTTGCCGTTTGCGCTGTGCGCGATGTTCGGCTGATTGGATTTGGCGCCAGGACAGCGCGTGTTCGCCGAAATTGCGCTCGATGTTGTCGATGAATGCCTGGACTTGGCGCAACGCAGCCGCCAACTCGGGCGCGCGCAGCCACCAATGGCCGGTATCGAACACCAGGTCATGCAATTGCCGGTTTTTGGCGACGACGGCTTCATGTTTTTGCCGGTAGAGCGCCAGCAGTTCAGGCTCTTTGCGGGCGATGACCGCTTCGATCACCTCTGGCGCAAAGGGCTGGGTTACATCTGCCTGCTTGACCAGTTCTTCGGTCGAAAACAGCATCAGGTCGCCGAAGAACTGGCGCTCGGATTCGTTGGAGAGATCGACGCTGTGCCGTTCATTATCTTCATCCAGTTCCACGCCGGGGCGGAAATCGTCGCTCAATCCCGCCTCGGTGGTGCGCCGGTGCAGGTTGGGCATGTTGAACGAGGCGAAACGCGCTCCGATCTCTGCGGCAATCAGCCGCCCGGCGGTGGGGCCGGACATGCGTAGCCGCAGGTGGCCGAAGGGGATGAGGTATTTCAGCCCGGCATAGTTGACGATGTAATTGCCGGGATAAACCGTGCGCGCGGGGGTGAGTTGGGCAAAGCCGCTGCCGTAGGAAAACCAGGTCTTGCGCGTGAGGTGCTCGCCGAAGAAGAAGGCGTTGAGCTGCCGGGCGAAATCCATTAGGCACGCGCCATGGTCGTGCTTGCCTTTGAGCCGGCATGGGTAGGGAAATGTCGTCGGCTGGTTTTCAAAGCCGAACAGCCCGGCCAGGTCGTGATAGGCGGCGTCATCCGCAAGCGGGCTAAGCGAATCGTGAAACCGGCAGGCCTGATCGCCGGCCAAGGTGGCTAGACGGGTAAAGAAGGCCGTCACGTCGTCGAGGAAATTGGCGACCATCACCGAGGGCGAGACGGGCGGGTCGCCCACCAGTTTGCCGGTGAGCATCAGGGTGTCGGTGGTGCGGAATATTTTGGCGATGGCGTGAAAATAATTCAGCGCATAGACCGCTTCTTCGCCGGATTCGGTGCGCCGGTTTACGCAAAAATGCTGGTCGCTATCGACCAGGTAATACAGTGTCTTGTTCTTGTCTTGCGTCAGTTGCAGAAACTTCAGGTAGCTCAAGTTGCGGTTGGCGGCCTGTCCCTTGCGATAGAATTTTTCCCTGGGTTGGGTGGTGAGCAGGTTGCCCAAGCGTTCCCGCTGGTGGGGCGGGAGGATTTGCAGCAGTTCATATTGTTCATCCAGCCCGAAATGGAAGACCTGCAAGCCTTTCCGCCGGTATTCCTCCACCAGCTCGATGTGTCGGCGGATGTTGTTTTCATCGCGGCTGTCCTCGGCGACGACGATCTTGATTTTGTCCCACGCGCCGGACGCGTTGCCGCCGTAGTTGAACAGTGTGCAGACCTGGTAAATGCTGTCGAGGCAAGCGCGCAGGTGGGGCGGACGATCCGCCACCGGGATGCTCAGGATGAAGTGGGGGCGATCATCTTGGCCGCGCTGTTGGATTAGCGCTTCCTGCTCGCGGAACAGTGCCTGATAGCAGGCCAGCAGCGCTGCAAAGTCCGACCCGGCGGACCACATCGCTTTTTCCAGCAAGGGGTGGCACTGATCAAAGAGGTCGATGAGCGCATCGAGCGCGCCCGACTCGGTTGACCGGGACAGGGTTTGCAGTTGCTGGCCGATCCCGGCCAGGCCGGGAATGACGGATTGATAGCGCGAGAGGCATTCCGCCAGATGCGTTGTGATGAAATCAGTCATGTGCAGCTAACGTCTTGAAGAATAATTCGGATATGCATCTTGATCGAGCATGATCTCGATGAGGTTGATGCCATGGCGGAAATCGAGTGCCTCCAGTTTCGATAAGTCCTGCCCGTTTTCCACCCGGCAATGCTTGATGCCGAAGGATAGCGCCAGCAGGGCATAGTCCGGGTTGGTGAAATCACAGTCGATAAAACGGTCCTGGTAAAGGTGGTGCTGGTTTTTGCGGATCAACCCCATGGCGCCGTTGTTGAACAGGACGATATTCAGCGGAATGTCGTAATTCACCGCCGTCATGATCTCCATCGCACACATATGGAAGCCGCCGTCGCCGAGCACCGCAAACAGGGGCAGGGCGACTTTGCAGCCGGCGCCTATGGCCGCCGGGATGGCATGACCCAGCGAGGAGATGCCGGTGTTAGGGTAATAACGATCCTTGGCGGACACCCGGTAGAAATTCTGCGCGAAAACGATGTTGTCGTCGAACATAACCAAGCCGTCCGGAAACCGGCGTTCCAGCCAGCCGTAAAAGGCGCGCACATGGTCGAACTGCCGGTTGAAAATCGTCTCGCCGGCGGATTCGGCTTCGGCTTGAGCGGATGCGATGAGTGCGGCGATATTCACCGGGGCTTTCGCCGGAATAGCCGGCTGTTGCAGGGCTGAATCCAGCGCCCGCAAGTAGGCGCCAAGGTCGCCATGCACCGCCAGATCGGCGCGGAAGACTTTTTCCAGTTGCTGGGCGCAGCTATCCACCTGGATGAGTTTCTTACCGGCCAACAAATTTTTATCCCAGACATAGCTGGTGCGCTCATTGAAGCCCGCCCCCAGCATCAGCACCAAGTCGGCTTCCCGTTCCAGATAGCGCATCGCATAACCGCCGGAGGTGACGCCGAGGCTGCCCAGCGACAGCGCGGAACGTTCGTCTATCGCACCTTTGGCCTTGAGGCTGCTGGTCACCGGAATATTGAGACGCTCGCTGATGCGGCGCAAGTGTTCCTGCGCACCGGAACGGATGCAGCCGAAGCCCGCGACGATCAGAGGACGCACCGCTGCGCGGATCAGCGCCACGCTCTTATCGATGTATTGCCCGGCGAGTACGCATTCGCCGGTCGTGCGCGTGCAGGAAATATGATCCAGGATGGATGCCTCCACCATTTCCTTCTGCACGTTATAAGGGAGGCTCAACACCACCGGGCCGGGCGTCCCGGAAAGCAGATGTTTGGCCGCCTGGTTCAGCACGGTGGGCAGGTAATCCGTGCGTTCAATCAGTTTGTGGTAGCGCGTGATGCCAGCGAACAACGCGGCCTGGTCGATGCTGCCGCCTTCGCCGGAGCTTTCCTGCAAGCCTTCCTTGCCGAAAATGTGGGTGGAGGTCTCGCCTGTGATCGCGAGTATCGGCAGCTTGTCGGCATAGGCGTTGGCGATGCCCGTCACCAGATTGGTCGCGCCCGGCCCCGCAGTTGCGATGCACACGCCTAGCCTGCCCGAAGCGCGCGCATAACCGCCGGCCATGAAGGCTGCGCCCTGCTCGTGCTTGACCAGCACGCTGCTGATTTTCGAGTCGTACAGGCTATCGTAGACCGGCAGGATATGCGAACCGGGCATGCCGAAGATAGTCTCGACGCCCAGGCGCTCCAGGTATTTTACGATCAATTCACTTACTGCGATCTGCATGCCATCTCATCACGGATTGAAATTCGATTGAAACCCGCTGTCGGGGGGTGAAGTTTACCCGAACATGCGCCCAATCATGAACCAAAAAAACTCAGTTGAACCGCAGGGACGCAGATGTGCTTAGCAAAAACAATTAGTTATCTTGTTATACCACTTCATTGAATTCATTGATTTCTCGGCGTCTCTGCGGTGAATAATTTTTTTCTGGGCGGGAACAAATTTACCTTGCTCTGGAACTTGCCCTTTACAGCCGACGTGCTTCAGGCTATGCTCAAACGTATGAGTTCAATTACTTTCGACACCCTCAAATTTGCGCAACGGCTGGAAAAGGCCGGGGCAACGCGCGAGTACGCCGTAGCCGAGGCCGAAGCGCTGGCGGATGTTCTATCCTCCGGTTCACAGGATTTGGCAACCAAGGGCGATCTGCGCGAAATGCGCACCGAAATCAACGGTGAATTGAAACTCATCCGCTGGATGGTCGGCCTGTCGTTGGCCTTATCCACGGGCATTATCGCCCTGCTTGCCAAACTATTTTTTACTTTGCCGCACTAACCCGGATAGTTCATAACCAAAGGGCACAAGTAAGAAACTGCCCATTAATTATTTCCCCTAATATCTACTCAGCAGGTTTGCTCCCTTCTCCCGCAGGCGGGAGAAGGGCCGGGGATGAGGGCGTTTACGCTTCGGCAAACGGTGACTATGCGC
>JBAYVP010000405.1:0-4565 GCA_041674485.1 Sulfuricellaceae bacterium
CCAGCGGGATGCAATGCAAGGCGCAAATTGCGCCGTGTAGCCATTCTACACAAGCAATTTGCAACGCGGCAGTGCGCCCGCTGGGGGCAATCCAACCGGACAATTTCCCCCGCGCAAGGCATACATCGTTCCCGCGCCGAATTGGGCGAAAACATTCGGTCATGTGCTCACGGTAATTACGTGATCCTCTTCCATGTCGGCGCTGAGGCGCTTCGTATCGTGCGTGTGTTGCATGGTGCGATGGACATTGAGGCCAGATTCATTGAAGAAGAACGATGAAGGCCATCACCGGCGTCGTCGGGGCATTTCTCGAAGCGCATCACCCCAAAATTAAGGAGCTTCCCAATGAAATGGACCGACATTCAGGACATCGCCGTCGAACTGTATGAAAAACACCCCGACATCGACCCGCTTACGATCCGCTTTACCGACCTGCACGCCTGGGTGATGGTGCTTGACGGTTTCGACGACAATCCCGACCATTCCAACGAAAAAATCCTCGAAGCCATCCAGGCTGCATGGATCGAAGAAGCCGAGTAACTGCCCGGCAGGTTTTCTCCCTTCTTTCCCGATATGGATAGTTTGGATGTTATCAGACGGCTACGTTCGGAAGGTTGGATTCTTAACCATACCAAGGGTACCACCATCAGTTCAAACATCCCATGATTAGCGGTAAAGTTACCGTTCCCCACCCACGTCACGATTTACCGCTTACGGTACTGCGTAGCATATATCGGCAAGCCGGTTGGACATGGAGGTAAACAATACATGCGTTATCCGATTGTCATTCATAAAGACTCAAATAGCGACTATGGCGTCATTGTTCCCGACCTGCCTGGTTGCTTCTCAGCGGCCGCCTCCCTGGAAGAGGCGTTGGATTTGGCGCGCGAAGCCATTGAATGCCATATGGAAGGAATGGTGCTCGACGGCGATTCTATCCCAGCCATTCGTCCCCTTAAAGAACACCAGTCGAATCCTGATTTTGCGGGCGGAATATGGGCTGTTGTCGATGTGGACTTATCCCACCTTGACGACCATGCCGAGCGTGTCAATATCACCCTTCCCCGTCGGGTGTTGTCCATGATAGACCGCTACGCGGCAGATCACCATGAAAGCCGCTCCGGCTTTCTCGCCCGAGCGGCGCTTGTCGCCATGCAGCGCTCGTTGTAGCACATCCCGCGCCACATCGCGCTGATTGATTGCCCTGCGCGTACTGCCCGAGGGCGAATGACCAGGATAATGGGCTGGCGCCTGATAGTTTTTCCCTAGCCCCTTATGATAGTAGCGCTCCGCCTTGATTTGTCGGCCTCCATGCCACATAATCGCTTCTTTTACGGGTGAGTTAAGGTGGTAAGATCAATGCGGATTCTCTTGAGTAACGACGATGGTTACTTTGCACCGGGTCTTGCTTGTCTTGCCCAAACGCTTTCCGCTATTGCCGACGTGACTGTGGTTGCCCCGGAGCGCGACCGCAGCGGCGCCAGCAATTCCCTTACCCTCGACCGCCCCTTGAGCTTGCGCCAAGCGCCCGGCGGCTATTATTTCGTCAACGGCACGCCGACCGATTGCGTACACTTGGCGGTCACCGGCATGTTGCCGGAATTGCCGGACATGGTGATTTCCGGTATCAACCACGGCGCAAACATGGGCGATGACACCGTTTATTCCGGCACGGTGGCTGCGGCGACCGAAGGCTTTTTGCTCGGCATTCCCTCGCTCGCCGTGTCGCTTGCCGGAAAATCCGGCAATTTCCAGGCTGCCGCGCGGGTAGTGCTGGAAATCGTCGAACGTTGCCGCAGCAGCCCGTTTCCGCAACCCATTTTGCTCAACGTCAACGTGCCGGACATCGCTTACGAGGAATTGCAAGGCAGCGCAGTCACCCGCCTCGGCAAGCGCCACAAGGCCGAGCCGGTGGTGAAATCGGTCAATCCGCGCGGCGACACGGTATATTGGGTGGGCGCCGCCGGCGCCGCGCAGGACGCGGGACCCGGCACCGATTTTCACGCCGTGGCCAACCGCAAAGTTTCCATCACGCCGTTGCAGATCGACCTGACCCAATACGGCCAAATCGAGGGCTTGAACCATTGGCTGAGCGCATGAACAGCAATCTTCGCGGCATCGGCATGACTTCGCAGCGCACCCGCGCGCGCATGCTCGAACGCCTGCGCAGCCAGGGCATCAAGGACGAAGTGGTGCTCGAAGTGATCGGCGACATCCCGCGCCATATATTCGTCGATGAGGCGCTCGCCAGCCGCGCCTACGACGATGCTGCGCTACCGATAGGCTACGGCCAAACCATTTCCAGCCCCTACACCGTGGCGCGCATGTCCGAATTGTTGCGCGCCGGGGGCAGGCTCGGCAAGGTGCTGGAGATCGGCACCGGTTGCGGCTATCAGACCTCCGTATTGGCGCGCCTGGCAAAGGAAGTGTACACTGCGGAGCGCATCGCGCCGTTGCTCGCCAAGGCGCGCCTGCACTTGCGCGAATTGCGCATCGGCAATGTGCGTGCGCGCCATGCCGACGGCACCATGGGGATACCCGAGGCGGGCCCATTCAGCGCCATCATCATGACGGCGGCGGCCACTCGCGTGCCCGAGGAATTGTTGGAACAACTGGCGGCAGGCGGGCGGCTGGTGATGCCGGTGGGCACCGCCGAGCAGCGCCTGTGCCAAGTCGAATTCGACGGCAAGGAATATCGCCAGACCATGCTGGAAGCGGTGCGCTTCGTTCCTTTACTACCGGGGGTGGCATGAGTATCAGAAGACAGAAGACAGAGGACAGAAGACAGAAGAACTTCCTCAAAGTTTGTCTTCTGTCCTCTGTCCTCTGTCTTCTGGTAAGTTGCGTTTCGACTACGCAAGCGCCGGTGGTGGACCGCACTTTGCCGCAACCGGCGGCGGAGCGCACACCGCCGCCGACTGCGGCGAAAAAGGCGAAAGCCAAACCGGTAAAGTCTCCCGATCAGCGCCCGCAGATATATACCGTGCAAAAAGGCGACACGCTCTATGGGATTTCCCTCGAAAATGGTTTCGATTACAAGGAAGTCGCGGAATGGAACGCGATTGAGCCGCCTTATCGGATCAAAATCGGCCAGCAACTCAAGCTGACCCAACCGCCATCTGCGCAGCCGCAGCAATCGCAGCAGCCACCACAACCGCAGCCGCCACAACCGCCACAGCCACAGCCGGCGCAGGTGGTGACGATGCCGCTGAAATCCATGGCAGTGGTCGAAAACGCGGAGCCGGAGGAAACCGGGGAAGTCTTGTTCATGACCGAACCCAAGGCCGTCAAGCTACCCTATGTCGAGCCGTTGGTCGAAGCACCGCAGGAGCCTCCTGCCGCCAAACCCGTTCCGGTTGTGCTTGCTGCGCCCGAGGCAAAATCCGCACCAGTGAGGGATGCTCCAGCCGAAGCCAAACCCACTCCGGCGATGCCTGCTCCAGCCGAAGCCAAACCCGCTCCGGCGACGCCTGCTCCAGCCGAAGTCAAACCCGCTCCGGCGCCGCCTGTTCCTGCCGAAGCCAGGCATGCCCCTGCGCCGCCTGCGCCAGCCGAAGCCAAACCTGCTCCTCCAGCCAAGCCCGCTCCGGTGCTCGCCGCTCCTCCCGTCGCCAAGCCTGTTCCGGTGGTGGCTGCACCGCCGACGCCGGCTATTGCTCCAGCCGCCAAGCCGGTTGGGGAAAAATCCGGCGCCGAGGACGACGACAAGCTCGATTGGGGTTGGCCGACGCAAGGCAAGGTGGTAGCGGAGTTCAGCGACACTTCCAGCGCCAAGGGGGTGGATATTTCCGGCAAGGCCGGGCAGCCGATTCATGCGGCTGCGGCGGGCAAGGTTGTGTATAGCGGCAGCAGTTTGCGCGGTTATGGCAAGCTGATCATCATCAAACACAACAAGACCTATTTGAGCGCTTACGCCCACAACAGCCAAATCCTGGTCAAGGAAGGCCAGAGCATCGCCAAGGGGCAGAAAATCGCCGAAATGGGCGATAGCGACGCCGACCGCGTCAAGTTGCATTTCGAAATACGGCGCTTCGGCAAACCGGTCGATCCGATGAAATACCTGTCCGCTGACAATCCGGCATGATCCCGGCCTCCAGCCTGAACCGATAATTGAACCGCAGAGATGCTTCAGGTGTAGAGGAAAAACAATGAATATAGTATTGTGCAACTTCATCTACACGTAGAGGCGGGAATTTGTTGAACCCAAATATGCCTTGCATCGTTATTCCTTACATTATTTTTAATCCGTTCGCCCTTCGACAGGCTCAGGGCGAACGGATTAAAAATAATGTAAGCTACGATGTTTCCCGGTATATGCCTTGCGTGGGGGCAATCCAACCGGATAATTTCCCCCGCGCAAGGCATATTTCTCCGCGTCTCTGCGCCTCTGCGGTGCAGTCATTAGCGCTCGGTTCATGGAGCGTCGATAATCCTAGAAAGCTCAGTTGACCGCTTGCCAAGATGTGTAACATGGTGGTTCTAAACAATTTTGTCATCTATTTTGCGTTCACCCGTTTGGTGAGAGCGCTACGGGCTGGATTGCACGGTTTTCCGGGTGCATGGCG
>JBAYVP010000406.1:0-4540 GCA_041674485.1 Sulfuricellaceae bacterium
CAATTATGAAAGTCGCAGTCGTAGGGTGGATAAGCGTAGCGCATCCACCGTGCCAGCGCAAGAAAGGTGGATGCGGCTCACGCTTATCCACCCTACATTTTTTCTGAGAACAAATTTACCGTGAGAACCACCGGCATGATCGGCAGCTAATGCTAGACTTATGTTTTAACCGATTAAGCGTCCTTATTCTCTAAGCCCATGCTGACAGCAAGCACCATTGAACGGGTAGTCCAGCGCGTTGCCGCTGCCGCTTATGCACCTGTAAAGATTATTTTGTTCGGTTCCTACGCGCGCGGCGATGCCGACGAAGGTTCCGATCTCGATCTGACGGTTGTAGAAAAAGACATTCCAGACCCGGCTCAGGAATATCTGCGCTTGCACAGCGCCGTCGGCCATCTTGGCGTTGGCGTGGATGTGCTGATTTTCACGGAACGTGAGTTTAATAAACGCCGCGACTGGTGGTCTACTCCCGTGTTTTCTGCGGTCAGGGAAGGCAAGGTTATGTATGACAGAACATAGAGAGCAAGCCGAACCCCTGTTTGCCGCCGGGATGCGGGATCAATTAACATCCAAAGCCGGACGAGCCGGAACCAAACAGACGTTTAGACAGGATTTACAGGATAGAAAACCCATCCTGTAAATTCTGTTCATCCTGTCATTTCTGGAAGTCACCTTACCATTAGCAACATCGTTGGGTTCCTTGCCCCGGATTTCACGCTGCCAGTTCCGCCAGCCAGGACGCGGCAGCGGTGACTTCGACCTTGCCGCGCTGGGTTTCCTGGCGCAGTTCGGCGACGATCTGGATGGCGCGGGCTTGCGGGAACTGCTCGGCCATGCGGTGAAAATAGGGGGCGACCACGGCGGCGCTTTGTTTGACTTCGATCAGATCGGTGACGCCATTGTCTTCGGTGAGAACGAAATCGATTTCGTGGCGTTCCTTGTCGCGGATGGTGTGCAGGGTGACTTCCTTGCCTTCGGCGTCCTGCCGGTAATGGGCGTGTTTCAGCAGCATCGCGGCGACGGCGTTTTCCAGGCGCGCGCCGGCATCGCCCTTGACCAGCCCGGTGTCGAAGAAATACACCTTGTTTTCTTTGAGGATGGCGCGGGAGATGTCGCGATGCCAGGGCGTTACCCGAAACACGATGTAGAGGGCTTCCAGGATGTCCAGATAGCGGGCGGCGGTGTTTGGGGCGATTTGCAGCATCTGCGCGAGCGCCGATAATTTGATGGGGGAGCCGACTCGTTCACGCAGCAGTTCGACGAATAGTTGCAGGGTGCGGATTTCGTGGACGCGGGAAAATTCCAGCACGTCTTCGCGGATCAGGTCGGTGACGTATTGTTTGCGCCAGCGCTCCGCGCTGACGCTGTCGGGGGCGAGCAGAGGCTCCGGGAATCCGCCGCGCTCGATGAGCAAGTCGAGCGCGTGGGAGGCGTCCATTCCGGCAACAGTCACCAATTCGCGCACCGAAAAAGGATGCAGGCGCCAGGCGAAATAACGTCCCGCCAGCGATTCGCCCCCCTGGCGGAAGGTTTCCATGCGGGCGCTGCCGGTCACCAGCATGGCCTGATTGGCGGGGCGCCCGTCCCATGCGCCTTTGAGGAAGGATTTCCAGTTGCGCATTTTGTGGATTTCGTCGAAGACCACCAGCCCGGCGCGCGCCGACCAAGCGTGGGAGGCGATGATTTCGCGGTCGCCCGGCACATCCCAGTTGAGGTATTGGGCGCGCGGATATTCCGCCGCGAGTTGGCGGGCGAGCGTGGTCTTGCCGGCTTGGCGCGCGCCGGTGAGGATGACCAGCTTGTTTGCCAAATCCGCGCGCATGCGGTCGGCAAGATATCGGGTAGTGTCCAATTGGCTGTATTTTGCAAAATAGTCGCGACTATTTTGCATATGCCGTTAAAATAGTCAAGCCTGCCTACGCGAGTTGGCGGGCGAGCATGGTTGTGTCGGCTTGGCGCGCGCCGGTGAGGATGACCAGCTTGTTTGCCAAGTCCGCGCACAGGCGGTCGGCAAGATATCGGGGGGTGTCCAATTAGCTGTATTTTGCAAAATAGTCGCGACTATTTTGCACATGCCGTTAAAATAGTCAGGACTGCTCGGCCCAAGCTTGTCATGCTATTTGTTTATTATTATGCATAATCAATAAATTATGTTCTGTTTTTGGCGCGATTGCCATCGCGTTGCCGACGGGGGGACGCCGGCCTTAAGGATAGCCGGGAATTTCCCCGCACCCGAAATACCCACGCCCCGCGAAATTCAGTAACATGCAGCCATCAAATGCTGGATGCAGATAAATCGTACACAACTATGAAAAAATTTATCGACAGGCGATGGCAAGCCAGGATAGCCAAACTGGGGCTGTGCCCACTGCCGGCGTTACTGGCGCCCCTGGAACGGGGAAAAATCCTGGTGTTCGCGCCTCACCCCGATGACGAAACGCTGGGCTGTGGCGGAACATTGGCGCTGCTGCGGCAAAACGGCTGCGCGGTCAAAGTTGTTTTCGTCACCGACGGCGGTGGGGCGGGCGGGCTGCCGGACGGCGCGGTCGAGATTCGCCGCAAGGAAGCGGCTGCGGCGCTGAATGTCCTCGGCGTGGACGACATGGTGTTTCTCACTGAGCCGGACGGCGGTTTTCGCAACACACCCAAGTTCGAAGCCTATGTATTCGAATTATTCAGGCAATTTCAACCGGATTGGCTGTTTCTTCCTTCCGTGCTGGATTATCACCGCGACCATGTCGCCATAGGCCAAGCCGTGCTCGCTTGCTGGCAACGCTGGGACGGCATAAGCCGGGCGTTTTTCTACGAAATCTGGAGCCCGCTGCCCGCCACCTGGGTGGTGGACATCAGCGGCGTGGCCGATCTCAAGAGAGAGGCGATTTCCCGCTACGAGCTACCGCTGGCGCATTGCGACTACCTCACCGCCGGCATGGGACTGGCAAGCTATCGCGGGCTATATCTTCCGGGGCAGGCGCGCCCGAAGTACGCCGAAGCATTCGTCGAAGCCGGCAAACGGGAAATGTGGGGGGGAATATCGAATATAATGCTGAAGTTGCGGATTTGCCTGGAAGGGTTGATCCGGTAGCCGGTTTGTTCCGCTCCCATACCTTACGCCACCAGCGGCTTGCATGAAATTCAGCAAGGAGATAGCATGACTATATTGTTGGTCATATATTGGAGAATGGTATGCGTACCGTGAGCTTGGTCGATGCTAAAGCGCACT
Organism: Sulfuricellaceae bacterium; assembly: GCA_041674485.1. Lineage (GTDB taxonomy): Bacteria > Pseudomonadota > Gammaproteobacteria > Burkholderiales > Sulfuricellaceae > JAGXQV01. Next base: position 3,224 of record JBAYVP010000406.1, read on the forward strand.
TCAGTGAATTGCTAAATACCGTGGAGGCGGGCGAGGAAATCGTCGTCACCCGATATGGTTGCCCTGTCGCCCGAATATCGCCCGCAGAAAAACCGAAGCAGCCTCTCCCGCTTAAGCGCTTGGCTGCCTTGCGCAATACGCTGCCTGCCTGGACTGAACCAAGCGTAAAGCTCGTGCAGCAACTGCGAGAGCTTGAATGATCTATCTTGACACCAGCTTCCTGACCCTATTGTTCCGCATGGAATTGCCTCAGAGTTGGTAATGTTTGGAGTGTAATATCCGCCATTTCCTGGGAAAACAGCGCCAGCCACGCACCGAAAAAACGAATCATTTAGATTGTAATGCGAAAACAATGAATACCCTCAATGCCCTAAAATGCAAGAGAACAGAAATTCTTGCGCTTGCCGCCAAACATGGCGCAAGTAATGTTCGCCTGTTTGGTTCGGTTGTTCGCGGCGAAGATCAGGAAAACAGCGATGTAGATTTTCTTGTAGATATGCAGGAAAACCGTAGCCTGTTCGACTTGATCGGCCTGCAACAGGATATTGAAAAGGCAATTGGCAGAAGCGTTGACGTGTTAACGCCGAACGGTATCAATTGCTACATAAAAGACCACATTCTCGACGAAGCTGCGCTGTTGTGACCAAAAATCGTTCCATTTATATCCGCCATAGGTATACCTTGCCTCGCCACAATTTACCGATTTATCCATCGTCTCGCGGGCGCGCTGCTGCATTGCAAATTGCTTGTGTGGTAGTGCCACACGGCGCAATTTGCGCCTTGCATCGCATCCCGCGAGACGCGGCTAAATCGGTAAATTGTGGCGAGGCAAGGTATACGACTGCATCTGCTGGATCAAAGAATACGTGCAGGAAGGTAAGGAAGCTTTCTTCCAAGACCACAAAACCCAGGATGCCGTTATCCGCAATTTCGAAATTATCGGCCAAGCCGTCAAGGACTTGGGCGTCGATAGCCTGAACTCCTCCCACCCTGAAACGCCTTGGCCACAAATGGCAGCCACCCGAAATTTTCTGGCACACCAATATTTAGGGGTGGATTTGAAGCTGATCTGGAATATCGTCGAACAGCACTTGCCGCAATTGGAGCAGCAAATTATCCTAGAAACCTCCGTTGACCGCTTGCCAAGATGTGTAACATGGTAGTTCTAAACAACTTTATCATCTATTTTGCGTGTACCCGTTTGGTGAGAGCGCTACGGGCTGGATTGCACGGTTTTCCGGGCGCATGGCGGCGTTGCAACTCCTTGCAATGGAACGACCATTGCGCGTCGTTGCGCCTTGCCCTGCACCCGGAAAA
>JBAYVP010000407.1:0-4536 GCA_041674485.1 Sulfuricellaceae bacterium
CATCAAGGTGGCCGACCAGGAAATGACCACCCTAAGCCTGCGCCGCCGACGGCTTTGCCCCGACTTGACTTATACCATCAGGCCGAATAATAAATAGGGAAATAATTAATGGACAGTTTCTTAAAGCGGAAAATGGGAAATGCGTGACTGGTGTTTCTACCGCGCCGGAATGAATGGGTGTTCAGCGCCACCGCAGCCGCGTCCAGCAGGCTCCAGAAGCCGCGCATAGCCCACAACCAGATATCGCCTGCCTGCGCTTTCCATCCACGGCCTGCACCGTTCCTTCGGCTCTTTGGTTGAGTGGGTGGACTGCCCGCCGGTATCGCCGCGCAAATCATGGGGCACAAGCCGAGCGCCACCGCCGAGAAGCACTACCGGGTGCGCCCGACCTGTTGCGTAGCTGGCACGTCAAGATTGAAGCCTGGCTACTCAGGGTAAATTTGTTCTCGGAAATTCATGATGAAAATCAACGGTGCCTAGCATTCATGAATCACGGGCAAGTCGAAGGGTGGATAAGCGTGAGCCGCATCCACCGAATCGGCGTAGATAAGGTGGATGCGGCTCACGCTTATCCACCCTACATTTCCCCGAGAACAAATTTACCCTGCCTGGATACTGGAGCAGGCCGGAATAGAATTTGTGCCAGTGCAAGCGGGTTTGCGCGTGGTCGAAGCGCGACGCTTGAACTTATTTTGGTGTAACGTATAACTCACGTCATGTATAAAGTTTCCGATTACCTGACAGACGACGGGCACGACCCCTACAAGGAATGGCTGGGGAATCTGGCGGACAGACAAGCGCGGGCGCGTGTCGTGGTGCGCGTGCAACGGGATGGCAGCTGGAAACTTTGGGGATTGCAAGCCGATTGCCGAGGGGGTGTGGGAATTGCGCATTGACCACGGGGCGGGCTATCGCGTGTATTACTCCAGGGCAGGGGAAAAGCTGCTCTTGCTTTTGGTGGGAGGGGACAAGCGAAAGCAACAGGCTGAGATTGATACGGCATTGGAATACTGGAAAAACTGGAAGAGGAGAAACGAGACATGAGCAAAGCATCCCGCCCCCATGATGATGCAGTGGTGGAACTGCTGCACGAAGACCCGGCCTTTGCCGATGAATACCTTTCCGTCGCACTTGATGAAGCCAACCAACCCGGTGGCCGTGAAGCCCTGCTGGCCGCCCTGCGCCATATCGCGGAAGCGCAGGGTATGACCGCCGTGGCAAAACGTGCGGGAATCCCGAGAGAAAGCCTGCACAGGGCATTATCCACGAAGGGCAACCCGACCATAAAGACGCTGCTGGCGGTGGTTGGCGCCGCCGGCTTGAAGCTATCGGTACACCGATAGAAATGATCCTAGAAACCTCCGTTGACCGCTTGCCAAGTTGTGTAACATGGTGGTTCTAAACAGCTTTGTTATATATTTTGCGTTCACCCGTTTGGTGAGAGCGCTACGAGCTGGATTGCACGGTTTTCCGGGCGCATGGCGGCGTTGCAACTACAAGAGAAGGCAATGAAACGACCATTGCGCGTCGTTGCGCCTTGCCCTGCACCCGGAAAACCGCACACTCCAGCCCGTTCAACGGAGGTTTCTAGGATCATCGACCACCGCACGGGCATTCTTGTGCGCTGCCCTGGAAGCGGTAGCGCTGACCAGCTCCCAGGCCGATGTTGACCATCTCGCCACCATGTCCAGCCCAGCCGCAGCCACGCCGAAGCGCCAAACCGCAGGCTATCCGTTCTTCTCATGCAACACCCGGCAGGACAAGCTGTTCTCAGTGCGTGAGGGCATCCCGCTGGAGGGCGCGCTTGAACAGGCGTCTTTGTTTCTGGAGTCGGCTCAAGCCATCGCCGGTATCGCCGAAGACGTGACCCCATCGGTGGTTTATGGCGCCGCCTATCTGATTGAAATGGCGAAGGCCATAGTCGATGCCACCGTGTACACAGTTCATGCCGAAGAAATGGCGGGTGCGCAATGAAAGCCATCGACAGAGCCGCTCAATCCCCGGAAGTCGCCACCCCCAAGGGCGCACCCAGCACCAGCAATATCCTATTCGAGCCATGGAGATAGCCAGAGATTTACCGCTGACCCACCCACCAACGAAACAACCTGCCCGGCCAAGCGCCGGGTTTTTCAATTTGGTGGGGCGGGAACCGCTATGATGTTGACGAGAAAAGCCTACATAGCGCCTACACGAAATCCAGAAAGCAAAAAAGCCACCGGTTAAGGCAGCCTAAGCGATTGTTTTATTGGTGCTGATGAGACGAATCGAATGTCCGACCTACTGATTACGAAAACGACTTATAATCAATATATTCTATTTAAATCAATGCATTGCATCACTCGCGCGACACAAGGAAAGCCCCACATAGCCGAAAACAGCGGGGTTTGGTTTCAAAGTGGTTACGTTTTGGCTACAGCAATGGAATGGATATCTATACTAGTACCACGCAACAACAATAGTTTCGGATAAAGGAGAGTCAGCTTAATCTGCGTATCCGAAGTTGTAAATTGCCAGTCAATCTTCCTCAATGCGAAATAAATGATATTACATGGCACTAGGTTACTATGTGCCAAAAGGAGACGGATAGTATCCGGTTCTGTCTGGCTCGCCGATCAGGACTCGAACAAGATCGCCAAAAATTCACAGATATATTTTTTAAGCCTTGATGCCGATTCTGAATTGTGGGTATAATCGCTTCTATGTATAGAAGCCGAAGTTGACAAAGCTATATTATAGGCTACATGTTATAGAGTCCCAAGCTAATAAAGCGACAGGATTTTACGCAGAGATGCAAAAAAAGCAGGGAAGAGATGGCAAGGGCATGCCGCTTTATTTGCTTCGGCCTCTATAATCGCCGCTTAATCAATTGAGATGAAGAGGGTATATTGTTACAAGAGAAACTTGGGGCACTTAAACGCAAATTGGAAAAGGAGCAGATGGTCAGGCTGGCACTTCCGATCAAGTTTTCCTTTAAAGATCATGACGTCCTAGACTTCGAACGATTTTTGTCATTTTTCAACTGGTCGTTACATGATGTGCCTGTGCAAATCGATCTAACGACTTGCCAATCCGCAAACTATCAAGCACTTTCCCTGCTCGTACTCTATGCGTGGAAGCTGCGCTCACAAGATTGTAAAGTATCTTTCAAAATAGAAGACAAATCTGACATTGGTGCCAGCTTTATGTGGATAAATATGGGCGCTAGAGGCTTGTTTTATATTCTTACCAACCCAACTCAACAATTTCATGGAAATAAATTTAAACCGCTTTTCGCGGTCAGATCAGCAAATGACTTCAAGGTAGTGATTGAGTCAGCAGAATCTTTCACCAACGGTTTTAACGTAGAGTATGAGAATACGTTTCGTTACATTATTGGAGAACTTCTTTACAACACTCTTGAACACGGAAAAGTGTTTGGCGGGCAAAGCCTTAAAGATATTCGTATACCCTCAATAGTCCAATTTACCTGGTACAGAAAAACAAATGAAATTCATTTTATTATTGCCGATGTTGGCATCGGTATAAAGAAGCATATTGAGCAAGCATATCCAGGCCAAGAGTCTGACGAAGATGCCATTAAACTTGCACTGAAGCCAAAGATTTCAGGAACTTTTGGCGCTAACGACCCATACAAGAATAAGAATAACGCGGGCATGGGGCTATATATTTCATCAAATATTATTCGTCGGCTGAATGCCGACATGCATGTCATGTCTGGCAACGCCTTGCTTCATATCTCTCCACGTGATGTCACCGGACGAACACTGGCTACCGAGTGGCCAGGTGCTTTCGTGCATATTACGATCCGCTTAGAAAATAACCCGGCTTTTATATTACACAAAATCATGCAGGAGTTCCGAGACGCCGCTAATACTGAGCAAGTCACGGCAGATCATTCTGAAGAAAGCACCCGTTTTTATGTGGGCATTAACAATCACTTTGGCAGGTATGCAGAAGACAAAGATGCTGCGATAAAATTTAGAGACCGCCGGCTGTTTAAAGCTATTGAGGGTGGATTGGTAATTACAATAGATTTCGACGATGTGGTAAGCTCTCCACACAGCTTCCTTAGTGCTCTTCTGGCCTCACCTATTGAAAGTTTAGTATGCAAGCCTACAAGCGAATCAAAATTGTCAATGCGGCACAGGAGATAAGGGAAACCATTGACTTTATTTTCGACGACAACACCTAAGCACGGTACGGAATTTCATTCTGCAGAACATGCCATTAAACGATAGAAGCCAATATAATCCAGTGCCCAGATTTGTCCAAACTGGCGAGCCGGTACTGGTTCAGTTTGATTTATTCATTAACGCATTGATTTTGACAATGTTACATAAAAAATCAAACTGAACCAGTGCCATGATTTAAAGAACTATACAATGTATAGGACATGATTACCCCGCTACCATTTGAGTAGCGCCACCTAATTTGATGGTCTGATGTTCAAGTTAAATGAGGGGGGGGCGTTATCTCCGACAAAATGCCAGCTACAAATCAGAACCTTGGGGCTCTGCCCCAAACCCCGCACTCGCC
>JBAYVP010000408.1:0-4530 GCA_041674485.1 Sulfuricellaceae bacterium
ACCGCAGAGGACGCGGAGGACGCAGAGGAAAAGCATGAGGGGTTTCCTCTGCGTCCTCCGCGTCCTCTGCGGTGAAAAAGGTTTTGTCTTTATGGGTTGTTGCCATGAGTCGAGTAGAGTCGCGCTAAGATTGCCAGGGATTCATGAATATTTTCCATCATTGATTTTCATCATGAATTTCTGAGAACAAATTTACCCTGCGTTTTCCCCCTATATCGATTGTCGGCGTCCGCGTAGAATGCGCGTTATTTGGGATGCGATTATGTGGTTCAAGAATCTTCTGATTTACCGTATCCGCGACTGGAAGCTTTCTGTGGCGCAGCTTGATGAGGCATTGGCACGCCAGGCGTTTCAGGGGTGCGGCAGCCTGGATATGACGAGCCGCGGCTGGTTGCCGCCGAAGGGGCAGGGCGATGCGCTGGTGTATGCGTTCGACAACCGCATGTTGATTGCGCTCGGGGTCGAGAAGAAGCTGTTGCCGACGACGGTGATCAACCAGTACGCCAAGGAACGCGCGGTCGATATTGAGGAACAGCAGGGCTATGCCCCCGGTCGCAAGCAATTGCGCGAGATCAAGGAGCAAGTCACCGATGAATTGCTGCCGCGCGCTTTCGGCTGCCGCCGCACCACTTTTGCCTGGATAGACCCGGTCGGCGGCTGGTTCGTCGTCGATGCGGCGAATGCGGCCAAGGCGGACGAGCTGCTTGAAACGCTGAAAAAGAGCGTCGATGGCCTGTCGTTCGCCTTGGTCAGAACCAAGCTGTCCCCGCTGGCGGCCATGACCGGCTGGCTGGCCGCCGATGAAGCGCCGGCGGGTTTCACGGTCGATCGCGATTGCGAATTACTTGCTCCCGGCGACGAGAAAGCGACGGTGCGCTATGTTCGTCATTCCCTGGAGGCGGAAGATGTGCGCAGCCATATTGTGGCGGGCAAGCAGGTCACCAAGCTCGCCATGACCTGGAACGACCGCATTTCGTTCGTGCTGCACGAGAATTTCCAGGTCAAGCGCCTCGCGTTCCTGGATATTCTCAAGGAGCAGTCCGAGCAACAGGCGGAAAACGCCGACGAGGAATTCGCTGCCGACTTTGCGATCATGGGTGGCGAGTTTTCCCATTTTTTGCCGGATTTGCTCGACGCGCTGGGCGGCGAGGTCGCCGAGGCGGCTTGATCCCGGCGCAAAGCATATTAATGAACAGGGCTGGACTATGACAGGCGCGCTACGCGGTTTTACCTTAACGGAAATGATGGTGGTCATCGTGGTGATCGGCATTCTGGCGATGATGGCGGTTCCTACTTTCCAGGAACGTATTATTCGTGAGCAGATCGTCGCCGCCGTACCGTTGGCCGATATTGCAAAAACCCCTATCGCCACGGCATGGGCCACCACGCAAATATTCCCGCCCGACAACGCCGGCGCGGGATTGCCGGCTTCCGACAAGATCGTCAACAATTTCGTTAACGCACTGGTCGTGCAGGAGGGCGCGATTCACCTCACTTTCGGCAACCGTGCGCATAACGCCATTATCGGCAAAACCCTGACGATACGCCCCGCCGTGGTGGAAGACGCACCGATAGTGCCGGTCGCCTGGGTGTGCGGCAACGCCCCCGGCCCCGACAAGATGACGGTCAAGGGTGAAAATAAAACCTCCGTTCCCAACCAATATTTGCCGCTCGGCTGCCGGGCGCCCGGTTAATAATTTGAATTGGCCGGAACAGGTTTTTTACCGCAGAGACGCAGAGTTTTTGATCGTTCCCACGCTCTGCGCTCATCGTTATATGCAAGTGTCGTGGCAGGTTTACTCCCTTCTCCCGCAGGCGGGAGAAGGGCTGGGGATGAGGGCGTTTGCGCTTCGGCAAACGTTACCGATATGCAACGTTCCTTACCCCAACCGGCTTCGCCGTAGGATGAGCCGAGGAACGAGGCGCATCTGTCGCGTGTTGGCGTTAAGATTCGCGAGCGATGCGCTTCCTTCGTCAGCACATCCTACGGTGCTGGAGCGGCTTTCCACAAAAAAACAAGGACAGGATGAACAGGATGGGTTTTCTATCCTGTTCATCCTGTAAATCCTGTCTAAACGTCTGTTGGCTTCCGGCTCGTCCGGCTTAGGATAATTTGAATTGGCCGGAACAGGTTTAGCCACCCTGTAATGCATGACTGCGCCGCTTGGATAACCAGGGTCAACAGGGTATATTCCGTTATCAATAGTTTCTATATAAAAGGATGAGAAATTGGCAAAACCTAACTTTCAATTTGAAAAGCGTCAGAAGGAACTGGAAAAAAAGAGAAAGAACGAAGAAAAGTTGAAGCGTAAACTCGACAAACACACGGCGCAATCCGAAAATGACCAGCCTGACGGGAATCCGGAGCAACCTGCCGCCGATCCGGCAAATCCCGCATAAGGCGCGTCCTGCTTCCGGTGTCGCGGCATAACTCTGTCCCTATAGAGGATTTCGGCAATGTCCAGGCATACGCTTAAAGCACGTTCGCGCAAGGCCGGGCTGTCGCCCGGCACGCTGGTGCATATCGGGGAGAAAAAAACCGATAGCGTAAAAGCGGTGATGCTGGATTACGATGAGCGCAACTGTAGCGAAACCGCCTTGACGCAGCTTGACCAGTGTGTCGTTTGCTGCGGCAAGCCTTCCGTCACCTGGGTGGATATCGAGGGCGTTCACGACATCCAGGCTCTGGAGAATATTGGCCGGCGCTTCGGCCTGCATCCGCTGGTGATGGAGGATATTCTCAATACCGACCAGCGCCCCAAGATGGAGGATTATGGCGATTATCTCTACATCGTGCTGCGCATGCTCACCAATGGCAATGATGTCGGCGAAATTGCATCGGAGCAGGTCAGCCTGATCCTCGGCGAGAATTTCGTGCTTTCGCTCCAGGAAGGCGCCGAGGGGGACGTGTTCGACCCGGTGCGCGCCCGCATCCGGGGCGGCAAGGGGCAGATACGCAAGCTGGGCGCGGATTACCTCGCCTATGCCTTGATCGATGCGGTGGTGGACAATTATTTCATCATCCTGGAAAAAACCGGCGAACGCATCGAGTTTCTCGAAGAAAGCCTGATCGGCGATCCCGGCCCCGACACGCTGCAATTGCTCCATCACCTGAAGCGCGAGATGATCTACCTGCGCAAGTCCGTGTGGCCGCTACGCGAAGTGGTGTCCGCAATGCAGCGCCGCGATTCCGCGCTGATCCGCGAGAGCACCGGCTATTACCTGCGCGATGTGTACGACCACACCATACAGGTGATAGACACTATCGAAACTTTTCGCGACATGCTGTCGGGGATGCTGGACATTTATCTTTCCAGCGTCAGCAACCGGATGAACGCGGTGATGAAAGTGCTGACCGTGATTGCCACGATTTTCATGCCCTTGACCTGGGTCGCAGGTATCTACGGCATGAACTTCAAACACATGCCGGAACTGGAATGGCAATGGGGCTATCCTGCGGTGTGGCTGGCGATGCTGGCGATTGCAGCCGGCATGATCGTGTATTTCAAGAAAAAGAAATGGTGGTAAGAAAAACGCGGGTGCAATCAGGGTTCGATCAAATTCAAGGAAATAGCCATGGCGATTGCCTGGGTGCGGTTTGCGGCGCCCAGTTTTTTGCACAGACTGGCGATGTGGGAATGGGTCATGCTTTCGCTGATTTTCAGCGCCTGGGAGATTTCCCCTATGCTTTTCTCATGCGCCAGCCAGAATAAACATTCGAATTCCCGCGGGGTCATTTTCAACGACTGTAGTATTCCCGCCACTTTCTTCTGATCCGTGCGCGGCGTTTTATCGTTGGGAAAAGCGATAACCCAGGTGGAAGCGTGTTCGTCCTCCTCCCAGGAGTTATCCGGGGGCGTTATTTTTTTCCGGTCGATGAAGCGCAGCCGGTAATTGACGATGCCGATGACATCCCCATGGCTCAGCTTCGCGGTCTTGTCGATGCGTTGCTCGTTCAGCGTGGTTCCGTTCTTGCTGCCCAAATCTTCCAGCAAACAATCGGGAAAGAAGTGGATTTTGGCATGATCCGCGCTGACGCCCATATGGTTGATGTGGATGTCGTGCGAGGGACGGCGTCCCAGGGTGACGGCCAGGTTCTTGTCGAAAAAATATTCGCGCAGCAGCTTTTTTTCCAGGAAAAACTCAAATTTAAACATGCCGATTCTCACCTGTGACTTGTTTGCTATGCCTTGCCTGGGACCTGGGACTATGGCATTTCCACAATGACTTCTTGATCGTTTTTTTGCGGAAAAGCAACTATACCAATAAATGCCACAACATACACTAATTTGATGTCCCAAGACCAGGGTAAATTTGTTCTCAGAAATTCATGATGAAAATCAATGATGGAAGACATTCATCCTAGAAACCTACGTTGAACGGGCTGAAGTGTGCGGTTTTCCGGGTGCAGGGCATACCCGACGGCCTTACGGCCTGGGCACAAGAGGCGCAACGACGCGGAATGGTCGTTCCATTCCCTTCTCAAGGAGTTGCAACGCCGCCATGCGCCCGGAAAACCGTGCAATCCAG
>JBAYVP010000409.1:0-4495 GCA_041674485.1 Sulfuricellaceae bacterium
TATAGTTACAGCCTTTATGCTCTAATGCAATAACAAACGACAACAAATTGTCGCTTGTGAAGTTGCGATTTTCAAGTGAAGGTCGCAATTTCTGATAAGAATTTTTCACGCGAAGACGCGAAGCCGCGAAGAAATGGGGACGAGTAAGAATGGGCGGTCTCATTCCCAACGCGCAAAAAAAGATACTGGTTCGCTTCTCTTCGCGCCTTCGCGTGAGTCGGCTTGGCTGTTCGCCAAAAGCGAACCTCACATTGATCTGAGTTGAAAACGCTGTACAAGGTAGGATAAAAGTTGAAGATTATCGGCGACTTGCTTGCTGTTGAGGTCATAGCGGAAGGGAAAGGAATTCGGGAGTTACCACGACTCCGCGAGCGTTTTGGACAAGGTAATTGGAAAAAGAAAAAAGGCATTGCCTCGGTAATGCTTGAAGATGGATCAAGCGTTCGAGCGGAAATCCATTGGTACGAAGCACACGGAATTGGCAAAGTTAAAATGAAGGTGAAACGATGGCTATAAAATTTGTGGTCTGCGTTCAGAATGGCGACATGGAGGATTTTTCCGCTGACGATTTAACGGTCGGGCGCTTATATGAAGTAATCGGTGAAGAACCTCACTCGATGTTGCGCATCGTGGACGATTCCGGTGAGGACTACCTGTATCCGGCCAAATGCTTTGAAGCGGTCGCCGTCCAAGACAACGCGGCAAGACGGGTTCACGACGCATTGAACCTGCTTGCGGCGTGAACAAGGCGGGGAAAGGGGCAGCGTATATCATCACAATTAGGTGGATACAAAGGCTGTAGCTATCGGATGTTGAAAACGCCGTAAAGGTATTCTGTGTCATCTATTTGGAGACCAATCATGCAAATCGCCATTGATTTACCCAATGACTTTGTTGCATTTCAGGCCGTGTCCGACATTCGGCAAGAAATTCGCACCTCTTATGCCCTTTGGCTCTATCAGCGAGAGAGGGTGACGCTTGCGAAAGCGGCAGAACTGGCAGGGGTTGATCTTTTTGATTTCATGAGCCTTTGCAAGGCTAACCGAATACCTGTCATCGACATCACGCGCGATGAGTTGCTTGAAGAACTGGCGGGATTTAACCCGACATGATTCTGGTCGCTGACGCCTCCGCGCTGATCGCCCTTGCGACCTGCGACAGTCTCGCCTTGCTTGAACCTAGAAACCTCCGTTGACCGCTTGCCAGGATGTGTAACATGGTGGCTCTAAACAACTTTATCATCTATTTTGCGTTCACCCGTTTGGTGAGAGCGCTACGGACTGGATTGCACGGTTTTCCGGGCGCATGGCAGCGTTGCAACTCCTCAGAATGGAACAACCATTCTTCGTCGTTGCGCCTTGCCCTGCACCCGGAAAACCGCACACTCCAGCCCGTTCAACGGAGGTTTCTAGGTTGAAGCGATCTTCGGCAGCGTGCTGGCGCCCGAGGCCGTTTTTTCGGAAGTAACCGCACCTGATAAGCCACAATCTGCCTGCCTGCGAAGCTATCTCTGCGGTAAGGTGCGTGCTGTGGATATGCAACACTTTGTTTACCTGGATGCTTTTGCCGATGTCGGCGAAACCCAAGCCATGCTGCTTTACAAGGAGGTGGCTGCGGATTATCTACTCATTGATGATAGACGAGGTCGTAAAGTGGCGAAAATCAACAGGATAAGGACTATTGGCTCTCTGGGTGTATTGCTCCAAGCCAAACGCGCCGGTCTTATCTCCAGTGTTGCTCCCCTGTTGGAACGAATAGCCGCAAGTTCGATCTTTATGAGCGAAAGTTTAATGCGGACTATCCTCGAATTGGCCGGCGAGACTGGGGAGTGATGCTAATAAATAGAGTGGGAATTTGACCAAATTGGTCGGCGCTGCCTTCTACCGCTTGTTGGCGCGGCCCACCCATGCACTGAAATTTTAAGGATAAACCATGGAACTTACCCAATACCGACTCGGCCACCTGGTTCACGCCCTGGGCGAGGTTTTGGCCTTCACTTACCCGGCGGATGCGGTTCTGAGCCGCTATTTCCGCCATCATCACGAGCTTGGCATGGCGGACCGCGCCTTCGTCGCCGATATGGTGTATATGGCATTGCGCCGCAAGCGCCTGCTCGACCTCGTGGTTGAACCGCTGCCCTCGCCGCGCCGCTATGCGCTGGCGACGCTGGCGCGGCTGGCGGGCTTGAATTTGCGCGAACTGCGGCCATTGCTGGAAGACGACGAAAACGACTGGCTGGAAAAAGCCAAGGCCGTCTCGCTCGACGGTCTGCCGCTCGCCATGCAGGCCGACCTGCCGGATTGGCTGGCGGCGCGCTTGCAGGCGTTCATGAGCGATGCGGACATCCTCGCGCTGGCGCGCGGCATGCAGCAGGCGGCGCCGCTCGACTTGCGCGTGAACAGCTTCACCGACAGCCGCGAAGAAGTGCTGAAAACGCTGGCGGCAACCGGCATCGAAGCCGCCGTTATGCGCTATTCGCCGTTCGGTGTGCGCGTGAAGGGCAAACCGGCGCTCAACCGCCACCCGTTGTTCCTGAAGGGAAAAATCGAAATCCAGGACGAGGGCAGCCAATTGATCGGCCTGCTGGTGGCGCCCAAGCGTGGCGAAATGGTGGCGGATTTTTGCGCCGGCGCGGGCGGCAAGACACTGTTGCTGGGCGCGCTGATGCAATCGCAAGGGCGGGTCTACGCCTTCGACGTATCGGAAAAACGCCTTGCGCAACTCAAGCCGCGCCTGAAACGCTCCGGCTTGAGCAACCTGCACCCGCAACTGATCGGCAACGAAAACGACATCAAGATCAAACGCCTCGCCGGCAAACTCGACCGCGTGCTGGTGGATGCGCCGTGCAGCGGGCTGGGCACGCTACGCCGCAACCCCGACCTGAAATGGCGTCAGCAGCCGTCCGACATCGCGGAGCTAACGGTGAAACAAGCCGCCATCCTGGCCGCAGCCGCGCGCCTGCTCAAGCCGGGCGGCAGGCTGGTATACGCCACCTGCAGCATCCTGCCGGAGGAAAACGAGCAAGTGGTCGAAGCTTTTCTTGCCGCTCATCCCGATTTCGCGTGGCTTAACTGCGCCGAAATATTGGCGCAACAACAGGTGGCGCTGGACACCGGAAAATATTTGCGGCTATTCCCGCATATTCACGGCACAGATGGCTTTTTCGCGGCAGTGATGGAAAAATGTAAGTGATTTTCCCTCTTCTCCCGCATAGGCATAATCCTAGAAAGCTCAGTTGAACGGGCTGGAGTGTGCGGTTTTCCGGGTGCAGGGCATACCCGACGGCCTGACGGCCTGGGCACAAGAGGCGCAACGACGAAGAATGGTTTGTTCCATTCTCTTCTCTTGTAGTTGCAACGCCGCCATGCGCCCGGAAAACCGTGCAATCCAGCCCGTAGCGCTCTCACCATACGGGTGAACGCAAAATATATGACAAAGTTGTTTAGAACCACTGTGTTATACATCTTGGCAAGCGGTCAACTGAGCTTTCTAGGATAATCCTAAGCCGGACTAGCCGGAATCAAGAAATTTACCGCAGAGGCGCAGAGAAACCACGGAATCTCCGCGTCTCTGCGCCTCTGCGGTGAAAGCATTTCAGGCGGGCAAGTTACCCGGAGAGCCGCACCAGTGCTTGATCTACAATACATTCTTCGCAAACAATGTAAAGATTTGGCTGTCGGGCATGGGTGCAGAGGCGCAAATTGTGGTCGCGCAAAATATACGTCAAAACGGCTGTATCGCGACGGATGATGGTTGTCCCTGATTTTGCGCATTGCCTGTTTGCCGTTGCAGCAGTTCCTTGACTTTTTCCGTGATTGTTTGCTCGATCGCCGCACGCTCCTCAGGCGGAAGTGCGGCCAAGTCCTCTTCAGTCAATCCCATTTCTCTCAGGATTGCGTCGCGCATATGCTGTTCCGGACTTTTCCGCAGATAATCTTCCAGAAATTCCAACGGCGTCATTTGAGATTTCGGCACGTGTTCTCTCCCGCCCTCGGTTGATTTCACCGGAGGTGTCGTTTCGCCAGGCTGGGCAAGATGCTGTTTCGCGGCTTTCAGTGTTGCCTGGAAATCGGCCTGGAAATTTGCGCGAGGGGCTGCCGGTTGTAGCGGGGATTGCGCGGCGTTTTGCGTGGCATTAATTTTCATGGTGTTCGTCTCCATTAGAAGGCATACCAACGAGAAGCAAATAACGCGCCAATCCCTGATATTGCTCCTTTGCAGATGACTATTCTTTACTCGGTTCTTTACTCGGTGGAATTTGACCGGAAGTTGAAGACACTATTTTTTGTCTTTTTGTACAATTTCGCATCTATAGAAATGGAAAATGCGCAAATGCGAAAAGTTGAGTTTTCATCTGAAGTAATTGGCATATTACAGCGTTTTCAATCAAGAATAGTCACAAAAAACATCAAGCCAATGGTGGTGGATAAGCGCAATCCATCAACCAATAGTTGGTGAAACCTCTGTGGTTCAATGTGGAATTGCGTGGGTAAAA
>JBAYVP010000410.1:0-4482 GCA_041674485.1 Sulfuricellaceae bacterium
AATGGTCATTCCATTGCCTTCTCTTGTAGTTGCAACGCCGCCATGCGCCCGGAAAACCGTGCAATCCAGCCCGTAGCGCTCTCACCAAACAGGTGAACGCAAAATACATGACAAAGCTGTTTAGAACCACCCTATTACACATCTTGGCAAGCGGTCAACGGAGGTTTCTAGGTTAAATCATCAAAATTAAATTGCCGGGATGATCCGGCATCAGCTTGAAGCCGTATTGTTGATAAAAAATAACGGCTTCCGGTTTTGAGTTGACGACAAGACCCACGCCGCCAATGTCTTCGGCTATACGGGAAATACGCTCTATCGCATCGAACAGCAAGGTTTCGCCGATTCTTATTCCCCGGTGGGATAAGGCAACGGCCAACCTTCCCAAACGAAAAGCAGGAACTTTCATTGGCAGTTTCTTTCGATACGGCTCGGGCAAATGGACATTTGCCAGTTCTGCGATGGAAATCGCGTAGTATCCCAGCACTTCCGCGCCTGCTTCGTTTACGACACCCACATAGGTTGAGGAAACACGCTTATCCTTGTGCTGCTTGGCGACGCGCACAAGCCAGTGGTTGAGATCGTCGTTTCCGCAATCGAACCCCAGCCTGTCATGACGCTCATTCAGCGGAAGAATGACCATCTTTTTTCACATTCCGGTATCGAGCTTGCGCCTGAAGAAATTTTTCATTTCTGGGCGGCGGATTTTCCATCATATCCAACAGCATCAGCGATTCCCGGCGCGTCATGACTATCGTCGATTCCGTCTCAATAATTTTCTCGGCCTTTTCCAGCGCCGCCTGCACGACAAATTGATTCAGCGTCGCTCCCACAAGATCAGCCGCTATTTGCAGCTTATCCTGCACATGGTCAGTGATGCGCGTGGTTAAACGTTTTCCGGTGGCAGTGAGCATAATAGTAGAGTCCCAGCAAAAACAATCTATCGATAAATTATAAGCCGGTGGCGTCATTTTGTCACAGAAATTTCCAGTGCAAGCAAGAAGCAATACGGGGCAGGGTAAACCTGTTCTCAGGAATTTATGTTTATAATCAACGATGTGAAGCATTCATGAATCCTAGGAGAACTTAGAAACTGTCCAACAATCACTTCCCTTCTGGTGCAAGTCTCTAGCATTGACGCTCCCTCCCCGGAAAGCGGGAGGGTTGGGGTGGGGATGGGTTTAAAAACGCAGAGTAGTTGCAACATGTCGATTTTATGAGCGCCAACTCAACCCCATCCCCCTCCCGACCTCCCCCTTGAAGGGGGAGGAGCTACAAGTAGGCGCACCATGCGGGCTAAACAGATCGGGAAGTAATAAATGGACAGTTTCTAACGCCTCAGCCGTGTCCTCAAAACCCAATATGAGCCAAAATATTTACCGCAGAGACGCTTCAGACGCAGAGATTTTGTAGAGTAATGGTATGGTTTCGCCCTCCATTGTATTTCTCCGCGCCTGAAGCGTCTCTGCGGTGAAAAAGAATCACCCGGAGAACCGCGCCAGTGCTTGATCTACGACATATTCTTCGCAAAAAAGCAACGACTTGACGGGTAAGTGACTAGAGTGCAATAACCAACCGGCATTGCGCCGGACGCAAGCAGCCGATGAAGCATCAGAAATTAAACCCCACCGAGAAATGGACGCGCGCCTCGCGCACCTCCTGGCCGTAGGCGATGTCCAGATTCAGCGGCCCCACCGGGCTTTTCCAGCGCGCGCCCGCGCCGTAGCCGTAGACCGGCGTCAGCCCGTCCAGGCTATCCACCGCATTGCCGCCATCGACGAAAACCGCGCTCCCCCACTTGGGCGTCAGCCAATGCACATATTCGGCGCTGCCAAGCGCCAGATAGCGCCCGCCGACAATCGCGCTACCCTGCTGCACCCCACGGCTTTGAAAGGCGTAGCCGCGTATCGTCTGGTCGCCGCCGGTGCGGAACAGAAAGTCGGACGGAATGCCGCTCCGGCTGCTGGCCGCCACCATGCCCAATTCGCCGCGCACAATCAACTGATCCTGCCGTCCCAGGGGATAAAAAAACACGGCGTGCCCATAGCCGCGCACGAAATCCTGATCCGATAACAACGCGCGCCCCGCCACATCGGCCTGGAGATTCACCAAGTAACCGTGCGTCGGGTACAGCAAATGATCGACATCGCGTAGTGTCCAGGAATAAGATGGGCTAAGCGCGGCGCGATGCTCGCCGCCCGCCTCCGCAACACCCTGATTCTCGACCAGATAGCGCAGGCCAAAAGCGTGCTCCATCTTCCCGCTGACAATACTGCGCTTGGCGCCCAGGCTCATTTTTTCCGCCACCTCGCCCTCGATGTCCGTGCGCTCGATCAGCGCGTTCAGGCTATCGCGGAAGCCGGTTTCGGTGGGCGGAAATTGCAGATCGCCGCTCACCGACTGGCGTTTTTGCTCCAGCTTGAACGCGCCGCTCAAAATCCACGCGCTATCGAGAAAATTCAGGTCGCGGTAATCCACCTGGCCGCGCGCGCCGGCGTCGGTGCTGGCGCCGATGCCGAAGCCCAGCTTCTGCGACGGGTTTTCGCTGATCTCCACCCGCACCGGCGCTTGCGTCGGCTGCTTGGGGTTGGCATCCACCTCGACGGAAACACCGGCGAAATAAGGACTATCCTGCAAGCGCGATTGCAGCTCCAACAGCTTGGACTGGGAATAAGCCTCATCGGGCGCGATGGTGTTCATGCGCTTGACGAGACTATCGGGATAACGGCGCAGCCCCTGGATTTCCAGCGCACCGAAAGTAAAGGCCGGGCCGCTGTCCAAAGTAACCAAAAGTTCCACGCCCCCGGTTTCGGGATTGACCGTGGCGCGGCTATCCGCCAGCCTCGCCGCCGGATAGCGCTCGAACAACAGCGCCTGGAGCGCCGCGCGCTTGGCGGCCTCCCAGTCCTCATGGCGAAACACCGCACCGGGATGCAAACCCCAATCCGCCCGCATCTTTTCCAGGCGCGCGCGATTCTCAGTGGAACCATCGTTAAAATCGCCGACCACCTGCAAATCCATGCCGCTCACCCGCACCGGCTCGCCCGGATCAATCACCAGCCTGACCAGCGGCTTGCCGTCCCGCTGCTCCAGATTCGCCTCAATGCGGGGCGCATAAAAACCCAGCGTGGCAAGAAACCCGCGTATCTGCTCCGGCGCGAGCCGCACCAATTGCTGCAACTGCGCCGCGTTCACGCGCTCATTGTCACGCCAGCGGTAAACGTCGAGATGCTCTTCCATCAACTTGCGCTGCTCCTGCGGCGCCTGCAACTCGACCTCGTAACGAAAAGCCTCCTGCCCGCCTTCAACGGCATCGGCGGCAAACGCATATTGCCCATGGAAACACATCAGCGCCAGAAGCAGCGCCGGTTTGGACAGGCGGAAACGACAAGCGGCATGGCGGCGGAAAATATGCGATAGCTTCATGGGTGACATTCCTGGTCTGCAACGCGGGGGGAAGTGAGCTTACTGCATTTTCGCTATGATGCCGCTAGAAAGCAACTTGAATTAGCGCAGGATTTTGCCGGCAAGCGGCGACGGTGTCGAAATACGCGATAGACCCAACCTAAGCCGGACTCGCCGGAACCCAAATAAAGATTTACCGCAGAGGCGCGAAGACGCGGAGAAAGAACGAAACCTCTGCGTCTCTGCGGTGCAAGCATTTCAGTAGTAGGATGTGCCGACGACAGGAGGCGCATCAATCGCGGATGGCGCGGAGTTTCGCTGGAGCGTGGGAACGATCTAATTTGGTTGAACGGATTGGCGATTATCCGTTGTAGGATGCCGTAGGTGGTGTCGGGCTGAAGCCCGACCTACAGCCGACCAAAGGCAAGACGTGTAGGTCGGGTTTTAACCCGACATTGCCGGATTAAAGCTCCGTGCTGGTGCAATGCGTTGCGCAATATTGCCCCCTAACGCGTGAGCCAAAATGCCGCCGCGAACGGCAAGGTGGATGATGGTGCAGGGTTTTTATCCCGTCAATCAATTATAGCCGCGAACATCCGGCGCAATGCCCGTTGGTTATTGCGCCCTACAAGAGCGAACGGATTTTTCCTAACTTAATGGCAGTGACGCTGGAGCGTGGGAACGATCCATTAGCCCGGCAAGTTGTGTAGGCCGGGTGAACAGCCTTATCGCCAACCCAACATATTTGCGCATGGCGTTGAGTTGTGATAAAACATACAACCCAACGCAGCTACCTCATCTCGTAGGATGTGCCGGGGAACGAGGCGCATCGGTCGCGAAATTCCGCACCACCCGCGATTGGTGCGCCTCCTGCCGTCGGCACATCCTACGGCACTGCCAGGGGATTTCAGAGCGGTGAAACTTTAGTTGTATTGGCTCGGATGTGTCTTAGTCCACAATTTGTAAACATTCGGTAAACCCGTAAGGAAAGCATCTTAACGCGCGCAGCTGCCCCGGAACTGCGGCACATTTTTGGCGACAGCTCAATTCCGAACGACGACACGACCACGCCACGCGATC
>JBAYVP010000411.1:0-4477 GCA_041674485.1 Sulfuricellaceae bacterium
ATGGTGCATGGTTGTAAGTGCGGCACTTTCGCGCTTACAACCATGCAGACTGGGCTTGTTTTGAATATTTGCCATCACCGAACATGATTATCAGTCCATCAATTTAGCTGACCAGACTCACCGTAAACGCCGCCACGATCCAGCGCGGCGATGCAAAACATGCCTTCCGGGCTATCCGGGGCTATCTGCGCCAAGCGCTTGAGCATGTCGAAACTGGAGGCTTTTCCCGCGCGGTAAAATTCCTGTTGGCCGAGCGATGCGCCCAGCGGCTCGACGGCTATCGGAAAGCCGGTTTCTTCATAGGCCGGATACCAGGTGTCCATGGTGCGGATCGCGTTGAAAATTTTCTGGTCGCGTAGCGCCGCCCGCCCCATGACGCGGGTGTCGCGGATTTCACCGTGCCCGATTTTTTCCGGGTGGCCCAGTTTGTAGAGCGGGCGGGCGAAGCCCTTGGGCTTGTTTTCCACATAGTTCTGGCTGGGAAACACCTCGATTGCGCCCTTGGTCGGCATGGTCAGCCGGGCGACGACGGTCAGCCCGTCCAGGCTCGCGCCGCGCATTTGCTTGACGATTTCATCGGCCACCTTGATTTCGCCTTCGCTGTAATCGCCGAAAGTGTTGGTGGGGATGGCTTTGGCATCGTTGAATTTCGCCAAGACGCCGCCCTGGTTCGAAACTTCGATTTCGATCAACCTGGCGATGGTGCGGTTGCGCCACAGCCAGCGCCCGTTGGCGATGTTGCGGGCGTAGCGGCGCGCTACTTCATTGATGCCTTTGGATGCCTTGGCGCGATTGACGAAATCCTCGAAAGTCGCGCGCATCATCCGTCCGGCGTCCTTGTCGGCGGCGACGCAACTATCCAGGCTGCCCGCCATGTCGAGCATGGACAGCCCGAAGCGGACGACGAGCGCATCGGCGCTGGATTCGAGTTTGGCGGTTTCGGTGATCTGGATGTTCGAAGGGTTTCTTACGCCATTGGACGCGCTGTCCGAGCTACCCGTCACTTTGCTCCACGGGTCGATGTTTCCCTTTCCATCGTTGACATTCTGGGTGCCGCGTATGCCGTGGCGCACCACCTCGACAGGGTGAGTTTCGTACTGGCCGGCAATCTCGTTGAACATTTCGCCGTCGGTGACGACATGCCCCCGGTTAAAGGCCAGCACGCCGGGCAGTTTTTTCAGGGTGGTCAAAGCAGTCATGATGTTTTCCCTCAAGGGTTAGTGGTAACAAGAAAAGTGTGCGCATCCGGGTTGGTCGCCTTCCAGATCGGGATGCCGGCGCGGCGCAGGGGTTGGTACTGCACCATGCCAACCAGCGGTTCGGCAAACGCGTGGGGCAGGCCGCCACGGACGTTCTTTCGGTTGCGGAATTCGCTAATGGCGCGGTAGCCCAGCGCGGTAGGCATCAGCCAGGAATGCGCGTCTTCTTCCGCATCGTGCGGTTTTTCGTGGTCGGCGGATTTGGGCCGGTGCGGATCGGTCAGCCGCAGCACCACATCCAGCATGTCGCGCTCGCCTTCCTGCATCACCATCAGGTCTTGGCGCTCAAAGATGGCGTGGCCGCTCTTGAGATATTTGATCACCGCTTCCATGCTGTCCTGAAGACTGGTCTTGCCATATTCGACGATGGCGCCGCCGGCCAGACGGGCGCCGCGCATGAAGCGGGGAAAGGCGGATTCGAGATCGACGCCGTCGTCTTCGTCATACTTGATTACGAGCGAAACGTTCAGGTGGCAGCGGGCGGTCGGCTGCGAGGACAAGGCGTATTGGTTTTTAGAGGAATAGTCGCCTTTGTCGATGAACGACGCCGCCCGGAACTGATGCGGCAAAAACAGCCCCTTTTCGCCTTCGAATTCGCCGAGAAACTGGATGTCGTGATGAACCACGCCAAACCCCAGGCATTTGCCCCACCCTAACGCCAATGCCAGAGCATGGGAAAACCCGGCATACGCGGTCATCGGCGGCGCGCCTATCATCCACCATGTCGGCTGGGCATTGGCATTCTGGACGCGGATGCGGGGGATAACCAGGTAGCTCATAGCGCCTCCTCAATGATAGCAACCCAGCGGGCGGATTCGTATTCGCCGACGCCCAGGGTTTGCCATTCGCCGTGGATATGCACCTTGGCGTCGATGATTTCCCGGTGCAGCCGCTGCGCGAATTCGTGTAGCCATGCCGTCGTGCGCTCGTTCGGGATGAGCAAGCCGCGCATCAGGGCGTCCATATCGTCCGCCAACAGGTTTTCGCCGGGAAGCCGGTCGGCGGCGGCTTCCAGTTGGCGGCGCGCTGCTTCCGCTCGCCCGCTAATCGCTTTGACGATTGCACGTAGAAAATCGGCCTCTTTTTCCCGCGATGCGGCATCCGACGGCATCACGCCGCCGGCGGTGGACAACTGTTGTTTGCGCCAACGGATATAGTCCACCAACAACTCGTGCGGCGGCTTCAGGCTGATTCCCCGGTGATGCAGGGCGTAAGCGGCGCGGATGTCCCGGTTCTCAACAGGTGCTACGAAAAACAGCGGGCGGTTCATGGCGCGGACGTATCGCCCGACATTCTGCGGGTTGGAGCCGCCGACGCCCAAAAAGCCATGTTTCAAATAGTGTTTGCGCTCGTCCCGGTTGGCGTCCTGTCTCAATCTGAGACGGCCATCGAGCACGCTGCTAAAGCCGGCGGATTGCAACGGCGTAATAGCTAGGTCGTTCCCCAGCGCATCCTGGACAATCACTTGGCGCAAGCGCATCCCGAGGGTTCCGGTTCCGCTTTCAAACGGGGTGGCGAGAATTTCCCCGGCCAGCGTTCGGATTTCCTCCGCCTCCCCCGGCGGGATGCCGTCGAACAACTCGTGGGCGTTGCCTTCAGTGGCGGCGGCGATTTGTGCAACTACGGTTGCATTAATGCCGTTGGTCCCGGTGCTGGTGTAATCCACCGGCACGGAACCCAACGTGCTGACGGCCAGATAGGAAAGCGTCACTTTTTTATCCGCGCCAAGACGAATGCCGCAGGCGGGCGTGTTGCTGTTGGTGGTCTTGGCGGAGAAATGCACCAGCCCGTGCATCACTTCTTGGTAAACCTCATGCCCAAAAGATTTCCAGGCTTTTCGTTCGGGCGCTTTTTTTGCCTTCGGTTCTTTTGTCACCATTTAAGACCTCCTTGAAAATCTATGGAACGCGTGCAAAGTATTCCCGCGATACTCGTTCCCACGCGCCGCGTGGGAATGCAGTCCTGACGCGCTGCGTCCCGAATCGGTTGCCTGCGCTTCAACACCAACACAACCGACAAGCTCGCCGCAGCGCGGCTTTGCTGCATTCCCACGCAGCGCGTGGGAACGAGATGCGAGGAGAATAGTGAACGAACATCCTGACAGAATATCCCGACAAACACAAGCCTTTATTGCGCCAATCGATAAGATCATTATGAGTTGATTTTAACTAAATATTGCTTATAATCACTATAATGATTCATATTTTGGCTATACATCCCACAAAAAATATTTTTTGCGTAACCCCGAGCGCTTACAATCCATGAACAAATCCGCCACACTCGACAACGCCGGCGATTTCATCGTCAAGCGGGCGTTTCGCGCCGGCGCGGTGACGCGCGGCGACGTGATCCAGGCGTTGGGCGTATCTACCGCCACCGCCACCCGCCTGATGGCGGAAGTGCTTACGAAAAAAGGCGACATTCTGGAAAGATTCCGCCAAAAAATCGTGCCCCGCCTGCTCGCCAAACCACCCGCCTGCGCTTCCGAAGCCGCCTTGCTGCAAACCCTGAACGAAGGCGGGCATGATTTTCTGCTCAGGGTCGGCTTGCATGAAAACGAACTGCCGGTGAGCTATGTCTCCTGGACCCATTCCGCACCGAAAAAGCCGGGCATCCTGGGCATCCTCACCGAAGCCATACGCACGGAAAGTTACCTGCGCATCGCCTATATCGGGATGCGCGAGAATGAGGAACCGGCCAGCCGCGTGATCGCCCCGCTCGGGCTGGAGCGCATGAACGATCAGTGGCGCGTGATCGCCCAGGATTTGGGAAAGGAGGGCTACCCGATACGCGTTTTCGTGCTGTCGCGTATCCTCGATGCCGAGAAAGCGCCGCTCAAGCGCCGCCCGCCCGGCTTCGTGCCTCAACACCATTCCGACGCCGCCATTCCGCTGGCGGTGACGCTGAATCCGAAGCTCTCTCCTTTGCAGAAGGAAATCATCGCGGATGAACTCGACATCCGGGATGGCAAGGTGCGCCTTGCCAAACGCGGCATTTTCGAATTCAAGCGACGTTTTTCCAATGAACCGGTCAGCCCCGGCGCCATCTGGCCGCCTCTCGGTGAGTGCCATGAACCTTAGAAACTGTCCAATAATCCTAGAAAGCTCAGTTGAACGGGCTGGAGTGTGCGGTTTTCCGGGTGCAGGGCAAGGCGCAACGACGCGCAATGGTCATTCCATTGCAAGGAGTTGCAACGCAGCCATGCGCCCGGAAAACCG
>JBAYVP010000412.1:0-4463 GCA_041674485.1 Sulfuricellaceae bacterium
CTCCAGACCGACCTTCGCCTTGAACTCGGGGGTATGCACTTTACGCCTCTTCGCTTCGCCCATCTCATTTCTCCTTGATGACAGCGCACAGCTTAAACCATTGTCTTAAATTTGGGGTCCACTTATAGAATGTATCCAACGCGAACTGGTTCATCGTTGCCCTCGTAAGTTAAAGAGAGTTGGGAACGACTTGAGTTCCTCAATGGCAGAGGTACTCAGCTTCTTGAATCGGTTCTGTAAGGTCTCTGCGGTGCACTCCAGAAAGCGACTTTGATCGTACTCGTATGCAGGGAGATTCCATGCATCCTCGCGTGAAGTAACCAATAAGTTGTACAAAGCAGACTCCTTTGATAGCCAATGTGACTGCGATACCTAACGTAAAGTAGACCCCAATAAAATACCTATATTTTTATCGGGCTGGTTTATAAACATGGCAGAATGCCATAATTTTATTAAAAATCAATGCTGTAAATTTTTTATCAGGCATTTAACCGGTTTTTAACACACCACCCATGCCTACCCCCGAAATCCGCCAAAACTTCTCAAGCCGGCTTCAGCCATGTTACGAGTAATGCATTGTAGCATACACACCGAGTGGGTTTATCCAGATTGGTCGCTATATTTTATTTCACCACAAGACCCACCCGGTGTAGCATCGCGCGACCGGCCTGGACAAATTTGCCGGCGACCCAATTAAGAGAAACATTACATAGCCGCATACTGAATCCATAGGTAAAATCCGCGCTTCACCTTGAAATGCCTTGCCAACCCTCGTGAACCAGAACACTGTCAGACGCAACGACCCCTGCCCGTGCGGCAGCGGGCAGAGATACAAGAATTGCTGCGGGCGGGAAGGAGGTCAAGCGCCCCAGCGCTTTGCCGCCGACCCGAATGTGCTGCTGCAGCAGGCCATGCGCCACCATCAGGCGGGGCAATTGGCGCAGGCGGAAGCGCTATACCGGCAGATTCTCAGTATGCGTCCCCAGGACTCCAATGCGCTGCAATTGCTTGGGCTGATCCATCACCAGAACGGGCAACATGCGCTCGCCGCCGATCTCATGGGACAGGCCGTCGTGCAAAACCCCGGCGTCGCCGAGTGGCAGGTCAATCTGGGCAGCGTATATGTTGCGCTGGATAATCTGAACGCGGCGCAGCGGCATTACCGCGCCGCTATCCGGCTCAATCCTAATCTGGCGGAAGCCTATGCCAGCCTGGGCGGCGTGTTGTTGACCTGCGACCGGTCGGAAGAGGCCGCCGAATATCTGCGTTCGGCGCTACGCCTCAATCCCGCGCTGGCGGAAGCCGAACTCAATCTGGGCATCGCGCTGCACCAGCAGGAACAATTCGACGAGGCGGCGGAGCATTATCGGCAGGCGCTACGGCTCAAGCCGGATTATGCGGGAGCCTTTTACAATCTGGGCAATACGCTGGTGTGCGCCCATCAGTTGGAGCAGGCCATCTCCGCTTATCATGAGGCGTTGACCTTGCGCCCGGATTACGCCAAGGCATGGGTCAATGTCGGCAATGTTTTCCGCCAACTGGACCAGCCCCGCCTGGCGCTCGCGGCCTTTCGCTGCGCCTATTTCGCCAATCCATCCAGCGGCGATTGGCATGTCAATTTCGTGCAGACTCTGGCGGAAGATTATGTGGGAGAAAAGGAGCTTGCCGCTTGGCCGGTTATAGAACAAGCCTATGCGCCGCAGCCGGATGACGGCAAACTGGTTTCCTTTATCGTCTGCTCCATCGACGACGGCAAGCTGGCCGCGCTAAGCGACAATATCGCCCGGTATTTTGCCGGCGTTCCTTTCGAGATTATCGCGATCCGCGACGCCGCCTCGCTGTGCGCGGGCTACAATCGCGGCGTGCGCGCGGCGCGCGGGGATTATCTGGTGTTCTGCCACGACGACATCGAAATCCTCGCCCCGGATTTCGCCGCGCGGCTGAAGGCGAATCTGCAAACCAGCGATATTGTCGGTGTGGCCGGCACTACGCTGTTGTGCGGCTTGACCTGGGTGGACGCGGGCTGGCCGCATATCCACGGGATGGTGGCGCTGCCGCCCAACGCGCTGTGCTGCGAACTGCTGATATTCGATGCCCGCAGCCGCGCCGTCTCCGGCATCCAGGCGTTGGACGGCCTGTTTTTCGCGGTGCGGCGCGAAGTTATGGAAAACCTGAGTTTCGACGAGCAATTATTCGACGGCTTCCATTTTTACGATCTCGATTTCACTTATCGCGCCCATCTGGCCGGGTTCACGCTGACGGTGTGCAGCGACCTGCTGCTGGCGCATCATTCGCGCGGCAGCTACGATGAGAAATGGCAAGCCTATGCCGGGGTTTTTCTGGACAAGCACCGTGCGACCCTGCCCATCCGCCCCGCGTCGCGCCCTACCAACCCTTCGGTGAAGCTGCCGTCCGTAGCCGAGGCATGGGCTTATGCCACTGGGCTTACCCGTTATGCGGAAGCCGCGCTGCAAGCGGGCGACGCGCAGAGCGAGGCGTGCGGGCGCGGGGAACTCATGTCCGCCTTGACCCACTGCCATGCGCAATGGCTGGAACGCCAGGCGCGGGAAGACGAAGCGTTTTATCGCGCCATAGCGCGACTAAGCGCGGAATTGCCGCGCCAGCCGTTGATTTCGGTGCTGATGCCGGTTTACGATACGCCCGAAGCCTGGCTGCGCGAGGCTATCGAATCGGTGATGCGGCAGGCTTACCCGCACTGGGAGCTGTGCATCGTCAACGATGCCTCCCCGCAGCCCCATGTGAAGCGCGTTTTGGAGGAATACCGCCAGCGCGACGCGCGCATAAAAATCGCGCACCGCGACTGCAACGGGCAAATCGCCGTCGCCTCGAACGACGCGCTGGCACTGGCAAGCGGCGAATTTGTCGCGCTGCTGGACCACGACGATGAGCTGGAGCGCCATGCGCTGTTCCGTCTGGCGCAGGCTATCGTGGAAGACCGCGCGGATATGGTTTATTCCGATGAAGCGCTGGTTACGGCGGAAACCGGCGCCATTCACGGCTTTTTTTTCCGCCCCGCTTTTTCGCCGGAACTGTTGCGCGCGCACCCGTATATCGTCCACTTGGTCGCGTTCCGCACCGCGCTGTTGCGCGAGGTCGGCGGATTCGACGCTACGCTAACCATTTCCCAGGATTACGATCTGATCCTGCGCGCCACCGAAAAAGCCGCGACTATCGTCCATATCCCGGAAGTCCTGTATCGCTGGAAAATCCACGGTGCATCGGCAGGTAGCCGGAAACAGGATGAAGTCATGGCGACTTCGACACGCATCCTGCAAAACCATCTGGCGCGCGTTGGGGAAAAAGCCACGGTGAATGCAGGCGCCCTCTACAATTTTTTCGACATCCGCTACCCGCTACGCGACGGGCTGCGCGTCGCGATTATCATCCCCACCAAGAACCACTTCGATCTGGTGCGGCAATGCGTGGAAAGCATTACGCGCACGGTCAAGCATGTCGCCTACGACATCGTGGTGGTCGATCATGCCTCCGACGACCCGGCCTCGCTTGCTTATTTCACCGAGCTGGCCGCGCGCCACAAGGTGTTGCGCTATACGGGCGCTTTCAATTTCTCGGCCATCAACAACTGGGCGGTGGCGCAATTGGAGCCGGCCTACAGCCACTATCTGCTGTGCAATAATGACATCGAAGCGCTGTCCGCAGGCTGGCTGGAACGCATGTTGGAACTCGGGCAACGCGAAGATACAGGCATCGTCGGCGCAAAACTCTATTACCCCGACGGACGCACTCTCCAACATGCCGGCGTGTGCGTGGGCATGTACGGCCTGGCCGAGCACTACGGTAAATTCATGGACAAGGAAGTTCCCGGCCTGGGATTGCGCCCCGGCTATATCGGCAGCCTGGTCGCCAACCGCGAAATGTCCGCCGTCACCGCCGCCTGCATGTTGATCCGTAGCGATACATTTGAAAAAATCCACGGATTCGATGAGCGCATTGCCGTCGGCTTCGGCGACATCGACCTATGCCTGCGGGTGCGCGCAGCCGGCTACCGCATCCTATTCTGCCCCCATGCGGAACTGCTGCACCACGAATCGTACACGCGCGGAAAGATCAAACACGATGCCCCGACCGACCCGCACCCGGAAGACACCGCGCTCTTCCTCGACCGCTGGCGGGATTTCGTCAAAACCGGCGACCCTTATTACAACCCAAACCTGCCGCTGGACAACACCGCCTGGAATTTGAAATCGTTGTACGTTCAACGCAAGGAAACGCGGAAAGCGAAAAAGCGGCGGATTTACCGGCAGGGAGAGACTTCGGTTTTTTCATAAAACTATCGATGGACTCCCGTATTATCCTGGATTGAGTACGTTCATCTATCGTGATGTAGAAATGGGCATTTTTGGTCAAGTTAAATGATGGGGAGCATTACATCTTGATGATTTTTTGACATTTTCACGATCAATGATGGGATGCGAGATTCC
>JBAYVP010000413.1:0-4457 GCA_041674485.1 Sulfuricellaceae bacterium
CGGGCTGGAGTGTGCGGTTTTCCGGGTGCAGGGCAAGGCGCAACGACGCGCAATGGTTATTCCATTGCAAGGAGTTGCAACGCAGCCATGCGCCCGGAAAACCGTGCAATCCAGCCCGTAGCGTCCTCACCATACGGGTGAACGCAAAATATATGACAAAGTTGTTTAGAACCACTATGTTACGCATCTTAGAAAGCGGTCAACTGAGCTTTCTAGGTTCAAGGATTCCACCAGTTCCCAGCGCTTCGGGGTGAAAACCTCACTGAACTGGGAGGGGGTCTCGAAACCGACGCCGCACATTGCTTCGACCGTTTCGCCAGCGTCTATGCGGCGCGCCTGTTCCAAAGAGCGCGCCTTCATCTCCTCGAAAGGTTCCGCTACGTAAATTTCCAGCTTCATGCTGCGTCTCCTCTTTTGCATTTGCTATCGCTCCCGCCATAGGCTGGTGAAATTTATCATTTTTTGACAAAATTTAGCACTGGTTTTTGGATATTCTCAACTTACGGACAGCACCAAACTTCCCCGTTCATGGTTCGACAGGCTCACCACGAACGGGGAAGTTTGGTGCTGTCCGTAAGCCGCGTATGCTGAGGCTGCATCGCCATTCCCTACCTTATTTTTAATCCGTTCGTCCAAAGCCCTGTCGAAGGGTGAACGGATTGAAAATAAGGTAGGTTGTGACATTTCTTGTAAGCCCAAAACCGGGAAGCTGAAATTCGTCAAAGGCGCTGTATTTCGACAGTCTACTCCCGCCCTACTCGCCCCGCTGCGCCTGTATCGCGGTGATGGCGACGGTGTTGACAATGTCGGTGACGGTGCAGCCTCGGGAGAGGTCGTTGACCGGTTTGTTAAGTCCTTGCAGGATGGGGCCGATGGCGACTGCGCCGGAGGTGCGTTGCACGGCTTTGTAGGTGTTGTTGCCGGTGTTAAGGTCGGGGAAGATGAAGACCGTGGCGTGGCCGGCGACGGCGCTGCCGGGCATTTTGGCGCGGGCGACGGCGGCGTCCACGGCGGCGTCGAACTGGAGCGGGCCTTCCAGCAGGAGTTGCGGGGCGCGTTCGTGGGCGATGCGCACTGCTTCGCGCACTTTGTCCACCGCCGAGCCGCTGCCGGAGTCACCGGTGGAATAGGAAAGCATGGCGACGCGCGGTGTTATGCCGAAGCGCGCGGCGGTTGCGGCGGCGGTGATGGCGATTTCGGCTAACTGCTGCGCCGTGGGGTCGGGGTTCACCGCGCAGTCGCCGTAGACGACGACCTGGTCGGCCAGGCTCATCAGGAATACGCTGGAAATCAGGCTGGCGCCGGGCTGCGCGCGGATTACCTGGAAGGCCGGGCGGATGGTGTGCTGGGTGGTGTGCAGCGCGCCCGAGACCATGCCGTCGGCGTCGTTCAGATGCACCATCAGCGTGCCGAAGTAGCTCAGGTCTTCGACCATGTCCCACGCCATTTGCGGGGTGACGCCCTTGTGTTTACGCGCAGCGTGGAGCGCGTCGGCGTAGCGTTGGCGCAATGCCGAGTGGGTCGGGTCGATTACGCGGGCGTGGTCCAGGCGCAGGCCGAGTTGGGCGATGGTGCGGCGGATTTGTTCCGGGTCGCCGAGCAGGGTGATGTCCACCACATCGCGCAGCAGCAGGATTTCGGCGGCTTTGAGGATGCGTTCTTCGGCGCCTTCCGGCAGTACGATATGTTTGCGCTGCTTTTTCGCGCGCTGGATCAGTTCGTATTCGAAACGCAGCGGGGTGATGCGGTTGGCTTCCGCCAGGGTGAAGCGACCGTTCAAGGTTTTGCGGTTCACCTGGCCTTCCAGCAGCCCCAGTGCGGCGGCTACTTTGCGCGGGTTGCCGGGGGAAAGATGGGGTTCAACGGCATGCACCGCCGTCGCGGTGGTGTAGGTGTCGCCCGCCACGCACAGCAGCGGCACTCGGGAATTCGCCAGGCCTTCGACCAGTTTGAGGATTTGCGGTGCGGGCGGCATGCCGCCGGTGAGCAGCAGGCCGGCGATGCGCGGGTATTGCGCCGAGGCGTCGGCGAGCAGGGTGCCGACGATGATGTCGGCGCGGTCGCCGGGGGTGATAATCAGGCTGCCGTCCTCCACATGGTCGAGGAAATGCGGCAGTTCCATCGCCGCGACTTTGAAATGCAGCACTTCGCGGCTCAGGCCGTCGGGGCTGCCGCTGAGGTGTTCTGCACCGAGCGCGTCGGCTACTTCGCCCACGGTGGGCATGTCCAAGATGGTTTGTTCCGCCAGCAGGTAGACCGGCGCCAATCCCGCCGGGCGCACGGTGAGCGCGTCGGTGACTTCCCGGCGCAATGCCTCGGGCGTGCGGTTGACCGCGATGGCGAACACCTGGCAATGGCGCTCCGCCAGCGCCGCATCGATGGCCTGGACATCGTCGGCGATTTCCCACGGCTTGCGTCCCTTGCCGTTGAGCACCGGCACGACCATGCAGCCCAGGTGGTTGGCCAGTTCCAGGTTGAAATCGAATTCCAGGCCGGGCGCTGCGCCGCTGAAGTCGGAGCCTTCGCAGATCACCATGTCGTAGTGCGTTTCCAGCGCCTTGAATTTTTCCAGGATGGCCTTGGTCAATTCGTCCTGGTTGCCCGCTGCGGTCAGTGCGTGGGCTTCCTCGGCGAGGCAGCCGAAATAGTCGGCTGGCGCTTGCGCCAGACGGTAGCGCTGCGTCATCAGGGCGATGACGCCATCGTGGGGGGTTGCGACGATGGGACGGAAAAACCCGACGCGGTCGCCGTAGGCCGAAAACAGTTCCATGAAGCCGAGCGAAACCGCCGATTTGCCGCTACGCGGCGCGGCGCCGGCGATGTATAGGCTGTTTGCCATAATTCTGGATTCCTTGTTGATTGTTTGCCTGATTAGCGAGATTCTTCAACACCCTTCGACCCTTAGCTTCGCCGAAGGATCGAAGGGCGAACGGATTTTTCCTAACCGGTTGACTGTTAAGCCATTCATGGTTCGACAGAGAGCTTCTTACCACGAATGGCTTAACTTAATGGCAGGTGGCAATCGAATAGCGGGACTATTCCAGGCCGGGCAGCCGCCCCTGCGTCACCCGTTCGATTCCCGCCAAATCCGCGCTGCTCGATATTTCCGCGAAACCGGCTTGCCGCAGCAATTCCCGGCAGCGTTCGGCCTGATCGTAACCATGCTCGAACAGCAGCCGTCCGCCGGGCGCGAGGCGGGCAGGCGCGCCGGCGACAATCGTGCGCAAGTCGTCCAAGCCGTCCTTGCCCGAGGCCAGCGCGGCGGACGGCTCGAAGCGCAGGTCGCCTTGGCGCAGGTGGGGGTCGTTTGCCGCAATATAGGGAGGGTTGGAGACGATTATATCGAACCGTTCGTGCGCGGGCAGCGCATCGAACCAGGAACTCAACAGAAAACGCATGTTTGCGGCCATCAGGCGACGGGCGTTTTCCTGGGCGATTTCCAGCGCGGCTGCGGATACATCCAGCGCGACGACGTCAGCCGGCGGGCGATGCTTCGCGATGGCTATTGCAACGGCGCCGCTGCCCGCGCCCAGATCGAGCACCCGCGCGGCCCTGTTTTCCGGCAAATGCGCCAGCGCCAGTTCCACCAGCAGTTCGGTTTCCGGGCGCGGGATCAGCACGGCGGGCGTGACCTTGAAATTAAGCCCGAAAAACTCCCGCTCGCCGAGGATATAGGCGATAGGCTCGCCGGCCAAACGACGTTCGAGCAGGGCAGAGTAGGCTTGCGCTCGAACGCCGTCGAGGGCGTCGCGGTCATGGGCGATTAACCAGGCGCGCGGCTGGTGCAGCGCGTGGCAGAGCAGCACTTGCGCTTCCAGGCGGGCG
Organism: Sulfuricellaceae bacterium; assembly: GCA_041674485.1. Classification (GTDB taxonomy): domain Bacteria; phylum Pseudomonadota; class Gammaproteobacteria; order Burkholderiales; family Sulfuricellaceae; genus JAGXQV01. The sequence goes on from JBAYVP010000413.1 coordinate 3,826, forward strand.
ACGTGCGGGGTCAGATCAAGCGCTGTGGCAAGCCAAGCGGCGTTGTGACGCAAGGCCTGTTGCAGCGTCATTACTGAATTTCCCGACGCTCGACTGCCGGGAAATCCAATTATGCCCGCCAATTTTCCAACACCAAGCCTTGAATGCGCGCAAACTCGCCCGTATTGGCGGTGACGAAAACCAAGCCGCGGCGTAGCGCACACCCCGCCAATAAAACATCGTAAGCGCCTATCGGCGTTCCCGCGTGGCGCAAGGCGGCCCGCAAACCGGCGGCGGTAAGCGCATCTTCGCGTTCGAACGGCATCATCGCCAGACGGTCGAGCAAGGCGCCCAGCGGCTTGGCCAGTTTTGCGCCACGCTCCGGGTTAAGGCGCAAGCCGTATTCGATTTCCATGGCCGTAATGCTGGAGATGACCAACAATGCCGGCGAAGTGGCCTTGATGCGACGCAACGCGCCCGGCTCGCCACGCACGAAATCGCTAACGACGCAGGTGTCGAGCAGGTATTTCAACCTAGAAACCTCCGTTGAACGGGCTGGAGTGTGCGGTTTTCCGGGTGCAGGGCATACCCGACGGCCTTACGGCCTGGGCACAAGAGGCGCAACGACGCGCAATGGTCGTTCCATTGCCTTC
>JBAYVP010000414.1:0-4440 GCA_041674485.1 Sulfuricellaceae bacterium
CTGACCAACGCCAAGGACGCCATACAGGCAAACAAGATAACGCACGGAAAAATCCACATCCACATCGCCCGCCACGACAACTTGGCCAGCGTCAGCGTGCGCGACAACGCCGGCGGCATACCCACCGACATCCTGCCGAAAATCTTCGACCCATACTTCACCACCAAAGAAAAAGGCACCGGCATCGGGCTTTACATGTCGAAAATGATCATCGAAGACAGCATGGACGGCAAGATAGAGGTGCTCAACGTCGAAGGAGGCGCCGAATTCACGGTGATTTGCCCGGTGGCGAGAGGGGACTTGGATGTGACGGCAACATAATCCTAAGCCGGACGATTGCCGGAAGCCAACAGACGTTTGAGAGAGGATTTACAGGATGAACAGGATAGAAAACCCATCCTGTCAATCCTGTTCATCCCGTCATTGTTTTTTTGCGGAAAGCCGCTCCAGTGCTTGATCTACGATCACATTCTTCGCAAATAGTGTAAAGACTTGGTCGATAAGTTACTAGAAAGCTCAGTTGACCGCTTGCCATGATGTGTAATAGGGTGGTTTTAAACAGCTTTGTCATGCATTTTGCGTGTACCCGCTTGGTGAGAACGCGACTGGCTGGATTGCACGGTTTTCCGGGCGCATGGCGGCGTTGCAACTACAAGAGAAGAGAATGGAACAACCATTCTTCGTCGTTGCGCCTCTTGTGCCCAGGCCGTCGACCGTCGGGTATGCCCTGCACCCGGAAAACCGTACACTCCAGCCCGTTCAACTGAGCTTTCTAGGATTATGCTCATGTTTTCAGGCTACCTCTGTTCATTTCCGCCTGTCAAACATTTTCACCAAAGCGCCAAAGATGTCAGACTTGCCAGGTTGCCTTCCTAATTCACTGATATTCTGCGCCATTCCATGAATCAACAAGGCCACTCCAGCGCATTTCCTCGCAAGCTTCAATCCGTGCCACCGGCTTGTAGGCGGATGGCATCGACACGCGTCAATTGGCAATAAAGCGCTTCGACGGCAATTTTGTAAGTGCGGAAATATTTCTCTCCGATTTTCTCCATCAGCCCGATTCTGTCCATCACTTCCTGCATTCACTCGCCAGCCAGCAGAAACAGGGGCATATGAAAACCATTTGACCGACTCCGCATGACAGGTATATATTGCGATGTCATTTATTTGAGCGGCTGTGTTTCCTGTGTTTCCATGGAAACACAGGAACTTGACCGCAATGCCGCTGCTGCCAATTATTTAAGCGTTGTATAAAAATCAAAAAAATCTTCTGAAAGAATAACTCAAATGTATTCATTTCCGCCCGCAGCCATATCAATATTATTCCTGAGCTATGGGTTTTATGCGCTTGCCAGCCGAGGCATAAGTCGCATTAGCGCCAGTTTTTTCCTGGTATGCATCACAACCTTCTTTTGGCAGTCAACCTGGGCGGTTCTTTTTCAGATTCAAGACCCGATCATCGCTCTTTACTTGGTGAAATTCGGTTACTTTTTCATCCTGTTTCTACCCAGCAGCGTATACCACTTCCTATCGGAAATCTGCGGGCGGCATGAAGAGCGTCGTTATATCTATCTCTCCTACGCAGTGGCGGCAATCCTGGCCGTTTTCCTGCTCAGTTCAGACCTTTTTGTTTCGGGATTTTATCGCTATTACTGGGGATATTATCCCAAGGCCGGCGTACTGCATCCCATTCATTTGCTGCAAACTTTTTTTGTGGTGAACCGGGGCTTATTCATCACCTATGTCGCGCAAAAAAATGCCACCGACAATTTGCAAACGAGGCTCCGCTTGTGTCTTGTCGGACTTCTTATATTCCTTTTTGCCGCAATAGATTACTTGTGTAATTATGGTTTCGAATTCTACCCACCAGGATTGGTATTCACTGCGATCGCATTAGGATTCCTAACCATTGCGATTGTCAAATACGACCTGCTCAACCCGATGGCGTTGGCGGGGGCAATTGCCCATGAAATGCGCACACCGCTTGCCATTATCCGCATGCAGGCGACAGGCATCACCCAGTATTTTCCGACACTGCTCGAAGGCTACCGGCTGGCTGTTGAAAACAAGCTGATCAAAGCAAGCATCCGCAACAGACATTTGAGCATATTGACGGAGTTGTCCGAACGAATCGCCAATGAAGTGGACAAATCGAACGCGATGATCGACATGATGCTGGCTTCGACATCAATGGAGCGCCCCGATAGTATTTCCTTCGAACGCTATTCTATCGAAGCCTGCATTGTCGAAGCGCTGGAGCGTTACCCTTTCGCGGAAGGAGATCGGGAGAAAGTCGATGTAGCTGTTGCAGATAATTTTGAATTCCACGGCTCGGATACGCTTCTGATTTTTGTGCTGTTCAACTTATTGAAGAACGCAATTTATGCACTGAAATTGTCCGGCAAAGGAGAAATTCTGATTTCGGCAAAAACGGCGAATGGGCGCAACATTCTTTCAATCACCGACACCGGCCCGGGCATCCCCAAAAAAGTGCTTCCCCATATCTTCGATTCTTTTTACAGCACCAAACGGAAAGGAGGCGGCGCTGGAATCGGGCTATCGTTTTGCAAAAAAGTAATGGCCGCTTTCAAGGGAAGCATCAAGTGCAATTCGCGCGAGGGCGAATATACGACTTTCATACTTGAGTTTCCACCCGTGTGATTCATCCATTATTCCTATTTAACCGACCCGCAAGTCCTTCTCAGACCGCGTGAAATATCATCCAAAGTGATGCGCCCAAAAGGGCGCATCGGCGGCTGCACTGTGCAGCCTGTCTTTTTCAACTTTGGGAGACCATCATGTCAAGAGAAAATCTGCAATCGAACCACCTATCCACCACCCCGTTTGAGCTTCCCGAAAACGAATGTCGGGCGAAAACTTTCCACCACACCATCGACATTTGCCTGAAAGATTCCAATGCCTACGGCAACACCTATTTTGCCAGGTATTTCGAATGGCAAGGGGTTTGTCGCGAGCAATGGTTCTTTCAATGCATTTGTGAAGATATGCTGAAATCACTGGGCGTTCTCATCACAAAATGCGCGCATCAGGATTACGCGCAGGAAACTTTTCCTTTCCAGAAAGTGGAATGCCTGTTGAACGCCTATAATGTAAAGCAATGTTCGTTCAATTTGCTGTTTAGGTTTTACGTTGGCGGCAAGCTTGTCTCAAGGGGGTATCAGCAAATCGTTTTCGCCAACCACGATAAGAAGATCATTCGCTTTCCGGAAGGCATGAGAGAAAGGATCAGAGAATACGAGTACCCGCAACTTTCGCTTAGCGCGTAAGCCATTGAGAGGCGCTGAAAATATCCGGCGCCTCTTTTAAAGATTATCCTAAAAAACTCAGTTGTCCGCAGGTTACGCAGATTTCCGCCGATTAAACAACAGGTAATCCTGATTGTCGCCCAATCGAATGGGTGATGCGACACTCGTCGGCAATGCTTTGAAAATCTACGCTAATCTGCGGACAACTGAGTTTTTTAGGATCAAAAATCCCCCCATAACACCTGCATCGCCGCCAGTGCAGCCAGTGCTGCGGTTTCGGTGCGCAGGATGCGGGCGCCCAGCCGGATCGGCGTGTATCCGGCGTGCTGCGCCGAGGCGATTTCAGCGGGGGCTAGACCGCCTTCCGGTCCGACCAGCAGGGTTATCGGATATTCCGGTTTGGGCAGGTCGCGCAGGTGCTTGGGCGCGCCCGGCGACAGCATCAGGCGCAGGTGGGATTTTTCCTCTACGGCCAGCCAATCGTGGAAGCGGCTGATGGGTGCTACTTCCGGAATTTTATTGCGACCGCATTGCTCACATGCGGAGATCACCACGCCTTGCCAGTGGGCGACGCGCTTATCCGCGCGTTCGCCGGACAGACGCACCACGCTGCGCACGCTTTCCAGCGGCTGGATGCGGGCGATGCCCAGTTCCGTGGCTTTTTGCAGGGTGAGGTCCATTTTGTCGCCGGACGAAACCGCCTGCGCCAAGGTGACGGAAAGCGGCGATTCGCGTTCTGCAGCGCGGTGTGCGCCGATTTGCACGGTGACGCCGTGTTTGCCCAGGTCGTTGATGAGTGCGGCATATTCTCCGCCGTTGCCGTCGAACAGGGTGATTTCATCGCCGATGTTCAGGCGCAGCACCTTGGCGGCATGATGCGCCGCCTGTGTCGGCAGCGCGGTTTTCATGCCACATGCCAGATTGTCGGGGAAATAAAAACGGGGTATGGTCACTTGTCGGAACACCGGTGGGTTTAGTGTTAGTATAAGGTTGTTTAGAGGCTAGAGGCAGGGTAAATTTGTTCTCAGAAATTCATGATGAAAATCAGTGATGGAAAATGTTCATGAATCCCAGGCAATCTTCATGGCGGCAACCCATAAAGACAAAACCTTTTTCACCGCAGAGGACGCGGAGGACGCAGAGGAAAACCCTCATGCTCTTCCTCTGCGTC
>JBAYVP010000415.1:0-4411 GCA_041674485.1 Sulfuricellaceae bacterium
TAACATAGTGGTTCTAAACAACTTTGTCATATATTTTGCGTTCACCCGTATGGTGAGAACGCTACGAGCTGGATTGCACGGTTTTCCGGGCGCATGGCGGCGTTGCAACTCCTTGGAATGGAATAACCATTCCAAGGAGTTGCGCCTTGCCCTGCACCCGGAAAACCGCGCACTCCAGCCCGTTCAACTGAGCTTTCTAGGATTATCGGGAAGGCGGCAAGAAAATTTTGCCGCGCTAAATTTGGCAAGGTATATCCGAAGTGCATGGCAACTTTGTCAACGCATGGCTAGACTACGCGTTACCCATATTGCCGCCTACAACAAGTCCCGAGCCATCGGCTGATTTGCAAAGCGGGCAAACTTAGTTAGGATTTTAACGTTTAACAAAAATTTAAGGAGCGTTTCGATGAAAGCACGTTGGATGGGTATGATTGCCGCTACGGGTCTATTGCTTGCCGGTCCTGCATTGGCAGCGGATGAAACAGCCTTGGCTCAGAAAAGCGGTTGCATGGCTTGTCATCAGGTAGCCACGAAAGTCGTGGGGCCGGCCTACAAGGATGTGGCGAAGAAATATGCCGGCAATGCCAAGGCCGTGGATATGTTGACCAAGAAAGTAATCGCCGGCGGCACGGGCGTCTGGGGTCAGATTCCGATGCCCGCCAAGGGCGGCAACGCTGCGGTAAAGGACGAGGACATCAAGAAAATCGTCGCCTGGATTATGACCACCAAGTAATCTTTCCTCGGCGCTTAAAAAAACCGGCATTCAGCCGGTTTTTTTATCTTAAAAAACTCAGTTGTCCGCAGATTACGCAGATTTTCGCCGATTAAACAACAGGTAATCCTGGATTGTCGCCCAACCGAATGGGTGATGCGACACTCGCCGACAACGCTTTGAAAATCTGCGTTAATCTGCGTAATCTGCGGATTGAACGGCGGATTTTAGTAACTTATCGGCCAAGTCTTTACATTTTTTGCGAAGAATGTGTCGTAGATCAAGCACTGGCGCGGCTCTTTGGTAGGGTGGATAAGCGAAGCGCATCCACCTGAACATTCCGGGACACCGTTCGGTGGATGCGCTTCGCTTATCCACCCTACATCCTGTTTGGCTCCGGCAATCGTCCGGCTTAGGTTTATGCCTTTCTACATTATTTTTAATCCGTTCACCCTTCGCCCATTCGGCGAAGCTCAGGGCAGGCTGGGCTTCAGGGTGAACGGATTAAAAATAACGTAGGTTGTGCAGACAGGCAGGCCGGCATGATTCGGTTTACTGCCGTCGAATGCCGTATTTCCAGCCTTTTCCTTAAGCTTCGTTAGGGGTTCCCCTACATACGAATAGTCGTTCCCTTACGCAAAATAGCGTATTCCCTTATAGATTTTGCCGGAAACAGTTGGCATGATCTTATGATGCCTTGTGGTTCGTTGTTGCGTATCGAGCAATAGCCCATTCTTGCCCCTGCATACCCTTGAGGTAACGCTTCCCCAGTTTGCGTCCCTGATTCCGGCGGCGCTCAGCCTATTGTCTGTGAGAAAATATGAAGATCAACCAGCCCGTCAGCCAAGTCGAAATTCCTTTTCCGCATGAAAAATACCTGGTTTCCAAAACCGACCTGAAGGGTGCGATTACCTACGCCAACGATGCCTTCGTCGAGATAAGCGGCTTTAGCCGCGCCGAGTTGATCGGCAAGAACCATAACCTGGTGCGTCACCCCGACATGCCGCCCCAGGCGTTCGCAGACCTGTGGCGCACCGTTAAGGAAGGGTTGCCGTGGCGCGGTGTCGTGAAAAATCGCGCAAAGAACGGCGACTACTACTGGGTGGATGCTTTCGTGGCGCCGATACGCGAAAACGACCGGACCACAGGTTATATGTCGGTGCGCTCCGAACCGCGCCGGGAGCAGGTGAGGCAGGCCGATGCGCTGTACCGCAAGCTTAACGAAACCAAGGAAGCGCTCGACACCAGCCCCGGTTGGATGCGGCGCTTGACCATACGGACGCGCTTGCTGGCGGTCATGGGATTCATGGCGCTGATGCTGGTCGGCAGCGCGCTGGTAGGGCTGAACGCCACCGCGCTTTCCAATCAGGCGCTGGATTTCTCTTACCGCAACCGTCTGGAGCCGGTAGACATGTTGTGGCGGATCAATGCGCTGATGAACGAAAACCGTGCGCTGGTGATGCTGGGCTTGCAACACAACCCTGCCAATCCCTACGCCGCGATGCTCAACGACGAACCGCTCACCACGTATACCGATGCCATCATCAGGAACCGCGACGAAATTACCGTGCTGTGGGAGGAATTCAAGAAACGCGAAATGGCGCCGGAACTGCAAGCGCAAGCGGAAAAATATTACGCGGCGCGCGCCCGCTACGTGAAGGAAGGTCTCCAGCCGGCGCGCGCCGCGTTGCTGGCGGGCGATTACGACAAGGCCAATGCCATCCTGCTGAAGCAACTCAACCCCACCTATAAAGAAGCCCACGCCGAGGTCGTGATTCTGCTGAATGCCATCAAACAAGCTTCGCAGCAGGAATACGCGGCGGCTGTAGCGCGTTACCTGAACATCCGCAATTTCAGCGCAGCCGGCGCCGTGGTGGCGCTGGTGCTGGTGCTGGCGGCGGCATTGCTGTTGCTGCGCGCCATCGTCAAGCCGATGCGCCAGGCCATGCGCCATTTCGACCGTATTTCCCAAGGCGATCTGACCGATGAAATCAACATTTCCGGGCGGGACGAGGCCGGTTGCGTACTGACTTCGCTCGCCATCATGCAGGTCCACCTCAAGGTGATGCTGGACGAAATCACTGCGGCATCGCGCGCAATCGACGCCCGCAGCGGCGATTTGCTGGTTGAGATGATAGGCGTGGTGACGCAATCCGAAATGCAGCACGACCGCGCGCAAAGCACTGCGGCGGCGACCGAGGAATTCAGCCAGTCGGCGAAAGAGGTGGCCGACAGCGCCGACGGCACTGCGCGCGCGGCGCTCAATTCCCAGGTAATCGTAAGCGATAGCCGGCACAACATGGAAAAGAGCATGGAAGCCACCGTGCGAGTGGTAGCGGCGGTGCAGGCGTCGAGCAGCACCATTACCGACCTGAACCAGGCCATCCAGAAAATCGGCGACATTACCCAGGTCATCAAGGAAATCGCCGACCAAACCAACCTGCTGGCGTTGAATGCCGCAATCGAAGCCGCCCGCGCCGGAGAATCCGGTCGCGGTTTCGCCGTCGTGGCGGACGAAGTCAGGAAGCTGGCGGAACGCACCGCGCGCAGCACCACGGACATCAATTCAATGGTGGAGGAAATCCACAACGTCACCCAGCAGACAGTGGCATCTATGGATCACGCCGTTGCCGAGGTCGAAGACGGCATCAGCATGATGCGCGCCAGTGGCGAAACCCTGAACCGCATCACCGCCAGCAGCGAAGAAATGACCGACATGGCGCAGCACATCGCCGCAGCGGCAAAACAACAGGCAGCCGCAAGCAATGAGGTGGCGCAAAACATGGAACAGATTTCCGGCCTGGTGGAAGACAACATGGCACTGGCGCAACAAGCCAAACTGGCGGCTGACGGATTGCAAAATACTGCCGCCGAACTGGAGGAAATCGTGTCGCATTTCCAGATATTCGCGAAGCGCTGAGTCAAGCGGCGTTGCTCCGCGCTCCAGGGTAAATTTGTTCTCGGGAAAATGTAGGGTGGATAAGCGTAGCGCATCCACCTTTCTACGCTGATTCGGTGGATGCGCTACGCTTATCCACCCTACGACTTGCCCGAGATTCATGAATGCTGGGCATCATTGATTTTCATCATGAATTTCCGAGAACAAATTTACCCTGCTCCGCGCTCCATCGTTACTTATGCAGAAGGCGGAGACGCAGAGAACCCGGCTTCTCCTTGTGATGTCTTTCTCGGCGTCTGAAGTGTCTCTGCGGTGAATGTTTTTTGGTTCCGGCAATAGTCCGGCTTAGGTCTTCGCCATTTGCGAGAAGAATTTCTCACGCGAGGCCGCGAAGCCGCGAAAAAAACCAAACCTGCCTTGGTTTTTTTTCGCGTTCTTCGCAGCTTCGCGTGAGTACGTTTTTTGGTTCCGGCTTGTCCGGGTTAGGATTAACCAAAAACCGGGAAGCTGAAATTCGATAAAAGCGCCGCATTTCGATAGCCTTGGTAGGCGGTAACGTTTTTTAGTGGATGCCTTACCTCGCCGTAATTGCCATAATTTACCGATTTGCCCTATGAAAACAAACGGGGACGGGCTTTACGCCCGTCCCCGCTGAATTGTGCTACTGCGACCGCAGGAAGGTCAATGAATATCCTTCCAGTATTCTTCCTTCAGTTTATACGACACCACCAGCAATACGAGCAGGAACAGCAGCACGTAAATGCCCAGCGTCTGGCGCTTGAGCTTCGCCGGCTCGCCCA
>JBAYVP010000416.1:0-4382 GCA_041674485.1 Sulfuricellaceae bacterium
CTCTTCCTCCGCGTCCTCTGCGGTGAATCGGTTTTTTCCGTGCTGAGAACAAATTTACCCTGGCAAGTGTAATCCTATACCTTGCGCGGCCACAATTTGCGCATAAATCGGTCAATTGTAGTAAGGCGCGAAATACATTTAGACCTCCCGGAAAAACATTTTTAAGCGGAATCCGCAGCAAGCGGCAGGGTAAGCCGCACTTCCGCGCCGCCTTCGATATTTCGGATGTCGATGTTGCCATTCATGTGTTCCATAATCATTTTCGACATATACAGCCCTATGCCGGTGCCTTTTTCCTTGGTGGTGAAATAGGGGTCGAACACTTTGCCCATAATTTCTTCGGGTATGCCGCCGCCATTGTCGCGGATACTGACGATCACGCTGTTTTCCGTCACTTCCTCCGTAACGCGGACTTTACCGGCGATTTTTTTGCCGACGATGGCCTCCTTGGCGTTGCTCAGCGCATTCAGCACGACCTGCGCGAATTCGTTGGGATAACCCTGGGCGCAACAATTCCCGGCGTTCTTGTCCACGGTGATCTCGATATTGTTGTTCTTGAAACTGTGGCTGACCAGTTTGACGGCTTCCGCCACGCCATCGGATGCGAGGAAGCTTTGTTTTTCCTTGTTCGGCTTAAAGAAATTGCGGAAGTCGTCAATCGTGGTCGACATCTTTTCGATCAATTGCCGTCCTATCGCCGCCTGCTCATCTATCATTGCCGTGTCGAGTTCATGGTAATCGTTGGCGTCCTTGATGTTGCTGATTAACAGACCCAGCGCATTGAGCGGCTGGCGCCACTGGTGGGCGATGTTGCCTATCATTTCGCCCATTGCCGCCAGGCGGGATTGTTGGATCAGCAGGCGTTCCTGCGCCATGTTTTTGGCGGTTTCTTCCTGGACGCGTTGTTCCAGCGTTTCATTCATCCGCCGCAGTTCTTCCTCCATGCGTTTGTGCTCGGTGATGTCGCGCACCACGGCCAAAATCCGCTGTTGGCTGCCGATGGATGCGAATCGCAGGCTTACTTCGGTCCAAAAAAGATGCCCATCGCGGGCGCGCGCCAGCCAATCGAAAGTCTGCGGTCCTGCGGCGTGTGCCAGGCAAATTTTTTCGATGGCCTCGGCGGACGAATAAGGGGGCGCACCGGCGCTCAAGTCGTCGGGGCCGCAGGCAATGGCTTCTTCACGGGTAAAGCCGTACATTTCGCACATGCGGCGATTGACATCAATGATGCGGCCCGTTGTTGCATCGTGTATGAAGATTGCATCGCTGATGGTGTTGAATATTTCGCGGAAGCGGCTCTCGCTCTCGGCCAGAGCCTGCTCGGCTTGTTTGCGCTCGGTGATGTCGTGCGCCGTGGCATAAGAAACGCCATCGTTCTTGTCGAAATAGGCCGTCCACGACAAGAGTTTTACCGTGCCGTCCTTGCACACATAGCGATTTTCAAAATGCAGGGATGTGCGGGTTTCCACCTGCTGTTTCATTTCATCCGCAGTTTTCCGGCGATCCTCCGGCAGGACGAATTCCAAAAAAGGCCGGGTTATCAGTTCGCTTTCGCTAAAGCCGATCAGGTGTGAGAAAGCCGGATTGACTTGTCTGAAGCGACCGTAAGGGTCGGCAATGCACATGGGGTTGGTCGAAAGCAGGAAAAATCTGAAATACTGTTCCTTTTCCTGCTCGAACCGCTTGCGCTCGGTGATTTCCGCAACGAGTTTGTCCGTCATGGCATTGATGGACAGAGAGAGATCGGAAAATTCATCCGTGCCGTCAAGCGGAATCCGATAATCCAGGTCGCCGTCGGCAACGATTTTTGCGCCATCGTGCAGCGGCGCCAGGCGTTTGCGGATCAACCGGACGATCTGTATCGAGGTCAGGATGGTGGTGAACGCCAACGTAACCGCGAACAAGCCGATAATGAGGATCAGGCGCCGGTAGGTTTGCTCGACGCGCCGTGCGCCCGTATCCTTTAGCATGGTTGCCGCATCGCGGACGGCGTTGGCTTCCAGCAGCAGTTGGCTATAAAGTCTTTTGTCGAGTTCTTCGTAAACCGGGCGGTTGCCGACGGCGGTTTTCAATAGCGCAGTGTTGTTGACGATGCGGTGAAAAATAGCCGCGCTGTCTTTAATATTACTGCGCAACCGTTCCAAGGTTTGCAGGCTTTCTTCATCATGGAATTGAATCCTGGCCTGATGCAACAGGCTGTCGGACATTTCTTTGCTTTTATCCCACTGCATCCGTGCCCGGTCTTCGCGATAGAGGAAATATTGATCCCCGAATGAAGCGCGTTCGAAAAAATTAACCTTGATCGTGTCGGCCAGAAGGTAATCGTTTTTTGCCCGGTTGAATTCGATGAACGACCAGACGACAACCGGCGTCAGGAAGAAGAGGGCCGCCAGCGTGATACTGGACAGCAGCCTTAAGCGGGTAGTGATGCGCATGAAACCTACCGGTTCATCTTGATGGCTTCGGGCTTGACCGCCTTGAGGCTGTCGAGATGAATGTAACTCAGGTAGTCCGGCATGACGGTCTGGTCCGTCAGCTTGTTTTTCATCGCCCATCTGGTTTCATCTTCCAGCGTGATCAGGAGCGCCTGATCAAGTACGACATGGTAATTGAACGCGTTCCAGACTTCGCGGATGAGGCTTTTATCTATTTTCGTGGCGGCGGATACGATGGTCTGCGCCGCGTCCGGATTCTTCGCCACGAAATTTTCCGCCTTGATCAAGGCGCGGAGAAAATGCTTGACCGTCTCTGGATTTTTTTGGACAAAATCCTGTCTTGCGGCGATGTTGAAGATTTCGGTATAGATTTCCCGATCGTAAATGATCGTTCCATCAGGGCCAAGCTGCTTGGCAATTTGGGTCAGCGGATAGTTCCAGGTGGAAGCCGCATCGATCTTTTTCGCTATGATAGCATCCTGCATTTCCTCGGGTTTCAGCGCGACGGGCTGGATTTCCTTGCGGGTGAAACCGTTTGCCGTCAACAGCGAATCCAGGAAAAAATCGGACGTGGTGCCCGGCGTGTAGGCGATGCGTTTTCCCTTCAAATCTCCGGGTGCGGAGATGTCGGCATCTTTTCTTGCCACAATTGCGTTGTTCATGGTGCTTGCTTCGATATTGGCGATCACGAAAATCCTATCGCCCTTGAGTACGCTGAACATGACTGGGGTTTCCGCGACCGTTGCAAAGTCGGCTTGGCGATCAAGCAGCGATTGCAGCGCAGCTTTGCCATAGGTATGCATCAGCGGCTGAACGACCAGCCCCTCGTCGGTAAAATAGCCTTTTGCCGTCGCGACGTGAACGAGGGTGCTTTGCGGTTGGAAAGTATAGGCGACGGTGATTTTCTGCAGAGGTTCCGTATTTTGGGGTGAGGATTTTTGGCAACCCATGAGCGCCGCAATGAACATTACGGTGAGACATGTCTTCCACATGGGATGCTCCTTGGCAAATATGTTGGATGCATTTTAACAGATGATGGGGAGGCCACCGGAAAAATGGCTGACACTAGGGGTATCCATAAAGATAAAACCTTTTTCACCGCAGAGGATGCAGAGGAAGAGCATGAGGGTTTTCCTCTGCGTCCTCCGCGTCCTCTGCGGTGAATCGGTTTTTTCCGTGCTGAGAACAAATTTACCCTGAGAGTTTCGTAAAATATAGCCCATGTCAGAGGCGCGAACCCTAGTTTTCAGTGTATCAAAATACTGAAATTATGCCTATTGGGCGCCGTTCGAGGGGAATTTTCTGCGGTTGGCTTTCAGGGAATTTGTACCGTATGATGGCGGAAACACTTTATAGCGTTTCGTGCGCGTGGCGTGGTTTGGACTAAACGGTGCTGAAACAAAAACTCTGCGTTGAACTGTGTAAGTGCCGGTGCAATTCTCCTTGAATTAATGCATTCCATAAATATGCTTGATAAATATCCATGTTATCCATAAGATTATGTCTATGGAAAAACGCAAAGCCCATTACGATCTGGCCGACATCAAAGCGATTGTTGCTCGCTACGGAGTGGCGGTCTTTACCGCGACTGCACGGTCAGGGTTTATGAGTATGGGATTGTCCGCAACGGAGGCATTGGCGGTGGTGGCTTCGCTTTCCGGCGCCATGCTGTTCAAGTCGATGACGGCTCACGCAGACCATCGGGTATGGCAGGATGTGTATCATCCTAGAAAGCTCAGTTGACCGCTTGCCAGGATGTGTAACATGGCGGTTCTAAACAACTTTGTCATATATTTTGTGTTCACCCGTTTGGTGAGAGCGCTCCGGGCTGGATTGCACGGTTTTCCGGGCGCATGGCGGCGTTGCAACTTCTCAGAATGGAACAACCATTCTTCGTCGTTGCGCCTTGCCCTGCACCCGGAAAACCGCACACTCCAGCCCGTTCAA
>JBAYVP010000417.1:0-4374 GCA_041674485.1 Sulfuricellaceae bacterium
CGGGTGGACGCAAAATAGATGACAAAGTTGTTTAAAACCACTGTGTTATACATCTTGGTAAGCGGTCAACTGAGCTTTCTAGGATTATGCAGTGTTATCAGTATTTGCGCGCTGCTGTACTAGCCGGTGCAGACAGCCACCAGCCTGATGAAATAAAATCCGTTTGTCCTGAGCTTCGCCGAAGGATCGAAGGATGAACGGATTTTATTTCATCAGGCTGGCGTACACGGCGCGCTTGCCATCTTGCTCCGTTCATCCTGAGCCTGTCGAAGGACGAACGGAGCAAGATGGCAAGCGTGGGTAATTTTATCCACGCTTTGAGATTTGACTACAAGCCGGCGTCCGCCTTGAGTGCCGCTGCCTTGTCGGTGTTTTCCCAGGTGAATTCCGGTTCGTCGCGGCCAAAGTGGCCGTAGGAGGCGGTTTTGGCGTAGATCGGGCGTAGCAGGTCGAGGCTCTGGATGATTGCGCGCGGGCGCAGGTCGAAGTGTCTTTCTATCAGTTTAGCAATTTTCTCGTCCGAAATCTTGCCGGTGCCGGAAGTATCGACCATCAGGCTCACCGGTTTGGCAACGCCGATTGCGTAAGCCACCTGCACTTCGCATTTGCTCGCAAGACCTGCGGCGACGATGTTCTTGGCGACATGGCGGCACGCGTAAGCGGCTGAACGATCGACCTTGGACGGGTCCTTGCCGGAGAATGCGCCGCCGCCGTGGTGCGCTGCGCCGCCGTAGGTATCGACAATGATTTTGCGCCCGGTCAGGCCGCAATCGCCCATCGGTCCGCCGACCACGAAGCGCCCGGTCGGGTTGATGAGGTAGCGGATGTTGGCGGCGCGCAGTTTTTCCGGGATCACCGGCTTGACGATTTCCTCAATCACGGCTTCCGAGATTTGCGCATGGGATTCGTCGGGATGATGCTGGGTGGAAATTACCACGGTGTCAACCTGTTGCGGCTTGCCATCGACGTAACGGATAGTGACCTGCGATTTGGCGTCGGGACGCAGCCAGGGCAGGCGTCCGTCCTTGCGCAATTGCGCCTGGCGTTCCATCAAACGGTGCGCATAGTAAATCGGCATCGGCATCAGTTGCGGCGTTTCGTCGCAGGCATAGCCGAACATCAAGCCCTGGTCGCCGGCGCCCTGGTCCATTTCTTCCTCGGGCGTGCGGTTGACGCCTTGGGCAATGTCCGGCGACTGCTTGTTCAGCGCAGTCAGCACCGCGCAGGTGTAATAATCGAAGCCGATGTCGGAGCTGTTGTAGCCGATGCGCTTGATGGCGGCGCGCGCCACGTCGATATAGTTGACCGCCGCGTGGGTGGTGATTTCGCCGGAAATAACCACCAGCCCGGTGCTAACCAGCGTTTCGCAAGCAACCCGCGCCTTGTGATCCTGCGCCAGGATGGCGTCGAGCACGGCATCGGAAATCTGGTCGGCAACCTTGTCGGGATGGCCTTCGGAAACGGATTCGGAGGTAAAGAGAAATTCGCTCATGGTTAGTCTATGGCCTGAAAGTTATGAAAGTTTGAAAGGGTAACAGATTTTACCCGGTTGAAAAAGCTTGGCGCTACACCAGGGGGATTTATCCCCGGAAACGGCTGGCGTTCAGGGTGACAGGGCAGAAACGGCTATCGTGGAAACCGGAAAAAATATTGTCACGCATTGATTGCGGCCAGATGCTGCGCTAGGAAATGTCCTGGTCAAAGGCTCCATGTATACCTTGCCTCGCCACAATTTACCGATTTATCCATCGTCTCGCGGGCGCGCTGTTACGTTACAAATTGCTTGTGTGGAACAGCCACACGGCGCAATTTGCGCAGCAATCGCATCCCGCGAGACGCGGCTAAATCCGCAATTTGTGGCCGAGCAAGGTATAGTTGAACCGCTGAGACGCGGGGAAATCACAAAGCGGCAACCGCATTTCAGGGCGGGGAGCCGCACCAGTGCTTGATCTACAGCTTTGCAGCCGATTTTCCCCGCATGTTCAAATCCGAAAGGCTATTGGGATAAACTTGTGTTTATTTACGTTGCTGCGGAGCGCATAACATGACTACGCCTCTCACCCTGCTCAATGAAGTCTTCGGCTACCCTGCTTTTCGCGGACGGCAGCAGGAGGTCGTCGAACATTTGGCGGCGGGCGGCGATAGTCTGGTGTTGATGCCGACCGGCGGCGGCAAGTCGCTGTGTTACCAAATTCCCGCGTTGCTGCGTCCCGGTGTGGGCATCGTGGTGTCGCCGCTGATCGCATTGATGCACGATCAGGTGATGGCGCTACGGCAATTGGGGGTGCGCGTCGCCTGCCTCAATTCGACGCTCTCGACGGAGGAAGCCGGCGCTGTCGAGCGCGGGCTGCTGGCGGGCGCTTACGATCTGCTGTACGTGGCGCCAGAGCGCGCGCTCACCAACCGCTTCCTGCAACTGCTCGAACGGGCGCAGCAAGCACCGGGCATCGCGCTGTTTGCGGTCGACGAAGCGCACTGCGTATCCCAATGGGGGCACGATTTCCGCCCCGAATACATCCAGCTTTCCGTACTGCACCAGCGTTTCCCGGCGGTTCCGCGCATTGCGCTGACCGCCACGGCGGATGCGCTTACCCGCGAGGAAATCATTGAGCGCCTCAAGCTGGAAGATGCGCCGGTGTTCCTGGATAGTTTCGACCGGCCAAACATCCGCTACCAGATCGTCGAGAAAATTAACGCGCGAACCCAGTTGCTGGAATTCATCCAAAGCGAGCACAAGGGGGATGCCGGCATCGTCTATTGCCTGTCGCGCAAAAAAGTGGAGGAAACCGCCGCGTGGCTTGCCACCCAAGGGATACGCGCGCTGCCTTACCATGCCGGGATGGTCATGGATGCGCGCAAGCGCAATCAGGAGACTTTTTTGCGCGAGGATGGCGTGGTTGTGGTGGCGACTATCGCTTTCGGCATGGGGATAGATAAGCCGGACGTGCGCTTTGTCGCCCATCTCGACCTGCCCAAGAGCATCGAAGGCTATTATCAGGAAACCGGTCGCGCCGGGCGGGACGGCCTGCCGGCCAATGCCTGGATGGCTTATGGCCTGGGCGATGTAGTGCAACAGCGGCGCATGATAGAGCAGTCCGATGCGGACGAACAGTACAAGCAGGTATCCACGGCCAAGTTGGATGCGTTGCTGGCCTTGTGCGAGAGCATTTCCTGCCGCCGCGTTCATCTGCTCGCCTACTTCGACGAGACCAGCCAGCCATGCGGCAATTGCGATACCTGTCTGGACCCGCCACAAACCTGGGATGGCAGCGTGGCCGTGCAAAAGGCACTTTCCTGCGTGTACCGCACCGGCCAGCGCTTCGGTGCGGCCCACCTGATCGACGTGCTGCTGGGGCACAATACCGAGCGCGTACGCCAATGGCAGCACGACCAAGTCAGCACTTTCGGCGTGGGCGCCGAGTTGGACGAACAAGCGTGGCGCGCGGTGTTCCGGCAAATCGTCGCGCGGGGATTGCTGGCGGTGGATCATGACAGCTTCGGCGCATTGCGCCTGACCGACACCAGCCGCGCGGTATTGAAAGGCCAGCAGCCGGTCTTGCTACGCAACCAGACGCAACGCCGGAAAGTGCGCACCGTAGCGCGCGGCGACCGGCTCACCGCAACCTTCAGCCCAACCGGGCGCGCCTTGTGGCAAGGTCTGCGCGATTGGCGGGCGGCGACTGCCGAACGAATCGGTGTGCCGGCCTATGTCATTTTCCAGGACGCCACGCTGGTCGAACTGGTGCGCTACTGTCCGCAATCCGCCGCCGACCTGCAACAGATCAGCGGCATCGGCAGCCACAAAGCCAAAACCTACGGCGCATCGCTGCTGGAAGTATTCCACGCACATGCTGCGGAATTCGGCCATTCTATTACAATGGATTTATCCCCATCACCCGCCGCTAGTTTTGCCGGCCTGAATGAAACCGCCAGCCTGACGCTGCAACTCTTCCAGCAAGGGCTATCTCCGCAAGAAATCGCCGAACGGCGCGGATTCAAGGAATCGACGATCTACGGCCACTGCGCCGAAGCCATCGCCCAAGGCTGGCTGACACCCGAAGCGGTGCTCCCGCTAACCCGCGCCGAAACCGCCACGATTGCGCAAGCCATCCAGCCCCAGATCGCCGGCGGCGAAATCAAACTGAAACCGGTGTTCGAAGCCTTCGAGGGAAAATACGATTACGGGATATTGCGCTGCGTACTGGCTGGGATAGAGGCGGGCGTACTAAGGTGATTTCCGGAAATCACCTAAGAAACTGTCTATCAATTGTTTCCCTTTTTTCAATCGCTAGTTATACTTTGAATTTCCTGCTGTTTTATTGAGGTTTTAACAGTGTCAGTTGTTCAAGATGTAGCAGTGGATTCTTGGGAAGC
>JBAYVP010000418.1:0-4348 GCA_041674485.1 Sulfuricellaceae bacterium
AATAACCATAATGACGGAATGAAAGCCATTAAACGAACGCCAAACAGCAACCATAGCCCCTGTTTCTTGCCAACGCCTTTCGACCTACGGGCGAATATTTTACTCAGGACGAACGGAGGAAAATGGCAAGCCTCAATACAAGGTGTCGGGAATGCGCTTTATCACCAAGGCTAAAACAGCCTTTGCCGCAACCCGAAATATGTCCTCAAAACCCAATATTGGCCAAAGGTTTAATTTATAGAATTCGCAACCTACCAGCTTTTCATCCGCCTCGCCCAGCCGCTATGCGTTCGCATCGGCCAACTGGGCGAATTCGACTTTCCGGCGGGGGATTACGTTTACACCGGTTCCGCCCGGCGCAACATGGAGGCGCGCATTGCGCGCCATTTGCGGTGCGAGAAGCGGCTGCGCTGGCATATCGACTATCTGCTCGCGGCACAGGGCGTGACGGTATACGAGGTGCGGCGCTCGACGGTCGCCGAATGCGCGCTCAATCAGGCGACGGCGGGGAGCGTTCCGGCGCCGGGTTTCGGTGCTTCGGATTGTCGGCTGGGGTGCGGCAGCCACCTCAAATTTACGGGTGCATCGTTTGCAGCGCCGACCGTCGTTTAGCCGTGGCGGATGTGCCATTGGTCAATCAGCCGTTGTTTAAGAACGGTTATTCCACGCATTTTCGACCGCCCGGATGCATTCCGTTCGACACGGTTCTACATGGCGAAATATATGATTCGTTCATTCGCATGGCGCTATTTCAGACGCCGTTTCAAGCCCGGTAGGCTTCCTAAGCCGAACAAGCCGGAAGCCAACAGACGTTTGAGAGAGGATTTACAGGATGAACAGGATAGAAAACCCATCCTGTAAATCCTGTCCTTGTTTTTCTGCGGGAAGCAGCTCCAGTGCTTGATCTACGATATGTTCTTGTCACCAATTGCTTGTGACTTGGCCAGTAAGTGACTAAATCGCCGCCTCGTTGGTTTCGCCGGTGCGGATGCGCACTACCTGTTCCACCGGGGTGACGAATATCTTGCCGTCGCCTATCTTGCCGGTGCGCGCTGCTTTGACGATGGTGTCGATGGCGGAATCCACCTGGGAGGAAGCGACTACCAGTTCGAGTTTAACCTTGGGCAGAAAATCCACCACGTATTCAGCGCCGCGATAGAGTTCGGTATGCCCCTTCTGGCGGCCAAAGCCCTTGACCTCGGTGACGGTCAGGCCGGTGATGCCGATTTCCGACAGCGCTTCGCGCACTTCGTCGAGCTTGAAGGGCTTGATGATGGCTTCGATTTTTTTCATTTCAAACTCCAAAATAGTTAAAAAACGCTTATTCCGCCCACGGCTTATAGCGGGAAGTGATCGGGTAGCGCCGGTCCTTGCCGAATCCGCGCGGTGTGATGCGCACCCCGACGGGGGATTGGCGGCGCTTGTATTCGTTGATGTCGATCAGCTTAATCACGCGTTTCACATCATGCTCGCTGTATCCTTGAGCGACAATGTCGTGCGGGCAGACATCGTATTCGACATAAGCTTCCATGATCGCGTCCAGCGTCTCATAAGGCGGCAACGAATCCTGGTCGGTCTGGTTGTGGCGCAATTCGGCGGTCGGGCTGCGCGAGATGATGCGTTCTGGGATAGCATGGCTCAAACTGTTGCGGTAGTGCGCCAAGCGGTAAACCAGGGTTTTCGGCACATCCTTGAGCACCGCGAAACCGCCCGCCATGTCGCCGTAGAGCGTGGCATAGCCCACCGCCATTTCGCTCTTGTTGCCGGTGGTCAGCACGATCAAACCGTATTTGTTGGAAAGCGCCATCAACAGCGTGCCGCGGATGCGCGCCTGGAGATTCTCCTCGGTGGTGTCGAAGGGCAAGTCGTCGAATTCCTCCGCCAGGGTGTTGAGAAAGGCGTCGAACACCGGCTTGATTGGTATCTCGCTGTAATGCACATTGAGCAATTTCGCCATTACGCGCGCGTCTTGCAGGCTGATGTCGGCGGTGAATTCGGACGGCATCATCACTGCCCGCACCCGTGCGGCGCCCAGCGCATCCACCGCAACGGCCAGGGTCAGCGCGGAGTCGATGCCGCCGGACAGCCCCAGCACCACGCCGGGGAAATCGTTTTTATCGACGTAATCCTTCACCCCCAGACATAGCGCCCGGTAAATATTGGCCTCCAAGGGCAATGGCGCAACGATGGCTCCCTTGATCGGCGCGCCGTTTTCCAGGGTGACGATGCCCAGCGCTTCCTCGAAAATGGGCAATTGTTCGACCAGATCACCGGCGGCATCCATGACGAAAGAAGCGCCGTCGAACACCAGTTCGTCCTGGCCTCCGATCAGGTTGGCGTAAACCACCGGCATGCCGCATTCGCCGATGCGGCGGCGGATCGCGTCGAAGCGGGAGATTTGCTTGTCCATGTGGTAAGGCGAGGCGTTTAGCACCAGCAGCACATCCGCGCCGGCCTGTCGCGCATCGCCGGCGGCGCCTTCTTCCCAGATGTCGGCGCAGATATTGATGCCGAATTTCAGACCATCGATTTCGAATACGCAGGGTTCCAACCCCGGATTGAAATAGCGCACTTCGTCGAAAACGGAATGGTTGGGCAGTATTTGCTTGCGGTAAGTGGCCGCGACCTTGCCGTTGCGTAGCACCGAAGCGGCGTTGTAGCGCTTTTCCCCTTCCTGCAGCGGGTGGCCGACGACGACGGCGATTCCCTGTATGTCGGCGGCCAGCCGGTAGAGCTGCTGGTCGCAGGCGGTGTAGAAACCATCGCGCAGCAGCAAGTCTTCGGGGGGGTAGCCGGTGAGTGCGAGTTCCGGCGTGACCAGGATGGCGGCCCCCTGGGCTTTGGCGCGCTCGGCGTAATCGAGGATCTTCGCGGCATTGCCCGCGAGATCGCCGACGGTGCAGTTGATTTGGGCGATGGCGATTTGCATCTCATTATTCTACCGCAGGTTGTAGCGAAACGGCATAGCGGAATGAAAGATGCAGGAAATGAGCAAGCGTTCGAATGAGCGTGAACACAGTAACATGCCCTGCACCCGGAAAACCGTACACGCCAGCCCGTTCAACTAAGGAATTTAGTCACTTACTGGCCAAGTCACAAGCAATTGTGACAAGAACATATCGTAGATCAAGCACTGGAGCGGTTCTCCGGGTGATCCTTTTTCACCGCAGAGACGCTGAGACGCAGAGATTTTGTAGAGTAATTGTATGGTTTCATCCTCCGTTGTGTTTCTCCGCGCCTCGGCGTCTCTGCGGTAAATATTTTTTCCGGCAATTGTCCGGCTTAGGATAAATCAGTTGGCGTCACTTTGGCGACAGTGGTAAACTGACTCCACTTGATTACGCGAAGTGAGGAAATGATGGGAACTGCTATAGCTAAGCAAGATCGTATCGGCGCTCGCGTCCCCCATGAGGTCTATGAAACGCTGTGCCATGCCGCAGCATTGACGGGCGCCACGGTCAATCAGTTTCTGGTGCAGTCGGCATTGAAGGAGGCACAGTCCGTTATAGAGCGGGAGGATATCATCCGCCTGTCGCCCCGTGACTGGAACTGGTTGCTCGATCTGATGGAAAACCCGCCGAAACCCAACGCCAGGTTGGAAGCTGCCATGAAACGCTACCAAGAGGCTAAGAGAGACGATGCGGGTGCTTCCTTTAACTGGGAGCCATGATCGGCAGGGGTTCGACTGTGGTCGCCAGGAACTGAACAACTGGCTGTGGCAGGTTGCCCGCCAGCATCAGGCAAAGGGGTTGTCAAAGACCTTCGTCGCCACTCGCGAGGAAGCGCCGGATTACATTTGTGGCTATTATGCGCTAACGCTTGCCGAACTTGAAAACCGCCACCTGCCGGATGCTTGGCGCAAGAATCTGCCACGCCGTATCCCAGGAGTCCGGCTGGGACGCTTGGCTGTCGACAAACTGCACCAAGGCAAAGGGCTTGGCGAACTATTGCTGGTCAGCGCTTTGACCCGAGCGCAACGCGTCTACACAGAGGCCGGCGGCATTGGGCTTTTTGTCGATGCCATTGACGAACAGGCGGCAGGCTACTACCGACGCTTTGGATTTATCGCAGCACCGGACAACCCTTTGTTGTTATTCTTTACAGCAAGTGCAACAGGGTAAATTTGTTCTCGGAAATTCATGATAAAAATCAATGATGGAAAACATTCATGAATCCCAGGCAAACTTGGCGCGACGCTACTCGACGCATGGCGGCAACCCATAAAGACAAAACCTTTTTCACCGCAGAGGACGCGGAGGAAAACCCTTATGCTCTTCCTCCGCGTCCTCTGCGGTGAATCGGTTTTTTCCGTGCTGAGAACAAATTTACCCTGGCAAGTGTAATCCTA
>JBAYVP010000419.1:0-4339 GCA_041674485.1 Sulfuricellaceae bacterium
ATGGTGCATGGTTGTAAGTGCGGCACTTTCGCGCTTACAACCATGCAGACTGGGCTTGTTTTGAATATTTGCCATCACCGAACATGATTATCAGTCCATCAATTTAGCTGACCAGACTCACCGAATCCGATTCGGAAAACGCATTTGAAGCAATTCGTTATTGTTCATTTTCGTCACTTTTGCCGTCAAAAGTGGCATTGTCGGCGACAAACAAAAATCTATCTATAGACTTTATTATATTTATCGCGTAATTTATTCGTAGATTATTTATTTGTAGAGATTTAACAGGAATTGAGGGGTAAATTGGGAAGAAAATCTCCGAAATTGAATGACAAAGGCGTGGCCGTTGTTGCGCTGCTAAAGTACATAAAACAACAGTCCGGCAAAACATTGGTTACACTTGAGAGCGAATGGACCCCTAAAATACCAAAAAACGACGACTCAAAAGAAGGGCGAAGCGATAATCATGGGGGCAGGCAATGGTCGCGCTGGATACTTGGAAATGCCCAACCCAAGATTAAAGTCATCACTGATCTATACAACTATGCCTGCAAGCAGTTGGTGCTGGGCAAATGGAAGGAAAACGGAAACGAATCCCAGTGGGGCGAGCTTTTGCCCGCCGTAATAGACCCTAAACTCTATTTTTTGGCCGACAAAAGCAAGAAATTGACTTTATTGAAAATCCTTGAACAAATAGAAAATTCATTAGTCACTACCAGAATGGTGCGCGGAATCGAAGCTGGATATTACATACCCAGCGCCGACGATCTGCGAAAAATATTTTGGTCAAAACCCTCTAAGAAGGAGACTGATGATGACAATGAATATGTTCCGTGGCACCGCATCTTGCCCGAAAACGATGTCGAAAAAGCAGAAATGGAACTTTTGATGACTGATATTTTGGTGAATCTGGGGATGTCAGTAGAAGACCTTACCAGCCTGGAAAAATATGCCAAAACGTGGGGATTAGCAGGAAATGATCCAGCTTCGTGGTCAGTTCAAATACACCAACAAACCCAACGCGACGCGCAGGCGTTGTCAGAAATCTGTAACCGCTTGAAGTTCCTATATCCGTATCAATTCAAATGGACTGACGACTTAGACGATGAATCAGCAAAAATCGCCAAGAAAAACCATATTAAACTGCATGAGTATGTGGCAATTGCCGATAAAAAATTCAAGGACTACGCTGAAACAATAGACTCAGCGTCGAAGTCATCCAGTTTAATGTTTGGCTTCTTTTCCAAATTATCCAACGTGCATTTCCTCTCCAATGGTTGTGAACACCGTATTGGATGGAGCTACCCAGCAATTGAAATAATGTAGGAAGCGGAATTTCTCCGACACTCTCCGCCAATATTTACGTGATAACGCATTATCACTAAGTATCACACAAATAGCATAACAGCCTGTTTTTATTGGTGCCTGGGACCGGAATCGAACCGGTACGGCCTTGCAGCCGAGGGATTTTAAGTCCCTTGTGTCTACCTATTTCACCACCCAGGCAAATGACGCGATCAAGATGCCCCCCATTCCAATCAATAATCAATGAGTTATAAACATCCCAATCAAATCATGATGTTGCGCATTCTACGCATATCTTTCCGGCTTGTCCACACGTAATTCGGAATCGACGCAGGGCAGCGCCTGCCCTTAATCCAGGCTAAATCGCCACCGGCGCCTTGATGGTGGGGTGCGGGTCGTAGCCGGCCAGGTTGAAATCATCGAATTTGAACGCGAATATGTTCTGAACCGCCGGATTGATGTTCATCGTCGGCAAGGCGCGCGGCGTGCGCGACAATTGTTCCCTGGTTTGCTCAAGGTGATTGATATAAAGGTGCGCATCTCCTAGGGTATGCACGAAATCGCCGGGCTGTAGTCCGCAGGCTTGCGCCACCATCATTGTGAGCAGGGCGTAGGAGGCGATATTGAAAGGTACGCCGAGGAAGATGTCGGCGCTACGCTGGTAGAGTTGGCAGGAGAGTTTGCCGGCCTGCCCGGGAATGGTCGAAGGGGCGACGTAGAATTGAAAAAACGCATGGCACGGCGGTAGTTTCATCTTATCCACATCGGCCACGTTCCAGGCGGAGACGATCAGGCGGCGCGAGTCGGGATTGTGCTTGATTTGTTCGATAACTTGGGAAATTTGGTCTATGTGCCGTCCGTCCGGCGTTGGCCAGGAACGCCACTGGTAGCCGTAAACCGGACCGAGATCGCCGTTTTCGTCGGCCCATTCGTTCCAGATCGACACGCCGTTTTCCTTCAGGTAGCGGATATTGGTGTCGCCTTGCAGAAACCACAGCAATTCGTGGATAATCGATTTTAGGTGGCATTTCTTGGTAGTGACGATGGGAAAGCCGTCCGCGAGATCGAAGCGCATCTGGTGACCGAACACGCTCAGGGTGCCGGTGCCGGTGCGGTCGTCCTTGCGGTGGCCGTGGTTCAGAACATGCTGCATTAAATCCAGGTATTGGTGCATTTTGGGATTATCCTAGATTCCTCTGTTGAACGGGCTGGAGTGTGCGGTTTTCCGGGTGCAGGGCAAGGCGCAACGACGCGGAATGGTCATTCCATTGCCTTCTCGATAAGTTGCAACGCCGCCATGCGCCCGGAAAACCGTGCAATCCAGCCCGTAGCGTTCTCACCATACGGGTGAACGCAAAATACATGATAAAGTTGTTTAGAACCAAATTGCTACACATCTTGGCAAGCGGTCAACAGAGGAATCTAGGATTATTCGTCCGATGATGTTGCGGGTGGCTTGGGCATTGGCTGCCATTTGCCGCCGATCAAACCCTGCAGGGGCTGGAAGTTGATCTTATAGGCCATTTTCTCGCTGTCGGCAATCCAGTAGCCGAGGTACACATAGGGCAGCCCCAAACTGTGGCACAGCGCCGTCTGCCATAGGATGTTGTAGACGCCGAAGCTGGCCTGCGGCATATCCGGGTCGAAAAAAGTATAAACCGACGATAACCCGTCCGAAAGAACGTCGATCACGCTCACCATGCGTAGCGCAGCGCCCTCGCGAAATTCGACCAGTTGCGTGACGACGTTGCTGGATAGCAGAAAGCGCCGGTATTGTTCTTCGTCGTCCAGGTCCATGCCGCCGCCACGGTGGCGCACCGCTTGGTAGCGGCGATACAGCGAATAATGCTCAAAATCGAAACACAGCGGGCGCGGCTTAACCGTGAGGCCGAGTTGGCGTTTCCACACGCGCCGTTGGGTGCGGTTGGGCGTGAATCCGGCGGCATCCAGGCGCACCGGAATGCAACTGTTGCAAACCAGGCACTGTGGGCGGTAGGTGTACAGCCCGCTACGGCGAAAGCCGAGGTGTATCAATTGGCTATAGACGCCGGCATCGACCAGTTCGTTGGGGGCGACCATCAGCGAGCGCGCCGTCCGCCCCGGCACATAACCGCATGGATAAGGTTCCGTCAGGTAAAACTGGAGCGTTTGCGGTATCAGGTCATTCAATAAGGTCATGATCGAACTGCCAAGGTTCATTGATGCCCGCGCCACCTCTGCCGGGCAGGCCGATCAACGCCGTCAGGCGGCGCGCGAACTCGCCGCGCGCTATTTCCCGCGCCCCGAGCGAGGCAAGGTGGGCGGTTTTCATCTGGCAATCTATCATGCCGTAATCCCAGCGCTGGAGCTGGCGCACCAAGTGGACAAAAGCGATCTTGGAGGCATCCGTTCGGCGGCTGAACATCGATTCGCCGTAAAACATCCTGCCCAGCGCGACGCCATACAGCCCGCCCGCCAGTTCGCCGTCGATCCAGGTTTCCACTGAATGGGCGCACCCCAATTCATGCAACCTGACGTAGGCGGCGACTATCCCGTCGGTGATCCACGTTCCGGCACTGCCGTCGCGCGTCGCCGCGCAACCCAGCATTACGGCGCGAAATGCGCTGTCGGTGCGGATTTCATAGCGGCGCGCACGCAATGTTTTGCGCAATGAACGCGCCACCTTCAACTCATCGGGAAACAACACCATGCGCGGATCGGGGCTCCACCACAGGATAGGGTCGCCCTCGTTGAACCAAGGGAAAATGCCGTTGCGGTAAGCGTCGAGTAGGCGTTGCAGCGACAGGTCGGCGCCTGCCGCAAGCAACCCGTTCGGCTCGCGCAACGCCGTCGCCAATGGCGGAAACGGCGTATTGGCGGCCAGCCAGGGGATCATCCTAGAAACCTCCGTTGACCGCTTGCCAAGATGTGTAACTGAAGTTTCACCGTTTTAAAATCCCTTTGTGGCCGTGTTTACAGGGGATATGAATTTCGACGGGATTTGCTATTGATACAGCAAACCCCGTCAAAATAGCTTTCCCTTATACGCTACGGC
>JBAYVP010000420.1:0-4336 GCA_041674485.1 Sulfuricellaceae bacterium
CGGGCGCATGGCGGCGTTGCAACTACAAGAGAAGGCAATGGAACGACCATTGCGCGTCGTTGCGCCTTGCCCTGCACCCGGAAAACCGCACACTCCAGCCCGTTCAACGGAGGTTTCTAGGATGATTCATAAATTGGGGCAATCGCATTTGGCGTGGTTGGTGTTCCTCGTGGGCATGGTGCTGACCGGGCTGGCTTGGCGCACTGTGTCGGTTTGGGAGGAAAAGACGGCGCACCACGAATTCGTTCTCCATACCAAGGATTCCGTTTATGCCGTGCAACAACGTCTGGATGCCTATAGCGCTACCCTGCACGGCGCACGCGGTTTGTTCGCTGCTTCCGCCGAAGTCACGCGCGACGAATGGCGGCGCTACACTGCTGCAAGCGGACTGGGAGGCCATCATCCCGGTGTGCATACTTTCGCCTTTATCCGTTATGTCGCGCCGCATGAGAAGGTGGATTTCGAGCAGCGCGTGCGCAACGACGCCAGCATCAATATCGTGGGTTATTCCAATTTTGCCATTTTCCCTCCAGGTAAGCGCGATGGCTATTATCCCATTGAGTTCATCGAGCCGGAAAACACCAATCTTCACTTGATTGGAATGGATCGCGGCGCTGAGCCGGATACCCGCAAGACGTTGGAACGCGCCCGCGACAGCGGCCAATTGGCGGCCAGCGGGCATTCGCATGGCGCGGAACAACCCGGTGAGGCGCGCTATTTTTTGATGGTGCTGCCGATTTACCGCAACGGCGACCATCCTTCCTCGGTGGCTGCGCGCCGCGCCACGCTGTTCGGTTTTGTCACCGCACGGATCGAACTGGCGTCGTTGCTCAAGGAGGTTGTCGGTTTCGGCGCGTTGGAAGAGCTGTTCTTCGAGCTTTACGACGGCGGCAGTTTCGCGGAAAAAACATTGGAGATGACGCGGGAAAACCTGCTCTACGCCGTGGACGGCAGTAACAACTTGCGTGCGCAGGCCGCCAAGGCCGGGCGTTTCACCCTGCAAACCGGGATAGATGTGGGCGGGCGCAATTGGCGGTTTTTTTTCGGCAGCCGCGCTGGGGGCGCCGTGGGTGGCTATCTGCCGGTCGTGGTATTGCTGGGCGGCGTGGTGACCAGCACGCTGATGTTTGCACTGGTGCTGATGCTGGTCACGCAACGCCGGCGGGTGATGGCCGAGGCGGTCCGGCAGAAGTCGCTTTTTTCCCAGGTGCTGGATGCGCTACCGGTCAATGTTTTCCTCAAAGACAAGGATTTCCGTTTCGTGCTGATCAACGAGGAATCCGCCCGGACATTGGGCATCGCCAAGGAAGCTGCGGTCGGAAAAACCAATTTCGACGTGTTTGCGTTTGAGGTCGCCGCCAGGCTGCTGGAATACGATAAACAGGTGTTCGCGGTGGAGCGGCTGGTGACGCGCGAGGAGTGCGTGGTCATCAACGGGCAGGAAATCACGTTGTTCGCAGGCAAGAAGATCATTCGTTTGCCGGGCAGCAGCGAACCCATGCTACTGGGCTTTTCCGTCGATATAGGCGAGCGCAAAAAGGCCGAGCGCGAGTTGGAACAACAGCAGCGCTTCGTCCGCCAAGTAATCGACAACATTCCCAGCATCGTTTTCGTCAAGGATGCGGATGGAATCGTGTTGTTGATCAACCAGGCGGGTGCAGCTTATTTCGGTATGACACCCGAGCAGTTTATCGGGCGCAACCAGACGGAATTGTTCCCGCAGCACCAGGAGGTCGAAGAGATTTCGCGCATTGATCGTCTGGTCATCGACCAGCGCCGGAACGTGGATATGGAAGAGCCGCTTACTCTGAATGATGGTCAGGTGGTATGGCTCTCGATGATCAAGCGCCCGCTGCCGCAGCCGGACGGTAAAGTGCATGTACTCGGTATCGCCACCGACATCACTGCACGCAAGCAGGCGGAAATGTTGGCGCAACGTTTCGGGCGTCTGCTGCAAAGCTCGTTCAACGAAATCTATCTGTTCGATGCCAACTCGCTGTATTTCCTAGAAACCAGCGAAGGCGCGCGGAAAAACCTGGGGTATTCTGACGACGAACTGCGCCGGATGACGCCGCTGGACCTCAAGCCATCGTTCACCCCTGCGGGTTTCGAACGGTTGGTCGCGCCGCTACGCAGCGGCGAGCAACCCTCGTTGCTGTTCGAGACTTTTCATCGGCGCAAGGATGGTACGACTTATCCGGTGGAAGTCCGGCTACAGCTCATGCAAGGAGAGCCTCCGGTGTTCCTGGCGATTATCCTGGACATCAGCGAGCGTCTGCGCCTGGAAGAGGAAGCGGCGCGCGCCCGCGCCAACGAACTGAGCCGTTCGCTGGCCGATGCGGTGGGCGTGGGTTTGATCGGGCTGGATACCATGCACCGGGTGATTTTTGCCAACCCTAAAGCGCAGGAGATTCTTGGCATTGCGGAAAGCGCAATGCAGGGCAAGAAACTGGACGATATCGTCCACGCGATGACGGCGGATGGCATCTGTCTTACCGACGGCACCTGTCCGGCATGGCAGGCAGTGGCCGCCGGCTCCGGCTTTCAGGCCGACGACTGGTCGTTCCTGCGCGGCGATGGCAGCCGCTTCCCGGTCAGCATGGTGGTCGCCCCGGTGCGCGACAACGATAAAATTTCGGGGTCGGTCCTGTCGTTTCAGGATGTCACCGCGCGTAAACAGGCGGAAGAAGACATCCGGGACAGCGAAAGCCGTTATCGCTCGTTGTTCGACAACATGCAGGATGGCTTCGCCTATTGCAGGATGCTTTTCGAGAACGGCCAGCCGGAGGATTTTATCTATATCGCCGTCAATGCGGCATTCGATAGGTTGACAGGCTTGGAAAACGTTACCGGGAGAAAAGTCAGCGAAGTCATTCCCGGTTTGCGCGCATCCAATCCCGAACTGTTCGAGATTTACGGAAGAGTTGCATTGGGCGGCGAGCCGGAGCGGTTCGAAACGTATGTGGGGGAATTGAACAGATGGTTTTCGGTTTCGGTCTATAGCCCGAAGCGCGGCTATTTCGTGGCGACATTCGATAATATCTCCTGGCGCAAACAGGCGGAAATCGCGCTCAAAGAAACCGAGCGACGCCAAGCCGCCATTCTTGACAATATTCCCGAACTGGCCTGGCTGAAGGATAGCGAAAGTCGCTATATCGCGGTGAACGAGCCATGCGCCCTGGCATGTGGCATGAGCGCTGCCGAGGTGGTGGGAAAAACCGACTACGATTTCTGGCCGGTCGAGATCGCGGAGCTTTATCGCCGCGACGATCGCGAAGTGATGGCCAGCCGTCGGCGCAAGAGAGTGGAAGAACCGTTGATTACCAGGGACGGCAAGGACACCTGGATAGAAACCATCAAGTCGCCGATTATCGACGGGCAAGGACGGGTGATCGGCACAGTCGGCACGGCGCGCGATATTTCCGCGCGGCGGGCGGCGGAGGCCGCGTTGACTCACCACATGGCGGAGCTGGCGCGGGTGAACGACGAACTCGACGAATTCACCCATGTCGCCAGCCACGATCTGCAGGAGCCGGTGCGCAAGCTGGTGGCATTCAGCGATTTGCTGCGCAAGGACCTGGGCGGCGAATTGCCGCTACGCGCAGCGCAAGACCTGGTTTTCATCGTCGAAGCGGCGCAACGCATGCAGCGCTTGGTGCAGGATTTGCTGGCGCTGTCGCGCACCGGCAATGTTTCCATGGTGCGCGCGCCAGTGGCGCTCGACGCCGCCGCCGACCGGGCGTTGGAAGTGCTCGAATTGCGCATCGCGGAAAGTGGTGCGACCATAAGCCGCGTCCCGTTGCCCACGGTATTGGGCGATTTGACGCTGTTGTCCCAGCTATACCAGAACCTGATCGGCAATGCGCTGAAGTTTGTTGACGGTAAGCGCCCCGAAATTTCCCTGACGGCGGAGCAAATCGATGGCGTATGGGTGCTCGGCGTGCGCGACAACGGTATCGGCATTGACCCGCAATATCGGGATAGGGTGTTCCAGCCGTTCAAACGCCTGCACGGACGCGGACAATACGAAGGTTCAGGCATCGGCCTGTCAATATGCCGCAAGGTGGTGGAGCGCCATAACGGGCGCATCTGGGTGGAATCGGAAGAAGGAAAAGGCGCGCATTTCAAGTTTACGCTGGGGGAGACGGGCGGGTAGGATGTTGCCGTGCCCGGTTATACTTTGGCGCGGTGAACAGTCGTATGAAAAAAACCGATTCACCGCAGAGGACGCGGAGGACGCAGAGGAAAAGCATGAGGGGTTTCCTCTGCGTCCTCCGCGTCCTCTGCGGTGAAAAAGGTTTTGTCTTTATGGGTTGTTGCCATGAGTCGAGTAGAG
>JBAYVP010000421.1:0-4315 GCA_041674485.1 Sulfuricellaceae bacterium
AGAAAAAACAATGAGTTATGGCGTCGTGCGACACTACCCATTTGGTGAAGCGGAAAATTGTTGTAACTCATTGGTTTCTCTGCGTCTCTGCGTCTCTGCGGTTAAGCAAATGCGGTTTCTAGGGTAATTGATTGTTGCCCAGACTTATGCCTTGCGCGGGGGAAATTGTCCGGTTGGATTGCCCCCAGCGGGCGCACTGCCGCGTTGCAAATTGCTTGTGTAGAATGGCTACACGGCGCAATTTGCGCCTCTCGTGCCCAAGCCGTTAGGCTGTCGGGTATGCATTGCATCCCGCTGGAAACAATCCAATCCGGACAATTTCCTCCCGCGAGAAGGCATATCGCCGGAATCCGGGCTGAGCACTTGCAAAACGACGCGACGACAATCGCATCCCGGATCATCGCAGTAAAACTCCACAAAACTATATTCCCCCGCCGGCGCCGGCGCTCCCGCGGGAATAAATGCGGTGCGCGTTTCGGCGATTGCGAGACTGCGAAACTTGCTATAGAACGGGACCATGGATACCCGCACCAGCCGGGTAGGGTGGGCACGCTTTTGTGCCCACGCGGTGCGGTCATTGGACCTCCAACCTGGTGAGCAATATCCGCCTCTGACTGCGTGGGCACAAAAGCGTGTCCACCCTACCCGGCCAGTGCCATTAAGTTAAGCCGTTCGTGGTAGAGCTTCTGCCGAACCATGAATGGCTTAACAGTCAACCGGTTAGGAAAAATCCGTTCACCCTTCGACCCTTCGGCGAAGCTCAGGGCAGGCCAAGCTCAGGGCGAACGGATTTTTCCTAACTTAATCCTAGAAACCTCCGTTGACCGCTTGCTAAGATGCGTAACATGGTAGTTCTAAACAACTTTATCATGTGTTTTGCGTGTACCCGTTTGGTGAGAACGCTACGGGCTGGATTGCACGGTTTTCCGGGCGCATGGCGGCGTTGCAACTCCTTGGAATGGAATGACCATTCCGCGTCGTTGCGCCTTGCCATGCGCCCGGAAAACCGCACACTCCAGCCCGTTCAACGGAGGTTTCTAGGTTAATGGCAGTGACCCTACCCGGCTGGTGCTGTTCTCCGGCTAAAATGCTTTTACCGCAGAGACGCTTCAGGCGCGGAGAAATCACAGCATCTCAGCGCCTGAAGCGTCTCTGCGGTAAATTTTTTGGTTCCGGCTAGTCCGGCTTAGGATAATGTTGTCGATATTTGCGCGCTGCTGTACTAGGCCGCGCCGCCCCCCGACAGCATGGACATTTCTTCGACCGACAATACTTTGTCCAGGCCGAGGATGATCACGAATTCGCCGCCCACCTTGCCCATGCCTTGAATAAAGTCGGCGCGGATTTTCGCGCCGAACGAGGGTGCGGGTTCGATCTCGGAGGCGGGGATTTCCAGCACTTCCGACACTGCGTCCACCACAATGCCGATGTCCAGGGTTTGTTCCTCGGCCTGCACTTCGATGATTACGTTGCAGGTGCGTTTGGTCGGCTCGGACGCCTTGCGCCCAAAGCGCACCGCCAGGTCTATCACCGGCACCACCCGCCCGCGCAGGTTGATCACGCCGCGCACGAATTCCGGCATCATCGGCACCGTGGTGAGGCTGCCGTATTCGATGATTTCTTTGATGTTGTTGATCTCGATGGCGAACATTTCGCCGCCCAGCGTGAAGGTGAGGAACTGCTGTGCTTCCACTTCAGCCACCGTCGCCACGGCGGTCGTTTTCTTCCTGTCCGCAAGTACCAGTGCGTTCATTTTGGGTTCTCCTTTCAGAAGCGCACGAAATCGTGCTCTTGGACGGGGGCGGCGGCGATGCGCCGTCCGCTGGAGTTTCCACGCGAGCCGGAGGCCGGCGTTTTGGCGGGCGGTTTGGCGGAAGCCTGCTTGGCGGGTTTGACGGTCTTAGTCGGCGCGGCTTTTTCAACCTTGAAGAACGCCATGGTTTGTTGCAGTTGTTCGGCCTGGCCGCTCATTTCTTCCGAGGTGGCAGCCAACTCTTCCGACGAGCTGGCATTCTGCTGGGTGATCTGGTTGAGTTGGCTGACGGCTGAATTGACTTGCGCAGCGCCGCTCGATTGCTCTTCCGACGCTGCGGTGATTTCCTGCACCAGGTCGGAAGTTTTGTTGATCGCCGGGACGATTTCATCCAGCAACTGGCCGGCACGCTCGGCCAATTCCACGCTGCTGCCCGCCACCTGGCTGATCTCGCGCGCCGCGACCTGGCTGCGCTCCGCCAGCTTGCGCACTTCCGCCGCCACCACCGCAAAGCCCTTGCCGTGTTCGCCGGCGCGCGCCGCTTCAATTGCCGCGTTCAACGCGAGCAGATTGGTTTGGTAGGCGATATCGTCGATGATGCCGATCTTGCCGGCGATCTGTTTCATCGCCGCGACCGTGGCCTTCACCGCTTCACCGCCTTCGGTGGCTTGCTTGGCGGCTTGCGAGGCCATGCCGTCGGTGACCTTGGCATTTTCGGAATTCTGGTTGATTGAGGCGGACATTTGCTCGATGGAGGCCGAAGTCTCTTCCACGCTGGCGGCCTGTTCGCTGCTTGCCTGGCTCATGCTCTGCGCGGTCGCGCTGACTTCTTCGGACGCGCTGGAAAGGGAATCCGCCGCGCCGCGCACCTCAGCGATGATGCCGGAAAGTTTCTCCATCATGTTTTTCATCGCAATCAGCAACTGGCCGGTTTCGTCCTTGGCGTTCACCTCGATGCGCGCTGTCAGGTCGCCTTCGGCCAATTGGTTCGCAACGGCTACTGCTTCGTTGAGCGGGCGGGTGATGGAACGGGTGATCCAGACTGCGATGAAAGCACCCAGCGCCAACGCCACGCCGCCCAGCACCAGCATCAATACGCGCGCATTGTTATAGGATTGGGCGGCCGCTTCGGTGCTCTTCTTGTTGTCTTCGTTCTGCAGCGCCGTCATTTCGTCCAACGCTTCCAGCCAGGCGAGTTGCACCGGGCGCACTTCCTTGAGCAACACGTCGGTGGCCTCGGGAATTTTTTTATCCATGCCAAACTTTGCGGCATTGTCATTCAAGGGCGTGGCTTTGTCCTTGCCTTCCTTGATCCTGGTCAGGATGGCCTTGCCTTTTTCGCTCGTGACCATGGCGGTGAGTTTTGCTTCCGCTTCGTCATATTTCTTGCGTTGCGCCTGGATACGCTTTTCTTCCGCTTTCTTGCCTTCCTCATCGTCGACCAGCACCACGTTGCGCACTGCGGTCGCGACGTTATGCACCACGCTACGCATGTCCACTACATAACTGAGCTTGACGTTGTTGTCGTTGACGATGTCTTCCAGGCGGTCGTGTTGGTCTTTCATGCGCGCCATGCCGACAATGATGGACACCACCATCAATAGCAGCAGCAAGCCGAACCCTGCCCCCAAACGCATACCTATTTTCATGTTCTGAAACATTTTTTTCTCTCCTCTTCTCGTTTTGGATACATTAACTATGATTGCACCGGCCTCCCCGCCGGAAGCTTCCACCTAACTTGCAATTCCCGTTCATTCCGTTCCCGTGCGCCGTGGCGCAATGCGGGAGTGGGTTGACTGCATTCCCATGCGGCGCGTCACTGCCATTAAGTTAAGCCGAATGCCAATGTGTAGGAACGGGCCACGCCCGCGATGCGGTGTCGCCATTTGCGCCGCCGTCTGGCGACACTGCCCGCCTGCATACCCGACAGTCTGACGGCTTGGGCACAAGCGGCAGGCTCCTACAAATCAGGGTAAATTTGTTCTCAGAAATTCATGATGAAAATCAATGATGGAAGACATTCATGAATCCCAGAAAAACTTAGCGCGACGCTACTCGACTCATGGCGGCAACCCATAAAGACAAAACCTTTTTCACCGCAGAGGACGCAGAGGAAACCCCTCATGCTTTTCCTCTGCGTCCTCCGTGTCCTCTGCGGTGAATCGGTTTTTTCCTTATGCCGGCGCCATCACCCGCGTTTCGCTATTCACCGCCTGCTGGATCAACGCCGGCACATCCAGAATCAGCGCCACTTCGCCGGTGCCGAGGATGGTCGAACCGCTGACGCCCTTCAGGTTGGTAAAGAGACACCCCAACGGCTTGATCACCGCCTGGAATTCGCCCATCAGTTCGTCCACCACCAGCCCGGCAGTCTGTCCGGCGTAATGCACCACCACCACGTTCTCGCGCTGCCCGGCCTGGCCTTGCTCGCGGAAGCGTTCGCGTAGCCGAACGAACGGCAGCACTTCGCCGCGCAGGTTGATGTAGTTGCGATCTTTCGCTTTTTGGCGGTCTTCGAGGCTAAATTCCATGCATTCCTGCACCATGTCCAGCGGCACCACG
>JBAYVP010000422.1:0-4301 GCA_041674485.1 Sulfuricellaceae bacterium
GGTTTTCCGGGTGCAGGGCAAGGCGCAACGACGCGGAATGGTCGTTCCATTCCAAGGAGTTGCAACGCCGCCATGCGCCCGGAAAACCGTGCAATCCAGCTCGTAGCGCTCTCACCAAACGGGCGAACGTAAAATATATGACAAAGTTGTTTAGAACCACTGCGTTACACATCTTGGCAAGCGGTCAACTGAGCTTTCTAGGTTTATAATTGCACCTCTTCAATCCTGCCGATAACCCTGTGCCCAATAAACCGCCCGCCAACCCCATTTACCGCTGCATGACCGCCGACCGCCACCGTTTGCGGCGGATGGAACAGAAAATCCGCGAACTGGAACGCGCCGGAAAACCGGACCCCAAGCTCAAGGCGCAGTGGGAGACCCGTCTCATTGCCTCACTGGCAACCGCCGCGCAACGTCTGGCGCGTCTGCCTAAACCGGGCTTTCCCGAAGAATTGCCGGTTTCGGCTAAGCGCGGCGAGATCGCGGCGGCTATCGCGGAGAACCAGGTGGTCATCGTGTGCGGCGAAACCGGTTCGGGCAAGACCACCCAATTGCCCAAGATATGCCTGGAATTGGGGCGCGGCGTGTACGGGTTGATCGGCCACACCCAGCCGCGCCGGCTGGCGGCGCGCACCGTCGCGGCGCGCATTGCGCAGGAACTGAATGCGCCGCTGGGGCAGACCGTCGGCTACAAAGTGCGTTTCAACGACAACATCAGCTCCGACAGCTACGTCAAATTAATGACCGACGGGATACTGCTGGCCGAAACCCAGCACGACCGCTTCCTCAGCGCTTACGACACGATCATCATCGACGAAGCGCACGAGCGCAGTCTGAACATCGACTTCCTGCTCGGCTACCTGAAACAATTGCTGCCCAAGCGCCCGGATTTGAAAGTCATCGTCACCTCGGCCACGATAGACGCGCAGCGCTTTTCCGGGCATTTCAACGGCGCGCCGGTGATCGAAGTGTCGGGGCGTTTATACCCGGTGGAAATCCGCTATCGCCCCCTGAAAATCAAAGAGGGCGAGGAAGCCGGGGAGGATTTGCAGGACGCGATTCTCGACGCGGTGGACGATCTGGCGCGCCTGCCGCAGGGCGGCGACATCCTCGTGTTCCTGCCCGGCGAGCGCGAAATCCGCGACACCGCCGAAGCGCTACGCAAGCACCACCCCGCCGGCAGCGAAATCCTGCCGCTTTACGCGCGCCTCTCCGCCGCCGAACAGGAACGCATTTTCAAGCCGGGCGGCGGGCGGCGCATCGTGCTCGCGACCAACGTTGCGGAAACCTCGCTCACCGTGCCCGGCATCCGCTACGTGATCGACCCCGGCACCGCGCGCCTGCTGCGCTACAGCTACCGCGCCAAAGTCGAGCGCCTGCAAGTGGAAAACATCTCGCAAGCCTCCGCCAACCAGCGCGCCGGGCGTTGCGGGCGGGTGATGAGCGGCGTGTGCGTGCGCCTGTATACCGCCGAAGATTTCGCCGCGCGCCCCGCCTACACCGACCCGGAGATCAAGCGCAGCAACCTGGCAGCCGCGATTTTGCGCATGAAAGCACTGGGGCTGTCCGACATCGAAAATTTCCCGTTCATTGAGCCGCCCGATTCGCGCGCCATCGCCGACGGCTTCAAGCTGCTGGAAGAACTCAATGCGGTGGACGGCAGCGGCGCGCTGACGCCGCTGGGCGACAATCTGGCGAAACTGCCGATAGACCCGCGCATCGGACGCATGGTGCTGGCGGCGAAAGAAGAAAACTGCCTCGCCGAAATCCTCGTAATCGCCTCCGCCCTGGAAGCCCAAGACCCGCGCGACCGCCCGCTGGAGCGCCAACAGGCGGCGGACGAGGCGCACCGCCGCTTCAGCGACGAGCATTCCGACTTTCTTTCTTACCTGAAACTGTGGACCTTTTACGACGAGGCGCTCAAGCACCAGAAATCCCGCAATAAACTTAACGAATGGTGCCGCCAACATTTCCTCTCCCCCGCCCGGCTGCGCGAATGGCGCGAACTCCACGGCCAGCTTCACGCCGTGGTCACCGAGATGGGCTGGCGCGAAAACCAGGTCGAAGCCTCCTATGATGAAATCCACCGTGCGTTGCTGGCCGGCCTGCTCGGCAATATCGGCTTCAAAAGCGACACGCAGGAATACGACGGCGCGCGCGGCATCAAATTTTCCATTTTCCCCGGTTCGGGGCAATTCAAAAAAAATCCGAAATGGGTGATGGCTGCGGAACTGGCCGAAACCACCAAGCTATATGCCCGCACCGTAGCCAAAATCGAACCGGAATGGCTGGAAAAAGTCGGCGCTCACTTGCTGCGCCGCCACTATTTCGACCCGCATTGGGAAAAGCAGCCGGCGCAAGTGAGCGCCTTCGAGCGGGTCACGCTCTACGGCATCACCGTCACCCCCAAACGGCGTGTGCATTACGGCCCGCTCAACCCCGTGGAAGCGCGCGAAATCTTCCTGCGCAGCGCACTCGCCGCCGGCGAATTTAACACCCGCGCGCCGTTCTTCGAACACAACCGCAAGCTCTTGGCCGAGATCGAAGAACTAGAACACAAATCGCGCCGCCAAGACGTGCTGGTAGACGAGCAGGCGCTGTTCGAGTTTTACGACGCGCGCGTCGCCGCCGGCATCCACAACGGCGTGGATTTCGAAAAATGGCGGCGCGAAGCGGAAAAAACCGAACCGCGCCTGCTATTCATGACCCGTGACGACCTGATGCGCCACGGCGCCGAAACCATCACCGAAGCACAATTCCCGGAAACGCTGACGGTCGGCGACAGCGAGTGCCGGCTCACCTACCGTTTCGAACCCGGCCACCCGCTCGACGGCGCAACCTTGAGCGTGCCGCTGCATTTGCTCAACCAACTCGACGGCAGGCAATTCGAATGGCTAACGCCGGGCATGTTGCGCGAAAAAATCACCTGGCTGGTCAAAGCGCTGCCCAAGCGGGTGAGGGCGGCATGCGTGCCGGTGCCGGATTTCGTCACCGCAGCATTGACGGAAATCAGCCCCGCGCAGCCCTCGCTACTTGTCGCCCTCACCACCTTCATCCTGCGCAAAACCGCCCAGGAAGTCCCCGCAGACGCCTGGAAGGAGGCCGACATCCCCGCCCACCTGCGCATGAACCTGCGCATCATCGACGAGGCCGGTGCCGAGATGGCAAGCGGGCGCGACCTGATCGAACTCAAGGCCAAACTCGGCCAGGCGGCGCGCCTCACCTTCGCGCGCGCGCCGGAACTGGATTTCGAACGCACCGGGCTAACCGCCTGGGACTTCGGCGACTTGCCGGAAAAAATCACCTTCACCCGCAACAACCATCCCATCACCGGCTACCCGGCGCTGGTGGACGAAGGCGCATCGGTTGCGATCCGCCTGTTCGACACCCCCGAAGCAGCGAATTTAACCATGCGCGGCGGCGCGCGGCGGCTGCTGCGGCTGGCACTCGCCACCCAAATGAAACAACTGGAAAAAAGCCTGCCCGGTTTCACCCAGACCGCCATGCAACTGCGCGCCATCGCCCCTCCCGACGACCTGCGGGAAGACCTGCTCACGGCCATCGCCGACCGCGCCTTCCTCGGCGAGGATGAGCCGCCGCGTAGCGAAAAACAATTCGCCGCGCAAAAAGACCGCGCCAAAACCCGCCTTTCCGCCGTCAGCGACGCAGCCTGCCGCTTAACCGCCACCATCGCCGCCGACTACCTGACGGTGCAGGCGCGCTTGCCCAAACTGCCCGCGCCGCTTGCCGCCGACCTGCGCGAACAATTGGCGCACCTGGTCTACAAGGGCTTCATCGAAGCCACCCCCTGGGCGCAACTCTCCCACCTGCCGCGCTACCTCCAAGCCATCCTGCGCCGTCTCGACAAACTCCCCAACGAACGCGACGCCCGCCACATGGCCATCGCCCGCGAATGGTGGCAAACCTGGCAAAAACGGGTAGAAAAACACCGCAAAGAAGGCGCCCACGACCCGGCAATGGACGAATTCCGCTGGATGATGGAAGAACTGAGAGTATCGCTATTCGCGCAGGAACTGAAGACCCCGTACCCGGTTTCGGCAAAAAGATTGCAGAAGGTGTGGGAGGGGATAAAGCCGTGAAAACCGTAGGCTGGGGTGAGGTACGAACCCCAGCATCTGGCACGAGGCCAGCAGGGTAAATTTGTTCTCAGCACGGAAAAAAACCGATTCACCGCAGAGGACGCGGAGGA
The DNA here is from genome assembly GCA_041674485.1 of Sulfuricellaceae bacterium. Classification (GTDB taxonomy): domain Bacteria; phylum Pseudomonadota; class Gammaproteobacteria; order Burkholderiales; family Sulfuricellaceae; genus JAGXQV01. Next base: position 4,211 of record JBAYVP010000422.1, read on the forward strand.
CGCAGAGGAAGAGCATGAGGGTTTTCCTCTGCGTCCTCCGCGTCCTCTGCGGTGAAAAAGGTTTTGTCTTTATGGGTTGCCGCCATGAAGA
>JBAYVP010000423.1:0-4300 GCA_041674485.1 Sulfuricellaceae bacterium
AAGGCTTCGTCTTGGATAAGGGCGCGGCTCGTTTCAATCGCCTGCTCTTTTTTTTCATGCTAAACTCCAAATTACTGAATTGTCGTCTATTTCTCAGATTTTTGCTTAACTTAATGGCAGTGATGCGCCGCGTGGGAATGCAGTTCAGGACGCGCCGCGTCCCGAATCCTGCTTGTTGTGCTTCATCACCAAGGCAGCAACACGCGCCGCAGCGCGGCGTTGACTGCATTCCCACGCGGCGCGTGGGAACGAGGCATACGAGACATGAGGCGCGAACGATGCGCCTCGTGCCTCGGCACATCCTACTGATTTTGGCGCTTGCCGTCGTCCTGCTGCTGGCGCTGGGCACACCAGTGGCGAACGCCGACCCGCGCGCCCCTTCCGGCTACCAACCCCAATCTGCGCCGGAAAAGCGCGTTGCGCTGGTCATCGGCAACAACGATTACAAGGATAAAGGCGTCTCCACTCTGACCAACGCCGTCAACGATGCCCAGGCGGTGAGCCGGGAACTGGGCAAGGTAGGCTTCGAGGTCATGACTTACACCAACCTTGATCTGGCGGGGATGCTCGACGCCATCGACAGCTTCGTCGCCAAACTCGCGCCGGGCGGCGTTGGATTGGTGTTTTATGCCGGTCATGCGGTTGAAGTCGATAGCATCAACTATCTGTTGCCCATCGACATATCCGCCAACGTCAGCCCTGCGCGCATCGGCCATGCTGCGGTAAAGCTGTCCTATCTCATGAATGGACTGGAAAAATCCCGGCAAAAACTCAGCCTTTACATACTCGATGCCTGCCGCAACAACCCCTTCCCGAAAAACGAGGCGATCACCCGCGAATACGGCGATGCAGGCGGCTTGGCGCCCCCGCCCATCCCGGAAGGCACGATGGTCATCTATTCCGCGCAAAAAGGCCAAAGAGCGCTGGACCGGCTGAGCGCTGCCGACCGCAACCCCAACGGCCTGTTCACCCGCGAATTCCTGCCGCTGATTACCCAGCCGGGTTTGCGCATCGACGAAGCTTTGCGGCAAGTACGCGCCAACGTCAAGACCCAGGCCGCCTCGGTGGGCAAACAGCAAGTCCCCGCGCTATATAACGAAATCGACGGCGATTTTTATTTTATCGGGGGACCGCTGACGGTGAACGTGCAGCCGCAGCAGGTAGATCCGGCGGTGATAGAACTATCGTTTTGGGAGAGCATCAAGGGCAGCAATAGCGCGGAAGAATACGTGGCTTACTTAGAACAATATCCCCGCGGACGGTTCGCCGGGGTTGCCCGTGCGCGAGTAAAGATGCTGACTGCGCTACCCGTGGAAGCTGTGCCACCGCCTCAAATCGACGAGCCTCCGGCTCACGCCAAGGGCGACGATACGGCTGCACACGGCATGGTATTTCGCGACTGCTCGGATTGCCCGGAAATGGTAGTAATACCGGCAGGGAGCTTCATTATGGGTTCACCCGCCGACGAAAAAGGCCGCGATAACGACGAAGGTCCGCAACACGAAGTGAGCGTCAAATCATTTGCGCTGGGCAGGACAGAAGTGACGGTGGGCGAGTTCCGCCGTTTCGTGCGCGCTACGGGTTACAAGACCGAGGCTGAGCGCAATGTTGGCAGCAAAGGGTGTTACACTTGGGAACTAGCCAGCCAGGATTGGCGCGCAGGGCGTTATTGGGATGATCCCGGCTTCAAGCAAAACGACAACCAACCTGTCGCCTGCGTCTCGTGGAATGACGCCGGGAAATACCTCAAATGGCTATCCAATACTACCGGCAAGCCTTACCGTCTGCCCAGCGAAGCAGAATGGGAATATGCCGTGCGCGCCGGAAGCACGACCGCCCGCTATTGGGGCAACAATCCCGACGATGCCTGCCGTTACGCTAACGTGGCGGATCAAGCCGCGCTTGAAGGCCAAATCTGGGAGGCACCAATGCACGAGTGCAATGATAGCTACTGGTTTACCGCACCGGTGACCAACTACACAGCGAATGACTTTGGACTGCATGACATGATAGGCAACGTGTGGGAATGGGTGGAGGACTGTTATCATGACAATTACAGCAAAGCGCCGAATGACGGCAGCGCTTGGACGAGTTGGATGTGTGATGTGCGGGTGTTGCGTGGCGGTTCGTGGCGCAGCTTCGACCCAGACTTCGCGCGCTCGGCTTACCGCTTCAGGAGCGATGCGACGAACCGGCTCAGCGTCATCGGTTTTCGTCTTGCCAGGATGCTCCAGTAGCTTGCGTAGGAAGCTTAGGTAACTCGCAATAAATAAAATACCGTTTTTAGCGTACTCTAAGCCATTTTGCTTACGCACATGGCACTATTGCCAGAGCAACATATCGCAACTATTTTGATCGTTCCCACGCTCCGCGTCACTGCCATTAAGTTAGGAAAAATCCGTTCGCCCTGAGCCTGTCGAAGGGTGAACGGATTTTTCCTAACTTAATGGCTGTTAAGCCATTCATGGTTCGACAGAAGCTCTACCACGAACGGCTTAACTTAATGGCAGTGACGCTCCGCGTGGGAATGCAGCCTTGGACGCTCCGCGTCCCGAATCATTAAAAAATCGTACAGCGTTTTCAACATCCGATAGTTACAGCCTTTGTATCTGCCCAGCAGGCTTGCTCCCTTCTCCCGTAGGCGGGAGAAGGGTCGGGGATGAGGGCGTTTGCGCTTCGGCAAACGGTGGCTATATGCAACGTCCCTCACCCCAACCCCTTTCCAGGCTGCGGAAGAGGGGCTTTTCTGCCGTTCTTTACATTGGCCTGAGTTGAAAACGCTGTAAAACGCTTGTATTCCTCCCTCTTCCTCCATATTATTCCCGAACGGGAATAATCCCATCAAGGAGTCCTCATGCCGACCACTTCGTTACCGTTCGGGAAGATTTCATCGCCGGACGAGCTGGCGAGTGCGGTCCGGGCGCGGCGCAAGGCGCTGGGCTTGACGCAAGCGGATTTGGCAGGCTTGGCGCACACCGGAAACCGGTTTATTGTCGATCTGGAAAGGGGAAAACCGACCCTGCGGATTGAGAAGGTGCTGGTTGTGCTGGCGCTGCTGGGGCTTGAACTGTATGTCGTGGAGAGGGGCGCATGAACCGTCTAGACGTTTACCATGGCAGTGAGCCGGTTGGTTTTCTCCATGACCGGGAAGAGGGGCTGATGTTCAGTTATGCGCCGTCGTGGCTTGAGGCGCCGAACGCCATGCCGCTTGCGCCCGGCCTTCCTCTTGAGAATCGCGATTTTCTCGGCAACGCCGTCATGGCGTTTTTCGAGAATCTGCTGCCGGAGGGGCAGGTTCGGGAATTCCTTGCCAAGTCGTTCCATCTTTCGCCGGAAAACGTTTTCGGACTGTTGGCGCGTCTGGGCGGGGATACCGCCGGGGCGTATGCTATCCTCCCGGCTGGAACGTTAGCGGGTGCGAAAGCGCATTACCTGGAAATTTCCCGTGAGGCGATTCACGAATGGCTCGCCGAGAAAGGGGTGCCGCTTACTCTGCACGCCCCGGATTCGCGGATGTCGTTATCCGGCGCCCAGGATAAGTTGACGGTATTGATCGACGCCGACGGAAAATTTTACCTGCCGAAAGGCGATGCGCCATTGAGCCATATCCTGAAACCGGCGATCTCGTATCGCCAGGATGTGCCGCATTCCGCAGTCAACGAGGCGTTCGTCATGGCGCTTGCGGGGCGGGTCGGTCTCAATGTCCCGGAGGTGAGATTCGACGACTATTTGAACGCGGCTATCATCACGCGCTATGACCGTGAGCGTTTGCCGTCCGGTGAAATGGGGCGGCTGCACCAACTGGATTTCTGCCAGCTTCTCGATATGCCGTCTTCGAAAAAATACGAATCCGAAGGCGGCCCGAGTTTCAAGCAATGTGTCGATGTGATTCGGATGCATAGTTCGCAGCCTGCCGTGGACATCAAGCGGGTAATCGAGTGGTGCGCCTTTAACGTTATCGTCGGCAATATGGATACCCACGCGAAGAACCTCTCGATGCTTTACGAGGGTAAGAAGGTCAGCATGTCGCCCTTTTATGATTTGGTTGCGACTTCGGTCTATCCCAATCTGAGCCGCCGCTTCGCCTTTAAACCTAGAAACCTCCGTTGACCGCTTGCCAAGATGTGTAACATGGTGGTTCTAAACAACTTTGTCATCGATTTTGCGTGTACCCGTATGGTGAGAGCGCTACGGGCTGGATTGCACGGTTTTCCGGGCGCATGGCGGCGTTGCAACTCCTTGCAATGGAATGACCATTGCGCGTCGTTGCGCCTTGCCCTGCACCCGGAAAACCGCACAC
>JBAYVP010000424.1:0-4293 GCA_041674485.1 Sulfuricellaceae bacterium
GAAGAATTTCTCACGCGAAGCCGCGAAGCCGCGAAAAAAACCAAACCTGCCTTGGTTTTTCTTCGCGTTCTTCGCGGCTTCGCGTGAGTACGTTTTTTGGTTCCGGCTTGTCCGGGTTAGGATAATCCTAGAAAGCTCAGTTGACCGCTTGCCAAGATGTGTAGCAACTTGGTTCTAAACAACTTTATCATGTGTTTTGCGTGTACCCGTATGGTGAGAGCGCTACGAGCTGGATTGCACGGTTTTCCGGGCGCATGGCAGCGTTGCAACTCCTTGCAATGGAATGACCATTGCGCGTCGTTGCGCCTTGCCCTGCACCCGGAAAACCGCACACTCCAGCCCGTTCAACTGAGCTTTCTAGGATAATCAGCCTTGCCTGAACAAATGGCACCCAGGCTTTCCCGCCGGGAAAGTTTGCTGGAGCAGATGCGTTACCACAGCGTTACAAAACATGCTATGTTACTGAAAAAAATCGAATGCTCAGCGGATGTTGCCGTGCATTCGGCAAATCAAACCACGCACTGGCGCTGAATAAAGTGCGTCAAAGGAGCCTCGCAATGAGCCACAAGCATGTCAACCTGATACGCGCCATCTTCCATGATCCGGTCAGCGGTAATATCCACTGGCGCGAAATCGAATCCTTGCTCCACCACTTGGGCGCCAGCGTTACACCTACGCACGGAACGGGTTTCCGCGTGAAGCTCAACGATCGCGAGGATTTCCTGCACCACCCGCATCAAAGCAACGTCTGCGATAGAGTGGTAATCAAGCGCCTGCGCGACTTTCTTGCCGGCGCCGGGGTTTCGCCATCGAGTTACGAAAGCGACGCTTAGCGCGGCGCCCGGACGCTACCCTTTTGCTGGCCTGATGCAGATGGAAAGTTATGCAGCCACCGCCATAAATAAAGGTTCCTGCCGTCCCATTGCCGCATTGGCTTGCAACCAGGAAAGCATGGCGTCCTGCAATTCGTCCAAGGCTTCCCGGCGGGTGTCGCCGGCAGCCGAACAGCCAGGCAAATCCGTCGCAATGGCGATAAACGCCGCGCTGTCGTCATCCCAAAATATCTCCACCCGATAACGATCAATCATTGCCGTATCTCCTGATCATTTCCGCTCGAATGCCGCATTATGCGCCACGAAAAACATGAGCGAAAGCCAAGTAGGGTTGGCGTGCGCACCCACGCGGAATATATCGCGTGGGTGCGATAAAACCGTGTCCACCCGGCTTCGATCGTTCCCACGCTCCAGCGTGGGAATGCAGCCAGGGACGCTCCGCGTCCCGATATAGCGCATCCCGGCGGCAATACGCGACCGATGCGCCTCGTTCCTCGGCACATCCTACGGGCTACGCTTGCTGTAAGGTGGAAAATGGCGCAGGGGGGTATCCCGTCAATCCCGTTCATCCTGTCCTGTTTTTTTGACAGGATGAACAGGATTGACGGGATATGCAGCGCGCAGGGCGCAATAACCAACGGGCATTGCGCCGGACGTTCGCGGCTGGGGGATGGGCGTCCCGCCCGTCCTGACGATTGGCGGGCGAGACGCCCGCCCCCCGGTTTTTTAACACACCTTACCAATACCAGGGTAAACTCCCACCATACCGTCAAAAAGGGAGCCTGCCCCATGCCCGACCACTTCGACCTCATCGTCAGCGTCAAAGACTACAGCGCCACCTTCCGCCTGCTGAATGACAGCGGCGCGCAAATCGCCTACCGCCACACCGACTTCACCCCCATCAGCATCAGCCGCCAACACGGCCTGTTCAACCTGCGCGACTACGTGCAACTCTACGTGGCCGCCGACGACGAAGCGGCTGCAGTCGCAGAAATCGGCGTGTGCATCGCGGAAGACGTGCTGGGGCAAGAAATCTTCGAACCCCTGTGGCGTGCGCAAACGCCGCGCACCCTGCGCATCCAACTGCCGGGCGCAACCGAACAGCAAAACCCGCTCGCAACGGCGCTCGCGCGCGTCCCGTGGGAAATCGCGCGCCCCGCCCCCGACCAGCCGACGCTCGCGCAGCGCAACCTCATCGTGCGCATCGTCAACGACCTGCCTCCACCAGCCTCGCAGCCGCTTGCGCCGGACGAAGCGCTACGCGTACTGTTCATCTTCGCCGAAGCGCGCGACGCCAACCCGCTGAGCTTGCGCCGCGAACGGCGGGAACTGATGCAGCTTTTCGAACAGGAAATCTACCCGCAGCGCCGCGTCGTCGCCGACATCCTCAGCCACGGCGTCACGCGCGAACGGCTGGAAGAACAGATACAACAAAACAACGGCTACCACATCGTCCACTGGAGCGGGCACGGCCACAAAAACCAACTGTTGCTCGCTAAACCGGGCGGCAACAGCGACCATCTTTCCGGCGAAGAACTGCTGGCGCTTTTCACCGACGCGGGCGTATTCCTGCCGCGCCTGTTCTTCCTCAGCGCTTGCCACTCCGGCGACATCCTGGCTGTGCGCGACTGGAACGACTTCCTCGCCGTCGCCCTTGGCAAAAAACCCCACGCCGCAAAAACCCGTGAATTGGGCGCGCCCCCCGCCACCCTCAAAGACCTCAACCTCGAACAACCGTCCGGCTACACCGGCACAGCCCATGCCCTGCTGCACGGCGGTGTGCCCTCGGTCGTCGCGATGCGCTATGCGGTGGGCGACGACTACGCCCGCGAACTGGCAGTGGAATTCTACCGCGCGCTGCTCGCCCACCCCCAGCCGAAAGACGCCGCCAGCGCACTCAACCTCGCGCGCCGCGCGCTGCTGAATGAGAAAAAGCACGACCCCGCCCACCACACCGCCTGCGACCACGCCACCCCGCTACTCTATGGCGCGGAGCAGCCCGGCCTGACGCTAAACCCTGGGCGCAGCGCCGCACTCGACCCGCGCGACCCGCGCCTGCACAAAATCGCCGAATTGACCGCCACGGCGCACCGCTGCTTCGTCGGGCGCACCTGGGAGCTGGCCGGGCTGGGCGCGAACTTCATCGCGCCGGGCGCGCCCCAGCAGCTTGCCGTCATCACCGGGCTGGGCGGCATGGGCAAAACCGCCCTCACCGCCGAAGCGCTGGCGCTGTGGGAAAAGCACTACACCTGGGTGTTGCTCTACCAAGCCAAACCCAACGCGCTGAGTTTCGATAACACCCTACGCGACATCCACCAAAAGCTTAACGCCGAACTGGGGCGCTACCATCACCACATCAAGAACCACCCCGCCGACGCGATCTACCGCGAGGCCGACGCTGACTTCACCGGAGACGAACGGCTCGCGCGGCTCACGCGCAACCTGGTGCGCGCACTGCGGGACGAAGCCATCCTGCTGGTGCTGGACAACTTCGAAACCAACCTCGCAGCGCACAGCGAAGCCGAAACCGCAGCAGCCTGCCAAGACCCGGCGTGGGATCGCTGCCTGGGCGCGCTCGCGCGCGAACTCGGCGGCGCGCCGTCGCGGGTGCTCATCACCAGCCGCCGCCCGCTGGCAGTAACCGAAAGTCACTCCCATTTCATCGCACCGCTCGGCCCGCTGCCCAGCGGGGAGGCGGCGCTCTACCTGCGGGAACACCCGGTTTTAAGCAAAATGGCATTCGGTGCGGATCGCGCGGAAACAACGCTCGCCCAACGCCTGCTGCAAGCCAGCCGCTTCCACCCGCTGCTGATGGACCGCCTCGCGCGGCTGGCGGCGGACGCCGGGCTGCGCCCCCAACTCATGCAGGCGCTGGCGACTTTGGAAGCCAGCGGAGACTACGCCCAACTCCCGGAACTCTTCGCCAACCGATCCGGCGACGCTCAGGAGCGCGCCTACCTGAACGATGCGCTCGCCACCTCGCTGGACCAGCTCATCCGCGCCGCCGGTGCGGACGCGCGCTGCCTGCTGTGGATGATCGCGACCGCCAACGAACCGGTCACGCTTGGGCTGCTGGAGGGCGTGTGGCGCGGGGAGGATGGCCCGCAACAAGCGCAACTGCGCGAGATCAAGCAAATGCTGGAAATGTTGCCGCAACTCCCGGCGGAAACCCAGGCACAGTTGAAAGCGCTGCCGCCGGAGTTCCGCACACTGCTGGACACGCTGCCGCCGGAAAACCCAGCCAGACCGGACAGCGCGCCGCTGCTGCAGCGCCTGGTCAGCGTGGGCTTGGCGACGGAAGCGCGCCGCGACCCCGAAGACGCCAACCCCGACCTCAGTTGCCACGAACTGGTGCGCGAACGCATCCGCGCCTGGATGGAACGCCATCCGCAAGACCGTGCGGAACTGACCGAAGACGCCATCCGCCTCGCCTACGCCGAGCGGCTGGCGGCAACATTCA
>JBAYVP010000425.1:0-4286 GCA_041674485.1 Sulfuricellaceae bacterium
CGGGCTGGAGTGTGCGGTTTTCCGGGTGCAGGGCAAGGCGCAACGACGAAGAATGGTTGTTCCATTCTGAGGAGTTGCAACGCCGCCATGCGCCCGGAAAACCGTGCAATCCAGCTCGTAGCGCTCTCACCAAATAGGTGAACGTGGAATACATATAAAAATTGTTTATAACCGCCATGTTACGCATCTTGGCAAGCGGTCAACGGAGGTTTCTAGGATCATATCGCTTCCATTTCAGCCAGCGTTTCGCCGGCAATCTCGCGCACCCCGGCGTCGCTGTCGTCGAGACAGGCGCGCAGGTAAGGAATCGCCCCCTCGCCGCCGATCAGCGATAAAAAATGGCAGGCATCGGCGCGGGTGAGCGCATCGGCATGGCGCGTCAGTTCGCCCAGATCGTCGACGATCACGCGCGCCAGCCCGCTCGGCTGGAATTCCTCCAGCACCGCACCCAGCCCCAGGCGCACCGCCATGCTGCTCGCCGGATCGGCCAGCAGGCGGGGCAGCGCGCGGAAATGCGCAGGGTCTTGTTTCAGCAGTTCTTCCACTTTGCCGCGACGCCCGGAAATCAGCAAATCGTGGAAATATCCGGCCAGGATGTCAGGGTTGGCGTTGGCGGCGCCCTCCGCCCAGCGGCGCAGTTCTGCGGGCGATTGCACGCCTTCCAGCTCGAAGACGCCAAGGCGCAGCCACGGCACGGTCTTGACCCCGAGCGCCTGGGCGCGCTCGGGATGGGCGGCAAGATTGACCGCTTCCAGCGCACCGATGACGCCTTCCTTAAGCAATTGCGCCAGACCTTCCAGTACGGACGGGCAATGCGGGCAGCCGGGGGCAATGAGCAGCAGCGCGTCGGGTGGGGCAGGGTGGTGCTCTGAAGACATGAAATTATCCTAAGCCGGATTAGTTGGCATCAAAAAAATTTACCGCAGGGACGCGAAGGAATAACGAAACAGCTGCGTTACTACGGTGGGCTTTGTCGTTCCTATGCTCTACGTCACTGCCATTAAGTTAGGAAAAATCCGTTCACCCTTCGACAGGCTCAGGGCGAACGGATTTTTCCTAACTTAATGGCAGTGATGCTCTACGTGGGAACGCTCAAAGCGCATCTTGCCGGCTTTCCCGTCTCTTTTCCAGCGGCAGGGTGATCGTTAGCTCCGCGCCATCTTCAACGTTGCGGACGCTGATGTCGCCGCCCATGTTGTCCATGATCATTTTCGACATGTACAGGCCGATGCCGGTGCCTTTTTCCTTGGTGGTGAAATACGGGTCGAACACTTTGTCCAGGATTTCTTCGGGTATCCCGCCGCCGTTGTCGCGTAGCGATACGGTCGCCTGGCTTTCGTCTCTGCTCACGCGCACCAGCACTTTTCCGCCGACCTTGGGGGAATGGCGCGCGCTCCCGTTCTTCTCGATGATGGCTTCCTTGGCGTTGGTCAGCGCGTTTAACACCACTTGCGCGAATTCGTTGGGGTAGCCGATCACATTGCAGGGATCGCTGCCTTTGATCGTTTCGAGTTCGATATTGTTGTTCCTGAAACCCTGTTCGATCATCTTAACGGCCTCTTCCACGGCATCGCAAGCGCGGAAGGGTTGCTTTTCCTTGTTGGGCTTGAAGAAATTGCGGAAGTCGTCGATGGTGGTGGACATTTTCTGGATGATCCGCTGACCGGTGTCCACCGATTTGTCCAAGTATTTCTTGTCCAGCTCGTTGAATTCGTAAGCATCCTTGAGATTGGCCAGGATCAGGGTCAGTGCGTTGATCGGCTGGCGCCACTGGTGGGCGATGTTGCCTATCATCTCGCCCATCGCGGCCAGGCGCGATTGCTGAATCAACATGCGGTCCTTGGCGCGGTTTTTCGCTACTTCGTCGGATATGCGCTGTTCCAGCGTCTCATTGAGTTGGCGCAGGGATTCCTCGGCGTGCTTGCGCCCGGTAATGTCTATCGCGAAGACGACAACGGACGTGACCGCACCGTTTTCATCCGGCGTCGGATAATAAAACAGCGAATAAAAACGCCCGTCGCGCGCATCTTCGGCATACGTCGCCTGACCGCTGCGCAACACTTCTTCCACCGCGATGCGCCGGCTGGCGGCAATATCCGGCGGGAAGACATCCTGCGCGTTCCTGCCGATTAAATCGTCGGCGGTTTTCCCCAGGCGGTGCGCCGCAGTCGCATTGACGGCAAGGATGACGCCGTTGCAATCGATCATGACGATGCTTTCGGTGGTGGCGTTGAGTATCGCGCGGAATTGCCTCTCCCGCTTGCGTAGCGCCTCCTCCGCAATGCGTTGCTCCGCCAGCCGACGCCGCGACAGCAGGCCGAGCGCCAGCACCGCCAGGCTGAATACGCCCATGCTTATGCCGTATTGCCAGGTGTGTTGGCGCCATTCGGCAAGATAATCGTCCTCGGCGATGCCGGCGAACACCACCAGCGGCAGTTCGCCGACCTGGCGAAAACTGTACAGGCGCTGCACGCTGTCCAACGATGAGCGGGCGTGATAAACGCCATGTTTCACCCCCTGCTCGATATAGCGCTTGGCATGAACGGTAACGATTTTTTTGCCCATGTCTTTTTCGCTCGGCGGATAACGGGCGGCGAGGTGCAACTCTTTGTCGTGCAGCGCCACTAGGCCATGCGCACCCAAGTTGAGGGTAGGGTAAAAGTTTTGAAAATACTCCAGATTCAGCACGATGTTGACGATGCCGGCGAAGCTGCCGTCTTCGAAATTGAGCCGCCGGCTCAGCACAAACGCCCATTTGCCGGTGGTGCGCGACCTGACCGGCGGGGAAATTACCAGCCCCGTTGCCGGGTCGTCGCGTTGGCGCGTGAAATGGGGACGATCTGCGATATTGATGCGGGGAACCGGATCAAGTGAACTGTATCGGTGATTTCCCAGCGCATCGGTGATATGCAGCACGTTCGCTTCGGGCACGCTCTTCAAGCGCGACTTCAGCAGTGCATGGAGTTCACCGGCGCGCCGACGGTCGGCGTGTTGCGCCGTGCGCATGTCGCTGGGGCGCACATGTTCCTGCACATCGCTCAACAGCAGATCGACCTTCTGCATGGTTGCCAGCGCGTGTTCCTGCAACACCTGCGAGAGATTGTCGGCTTGCAGCCGGGCATTTTTTTCGGCTACATCACGCTCGTTGTCCAGGCTGAACACCATCAACAAAACGATCCCCATCAGCCCAACCAGACCGACCGCCATCACCAGGTTGAAACCGCGAGTATGTTTGAGGGATACGTTCTTCAACCAGCTTGCCATGCCTATAGAGTGTTGAAATTATCGGACGGAAAACCCAGCGCAACGCCCAATATAGCATATCCGGGGCTAAGGTTGCGCGCATTTGCACCGGCATGTGAAGGGGGGCGCAGCCGGATTTTTGCGATGGAAAAATCTTTTTCACCGCAGAGACGCAAAGACGCGGAGAAACATAACGGGGGGTGAAACCATACCATTACGCTACAAAATCTCCGCGTCTGAAGCGCCTCTGCGGTAAATACTTTGTTTTTGGGGGTGCTGGCTCGTCCGGGTTGGATTCATGCTCCCCGCAGCAGTTCATCGGCTTCCTGCCGCGACAGCTTTTTCCACGGCAGCGGGATCAGGCCGGGCACACGTTCCATGTAGCGGCGGTAGATTTCGCCGTGGTAGGCCAGCAGTTTTCTTTCTTCCAGACGCGAGCCGATGACGAAATACAGTGTCAGCAGCACACTGGAAAGCAATGTGGCGGCGGTCATGTCGCGCGACCAGATCAGCACCAGCGCGCAGAAATACCAGGGGTGGCGCACGTAACGATGGAATGCCGAGAGGTGGAAATTTTCCTGATCTTCCACGCTGCGCGCATTGTTTCGCCACTGGCGTATGCCGAGAAATTCCTGCATGTCGTAGCCCTTGGAGGAATAAATCACCCCCGCCACGGCAAGCGCGCTCAAGCCATTGGCAAACCACGCCACCCAGCCATGCCAGCGCCACAGTTCGCCGCCGGGCAGGGAATAAGTGAGCGCCAGAATAGGCGCCAGCAGCACGACGGCGGTAAGATTGAAAGCCAACCGGTAGGCCGGCATAAAAGCCGGCCAGCGGGCGGCCACCCAGCGCTTCGCGGCCAGCGACGCGAGCCAGGAATGCAGGATGAAATAAGCCAGCCAGCTTGCCGCGAGCAACACCAGTCCGTTTGGATAATCCATGTTCGTTCCGTAATAAAATCGGCTGCCTTTATCCTAGAAAGCTCAGTTGAACGGGCTGGAGTGTACGGTTTTCCGGGTGCAGGGCATACCCGACGGTCGACG
>JBAYVP010000426.1:0-4264 GCA_041674485.1 Sulfuricellaceae bacterium
CATTTTGGGCAATTTTGATAGTTTACTCTTCGTTGTGGAAACAACTCTGAGTTTTTCAATAAAATAAAATATAATACATTATTTTCATAACGTTACATAAAAAATCAAACTGAACCAGTGCCCTCAGACGATGTTGAGGTTTTAATTGTATCAGGCATTCCGGTGGTGGGGTGCCGGAACAAGGTGAGTTGCGCGGCCTGAGCGTTCGCCATTGTATCAGGCATTCCGGTGGTGGGGTGCCGGAACGGTAATTCCGCAGTCGTTATCGATGGACTCATTGTATCAGGCATTCCGGTGGTGGGGTGTCGGAACCTCAAAGCATCAGGCACGGCTAGCGCCGCCATTGTATCAGGCATTCCGGTGGTGGGGTGTCGGAACTGTATACGATGTGGCAGCACAGTTTTATCAGGAAGACGCAGAAAACTCCGCCCAAACCTTGCGACGGAGAGGGGGGCTAATTATTCTACAGTCTGGTGGAGTGGGCACAAAGAACGGCGCCTACTCTACCAGACTAAAACATTAAGACTGACTCTTACCACTCTCGCCACGCTCAAATTCAAAAAGCGTCTTAACCGGCACTTTTAGCACTGTAGCGATTTTTTCAAGGTTTTCAAACTTTGGACCGAAAAGCCCGCGTTCAATATTACTAATGGATTCAACTGTCAGCCCGATTTTATCGGCCAATTGTTCTTGCGTGATTCCCGCTTCTCGCCGTAACGCCTGAAGGCGTTTTCCAAACTGAATTTTAAGTTTTCCCATGGAATTCCCCCTGTTTTTGGGAATCTCATGGTATTGAAGTTGCACTTCGGGCATAACGAAGTTAAACTTCGTTTTTTTCAAGGTGTGTCTGACGATATGGAAAAAGCGAATCGAAGAATTTTAAAAGTCGTTCGGTCTAACCCGGCCAAGCATCTTCCTCACTTATCCTTGAAAGGTCGCTGGCTGGAACGGGCGGGCTTTACTGTGGGTATGCGAGTTAAAGTGTTTGTGATGAACCAATGCTTAATTGTTTTACCCTCTGAGCCACTTGAGGAGAAGGTCAGAACATCTGATCTCGCGGATTTTAATTGAGACGGTAATGTAAACAACGGGTTGCTTCATTGTTAACCACCGCTACTGGATTCCCGCCTGCGCGGGAATGACGAACGCGCGACCTTGAGAAGCGCGTCTGCCAAAGCCGGTCAGGCAAGAACCGTTGCACCGTCATTCCCGCGTAGGCGGGAATCCAGGGCGCCGAGCTTACCACCGCTGCTGGATTCCCGCCTTCGCGGGAATGACGGAAAAAATGGTCGCGGGAACGACGAAAAATCTGTTTCTACAAATTTCGGGGCATGATAAATCCGATAAAATACAATAACCCATTGATTTGTCTATCCTGATATCAGGTGGTCTGAATCTGCAAAAGCTTCCAATACTGCCTGAATGATTCGTTCGCCCAATCGCGGATTGTCAGCCAACAAGGGATAGCGCTTGAGAAGCTTGTTCGAAATGGTATTTCCGTTTTCCCGAACACTGCGAATAATTCCATCCAGTTCAATATCCGGCGCCTCCAGGAAGTTTTTGATGGCGCTTCTGGCATTGTCGTTCGCCTGAAGGAAGCGGGCTTCGCTCCGCATTTCTATTGTCAAGGTGGCATCGATTACCCCAGCCAGGTAGATAACGTGGGCGGTAAGGTCGGGGTAGCGCCATGCCGGCAGGGCGTCATCGTAGCTTTGAAAATAGAGGTTGTATTCCACGCCGTCTTCGGCAATGGTTGCTTTTCCAAAATGATATTGATCCGCGTAATGGCGCATCAAAGGGCGTGAGAAGTGTTCGAGCACTTTGTCGTAGGCTGCCCGGTTATAGGTGCTATTGGTTATCGTGGCGGATACCGGCAATATGATTGGCGGCGGCACAACACCATCGCGGCGCAACACGTCGTTAATCAGAAAACGGGAGATGCGCCCGTTGCCATCGGACATTGGATGCACATACACAAAGCCAAACGATGCCGTTGCCGCCCTGACAATGGAAGCTCCGCCTTGCGTCCGTTCGAGAAAGCAAGCTAAACCGGCAAGCAGGGATTCGAGATGATCCCAGTGAGGCGCGATATAATCGACCACCGGTTGATAATGGGCGGAATGACCAACATATACGGGTGATTTTCGCGCACCGTAGCGTAGGGATGTGTCGCCGAGAATTCCATGCTGCAATAGTGCAAGCGTTTCTTGCGCAAACGGGTTTTCGTGCTGCCCGCACTCGCTTTCCATCACTGCGGCGAAGCGGCGGATGCGGTCTTCCTTGTCTTGCTCATGTTCGATCAAAAAGCTGGCGCGGCTTTCTTTAACCGTTAACCAGAGTGTGCTTCGCATTATCAAATCAATGCCGTAATCAGCTTCAAGTTCCGACAATTTGGCGGTCAGGTTGTATTGTTCTGCCGCCTTAACGGCATCGACTCGACGGATAATGGGGCAATAATCCCGATTTCCCGGAAGATTGTCGCGTACACGCCAACGCTTGTTAAGAATGGCATGACCGACGACAAATTCCTCTGGAGGCAGGGCATCCACATAATTTGCTTGTGTCACCCCAGGGAAGGCTAGCCGATCCGGCATGAGCCATTCGTAAAAGAAACCAGCGCGACGCGCATAAGCGCCTGTTGGTTCGCGGGAAATCCACTGTTCCAATTCATGCCCGACGCCCGGCAGTCGAAACAGCCTCGCAAGAAATTCAAGGTGAATGCCCTCGTACTTGAACGCAAAAGTAAGATGTTCACTTAATGTTGCACTTGGGCGGTAAGCTTCGACGTAAGTCTCCAGGCAAATATCCCCCTCTTTCGATGTGGATCGAATGCGGCCAATTTCGCTCTGCACTGGAAAGGGGTGCAGCGGCTTGATTTTGAAGTTATGGGAAAGCCACCGATATCCGACGTAAGTCATAATTTTTAATTACGAGGCTAAAAAAATGATTACAAAATGGCTGTTTCTTAAATAAATGATTATGCTTTTTTTTGGGAAATTGTTCGGTTGGATTGCCCCCAGTGGGCGCTACGCACCGCGTTGCAAATGCAACTCAAGTTTCTGCCGAGCCACCCTGAGCGATTGGCGGAAGCACGGCATGTTCGAGTTTCGGGGGGAAAGATCAGCGGGGATTAACGGGGGGCGCGGATTTGACCAGGCTAAACCTTGCCCAGGTTGCGGCCTAGTCCCAGCGCCTGGGAATGGCCGTTACGTCCGTACAGGCTGGTTTGCTTGGCGGCTTCCTGCAGGATGGCGAGCGCTTGCTGGTTATGCTTGAGTTGTGCTTCTATCATTGCGCCGTTGAGGCGGTTCATGTCTTGGGTTTGTTTTGCCTGATCCAGCAGGTTTTCCCAATGTTGTGCGAGGCAACGCCTGCCGTCCGGGTCTTCCCGCTGGATGAGGCGGTTGATGCCTTCCGCGGTGCTTTCCAGGCCGTATTGTTTCAGGATGCGGTTGCGGTTGGCGCTCAGTTGGGCAAGCCGCAGCCCTTGCTCGGATTTAAGGCGAGCGTATTCGGCCAGTTTGTCGATGTTGCCATGCGTCAACGCTTCCTGCTCGGCTTGCAGAACTTGCAGGAATTGCTGCAATGCTTCCGCCTCCGCCGCCAGGTTTTCGGCGAAGCCGGCAGGCGCAAGGGAGCGGGTCTGAGCCTGAACCACTTGTTTTAAATTGCGTTGCGGTTGCATGTTGTGCTATGTCGCTTGGCCTTTACGCGTTATGTCCTACCATCAAGCCTTTGGCGGTGGCGATTAAACCATTGGCAATCGCTTCATGGTTGATTTTGAAGCGTCCTTCGCTGATGGCTTGTTTGATGGCTTCCACGCGTTTGGTGTCGATAGGCGCGCCGGCGGTTTCCGCGCTCGGGGACAGGCCGCTGAGTTGGACGCTGTCCTGCGGTGCGCTGGGTGCTCTGGCAGCGGCATTTTTCTCAACCGCAGTGCTGGAACGGTTGGCGCTTCCCCTGATGCTGCCGCCCGGCAGCGGGTTCAATAAGTTGTCGATTTTCACGGTAGTTTCCTCGCGCATTATTATATTTCGGCTTCCATCTTGCGATGTCGGGATGGAAACTTGGTATCTGTTCCGATTACGGCGCAGACTGTCTAAACTTTAGAGGCGATTGCCGGTTTTATCAAGCTAGGTGTCTAGGAGCCTGTCGGACTTAAAGAATCGAAGCGAAAAATGAGCTGGTCGAGGGCAGATTTTCCCGCTTTTCAAGCCAATAGTTATTCATATTGGTTTGAAAAGCGGGGAAATATGCACCGACC
>JBAYVP010000427.1:0-4255 GCA_041674485.1 Sulfuricellaceae bacterium
CGCGACATGCCCGGCGCAGACGTTGCCGAAATTGCCGGACGGCACCGAGAACGAGACTTGCTCGTCGTTACTTTTGGTTACCGCGAAATAAGCCTTGAAATAATAAACCACCTGCGCGGTGACGCGCGCCCAGTTGATCGAATTCACCGCGCCTATCTTATATTTCTCCTTGAAAGCGAGATCGTTGGACACCGCCTTCACAATATCCTGGCAATCGTCGAACGGCGCCGTCACGGCCAGATTGAAAATATTGGGGTCTTGCAGCGAGTACATCTGCGCAGTCTGGAACGGGCTCATTTTTGAGAGTGGCGAGAGCATGAACACCTTAATGCCCTTCTTGCCGCGCATCGCATATTCCGCCGCACTCCCGGTGTCGCCCGAAGTCGCACCAAGGATGTTAAGCGCCGCGTTCTCCCGCGCCAGCACATACTCGAACAAATAGCCGAGAAACTGCATCGCTATATCCTTGAACGCCAGCGTAGGCCCGTTCGATAGCTCCAGAATGTGCAGCCCCGGCTCCAGCGTTTTCACCGGCGTGATGTCCGTGCTGCCGAAGACTTCGGCGGTGTAGGTGTTTTCGACCAAGCGCTGCAAATCGTCCGCCGGAATATCGGTGATAAAACGGCGCATCACCGCGAACGCCAGTTGAGGATAATCCATCCCGCGCATCGCGGCGAGTTCCGCGCTTGTCACCTTGGGATAAGCGTCCGGCATCGCCAGCCCACCATCCGGCGCCAGACCGCCAAGCAGGATTTCGGTGAAGTTTTTGGGTGACATGCCGCCGCGGGTGCTGAGATATTTCATGAGATTCTTTCTTGAAATTCAATGGAGTTTGCTATTTTTCTTTGTTCGTCCTGAGTTTTGAGGTTTGCCATTTTCCTCCGTTCGTCCTGCGCTTTGAGGTTTGCCATTTTTCTCCGTTCGTCCTGAGCTTGTCGAAGGATGAATGGAGAAAAATGGCAAACCCCAACATTAAATTAAGCAAAAATTAAAAAACGTTTATATTCATAATATTACAGATGAAAGTCAATCCGTTCATCCTTCGACAGGCTCAGGACGAACGGATTGACTTTCATCTGCCTCCATTCCACGCATTCCGGGCTTCATTGAGGCGCAAGCGTCGGGTATAGCCGGCTCGACATCCTTGAAATTCATAGGTTTGCCATTTTTCTCCGTTCGTCCTGAGCCTGTCGAAGGATGAACGGAGAAAAATGGCAAACCTCATTAAACGAAATAAAAAATATTTATATTCATCTGCTTCCGTGCATTCCGGGTTTTGCCGAAGGGGCGAAGATCAAGCGGATTTACTTTGTGCCAATTGCGACACCTCCACCCAGTCACCGCGCATCATGGCTTCTTTTTTGCTGCGGCTCCAACCCTTGATTTGTCTCTCAGCCGACAGGGCTTCTTCACGGGTGGCACACTCTTGCGACCAGGCCAGTTCCACTGGACGGCGCGTTACGGTATACCCATCGCATTCTCCCGCATGATGTTGACCTATGCGCTTTTCAAGGTTGTCGGTATGCCCCGTGTAGTAGCGGTTATCGGCACAGCGGAGAATATAAACCCAAAACATTGACGACCCCTTCGAATTCGCTTGCTCCGTTCACCCTTCGAGCTTGCGGCGAAGCTCAGGACGAATGGAGAAAGATGGCAATCCTGTGCATATCCTAAAGGAATCATTATCTCACGATCCGCGCGCTTCGAGTTCCGCCGCCTCCCGCTCCAGAAGCGCGGCTGCCTTAACGTCGCCCGCGTTCCGTTCGGCATCGGCCAGCCGCTTCAGCATAAAGCGCAAATCGTTCAGCACCTGGGGCAGGTTGCCCAGGCTGGCGTGCAAACGTCGGAAAATTTCGAGGCTTTCGCGGTAGGCGTCGCGCGCCGCTTCGAGTCGCCCTAGCGCGCTTTCCGCATCACCCAGCTTGTTCAGTGATATGCTCAGGTCGCGCAGCCGATTCGGGGCGTCTGCATCCGCGTCCGAGGCGACGCGGGCAACCTCGACCAAACCGACCGCCACTTCGTGCGCTTCCGTCCAGCGATATGCTTCGAGTAATGCATCCGCCGCCATCATGCCTTCATACAGGGAAGCGCGGCGTGGGTCGGGCAAGGCGCGTTGCGTTTTCCACGCCTTCAGCCATTCCTCCAGTTCGGCGCGCGGGGCGGCAGGGGCGGTGGCGGGAAGTGACGGTTCAGCGGTCAACGGCACGGCGGCATCTTCCGGGAACAGCGCAAGGACGCGCTTCGACCAGAGGTCGGGGGCGCTACGCGCCGCTGTTTCGGCAAAGGCGCGCGGCAGCACGAGGATCAGGGGGCGTTTGAATTCCCGTTCCAGCAAGTCGCGCCGCTCGTTCAACACGGCCAGCGTTTCGCTACGCGCCCGTTGCCAGGCGGGGTCAGTTTCTCCGCGCAACAGTTCCACCCACACCGCCGCCCCTAAATCGCGCATCCGCCCGTCGTCCAGCAAGGCGGACAAGACCAGGCTGGAAGCGTCTTCGGGTTTTTCCGGCGTGACCTTATGCAGGCTGGAAAGCTGCGATTTCAAGGCGGCTTCGAGATAGGCGCGACCACTGCCCGGATTGCCGGTGGGGGAGAAAAACACGAAAACCGGCGCAAATCCGCGTGACCATTCGAGATGGGAACGCAGCTCAAGCCACTGGGGGTCGAGGTTCGGCAGCGCCATTTGAAGCCACGTAATCGCGCAGCAGGGGATGCACGTCGTACCAGTCGTCGCCGTTGCGGTACATGAGCACCCGTTTGGTTTCCAGGTCATGCACCAGTTGATCGGTGTCGCTGTCGCTATTCAGGCGCGGCTGGTGGCGCTCGGCGACGTGGCGCAGCCGGTCGCGGTGCGGTTCGGTGATCCAGGTCATGTCGCGACGCAGATGGTTTTCCGCGTAGGCGGCGATTTCCGTCGGGTCGGCGCCGTGGCGCGCCTGTTGGAGATAGATGCGCAATAGCCGGAAAAAATCGCGCAAATCGCCGCCGGAACTGAGTATCAGGCGATCCAGCACGGGTTGCGGAATAATGCTTTCCCAGTCCCGGTAGCGTTTGCCGACGATGATGCGAAACACCTTGACGCCGTCGCTGTCCGGTTCGCGCGAGCAACGCCGGAAAATATGCGCGGTGGTGAGATGGCACACCGTGCCCGCGCCCAATTGGGCGTTAAGCTGTGGCGCGAGCTTGAGCAGGTAGGGCGGAACGGAATACACGATCTGGATGGAGGCGAAACGCAGCATGTCGGCATACTGGCTGAACAGGGTGCGCACGCTTTTTAACACCGTATCCTGCGCCTCGCCGCTGCCGCGCAGTTGCTCGAAGGAATCAAGCAGGAAGACGATTTTGGCGTCTCTGCCGTCTTTTTCCTTGATCCGGCGGATGATTTCGCTGACGTAACCCTCGATTTCCTTGCGTAGCGGGGTCAGAGCGCCTTGCAGCTTATCTTGCAATTTCTTCTTAAAGGACGGGTCCTGTTTCAGCCCCAGCTTGAGCGAAGTTTTCAGCGCGCCCGCTTCCAGTCCGAGCGTGGCATCGCCGAAAACGATCTTGCTGTTGAGGAAATTCGCCAGCCGGTCGAGATAGCTTTCTTCCATCAAGTCGTCTTGGCAGTATTCGCCGGCCTGGCCTGCCAGCGCGATGACCATGGATAGCATCAGGTCGGAGATTTCGATAGGCTGGTTCAGGTTGATGTAATCCCGCGCATCGCTGAGGAACACCACATGCCCGTGACGGCGCAGCAACATGCGCAGACGGCGCAGTTCCGTGCTCTTGCCGGTTCCGATGTCCCCGGTGAACAGCCAAACCCGCGACCCTTCGTTCCAGTCTATCTGTCCGGCGAGGTCTTCGACGGTGTCGGCCCCCACTTTCTTGCCCGTGCCGGAATGCAGGGATTTTTCGTAGAGCAGGGAATCTTTCGCATCCGCCGGATCGAGAGGCCGGTCGTCCAGCGCCTCGTAAAAGGCGCGTAGCTGTTTTTCCCTGTCCTGCGCTTGGTTCATTTTCCTGTATTCCTTGGTTGGAGGGGGCGTGTGCGGGTTGTGAATTTATTATCCTAGAAACCTCCGTTGACCGCTTGCCAAGATATGTAACATGGCGGTTCTAAACAACTTTGTCATCGATTTTGCGTTCACCCGTTTGGTGAGAGCGCTACGAGCTGGATTGCACGGTTTTCCGGGCGCATGGCGGCGTTGCAACTCCAAGAGAAGGCAATGGAACGACCATTGCGCGTCGTTGCGCCTTGCCCTGCACCCGGAAAACC
>JBAYVP010000428.1:0-4160 GCA_041674485.1 Sulfuricellaceae bacterium
ATTTTCTCAACTTACGGACAGTGTCAAATTTTCCCGTTCATGGTTCGACAGGCTCACCACGAACGGGAAAATTTGACACTGTCCTAGCGCGTATGCTGAGGTTGCACCATAACGACCTACCTTATTTTTAATCCGTTCGCCCTGAGCCTGGCCTGCCCTGAGCTTCGCCGAATGGGCGAAGGGTGAACGGATTAAAAATAAGGTAGACCATGACGTTTCTTGGCATATCCAAAAACCGGGAAGCTTAAATTTGATAAAAACGCTGTATTTCGACAGCCTAGCAGCACCCTCACTTTGTCGGTCAAAACCAAGCGAGGGCGCTTTTCTTCTAAGGATAATGACGAGTTGTATACTTTGCGCAGTCGCCGGGTTTCGTGAAAGGTTTATCCGGGCTGTTTTTTTGAGGTTTGCATCGCTCCATGATAGCGGCGCGGGTAAATTCACGGCATAATGTCTATATTAGATTGGGAAGGCGAAGAGGCGAAAGAGCAGCTCCGGACTCCTCTCAAAGGATGCCTCGTCTTCTTTAAAAGCTTGCACTGGCAGGAGACAATAATGGCGGACGATAACGACGACGCAGCCGGGAAAATCCAGGCAGCGCACCGACTCAAGGCGGACAATTGCATCAAAAACCATGTCATCGCGGCCATGGGGCTTGGCATGGTGCCCTCGTTTGCGATTGAGGTGGTGGGGGTTACCGGCATTGAGGTGAAGATGATTCGCGATCTTGCGGGGATTTACGAATTTCCCGTGCCCCGCAAGTTGGTCGCGTACAAAATACTGATTTCCGTGATCGGCAGCATCCTGCCGTTTTATCTGGCGGCGCGGATGCGCTCGGCGGTGAAGGGTTTGCCGCTGTTCGGGCATATCGTCTACGCCGGCTTTCTCTCAGCGACCAACGGCGCCGCGGTCTATGCGGTGGGCAAGATTTTTCAGCGGCATTACGAATCGGGAGGCACTTTTCTGAGCAGCCGAAACAGCACCATCCGTTCCTATTTCAAGGAAAAGTACGAGGAAGGCAAGCAGATCACGCCGACTTTGGCGGAAATGCCGCGCACCGCGTAATTTATGGAGAGTTAATTGCATAAAACGAAAGAAGAAAAACGCTGGTTTCCGTTCGGTCTGGGGGCGGTTCTGGCGAGCCATCGCTTGTTTTGCCTGCCGTTTGCGGGAGGGGGGGCGTCTTTTTTCCTGCCTTGGCGCAAAGCGTTGCCCGACGTAGCGCTGGCGCCCGTGCAATATCCTGGGCGCGAAACCCGGATGAACGAGCCTTGCCACCTGGAACTGGGGAAATTGGTCGATGAACTGGCGCACGCGCTGATGCCTCATCTGGATCGTCCGTATTCCCTGCTCGGTTACAGTCTGGGTGCGAAAATCGGCTTCGCGCTGTGTCATCGTCTGGCGGAATTGGGTTGCCCGTTGCCCGATCTGTACCTCCCGACCGCGCACGGCGCGCCCGACGCCAAACCCGCTCTGCCCGGCGCGGCGGGTTTGCCCGACGCTGAATTCAAAGATCACATCAAGCAATACGGCGGAATGCCTGAAATCGTGTTTCAAGACCCGGAGTTATCGCGCATGTTGCTCCCCATTCTGCGCGCAGATATCAGCCTGGTCGAGCAAGCCGTGCCGACACTGCCGCTGATGTGCCCGATACTGGCTTACGCCGGCAGCCAGGACGCACTCGCCCACCCGACCAGCATGGAGGAATGGCGACGTTTTGCGGGCGCCGGATTTGCGCTACGGACTTTTCAGGGCGGGCATTTTTTCACCAGAACCGCCGACGATTTCCTGCCGGCGCTGGCGCAGGATGTCGGGCGGGCGTAAAAAACGGCAAAGCGGCCCGGCTTGGCATACATTTACCGGAGGGGACGCGGACAAGGAACGTGGGTTCCCCCTCAAGCGATCTTATCTAGTCTTTTCTGCGGTGAAAAAGATTTTGTCTTAATCGGTTGCGGCACAAGAACCGCACTAATATCGTGCGGTATTCATAAACGTTTTCCGCCATTGAATTTCATCATGAATTTCCGGGAACAAATTTACCCTGGGCGGCTTGATGCGTTGCATGACCATTAGCCCGGATAATCCTATATAATTTTGCGGCGAAGAACACTGAGTTGTTACTTGACGGAAGGATAGAAGAGCGGCTATATTAAAATCCCAATTTTTTATAAATGGTTTAACACTCCCGAATTCGCGGGTACGCAACCCGCCAAATGATCTCGAACGGTAATAAAAATGAATAATTTCCAAGGATTGCGCGTCAAGAAGCGGATTTCCGCTTTTATCGTTTCATCTGCCCTTCTCTCCTTCTCCATAAACGCCTATGCTGCGGAGATTCCCGCAAGCGGCAATTTGACACTGCAGGACGCCGTGCGCACCGCCATCAAAAATGCGCCCACCATGATCACGGAATCGATCAAGGTCGATCTGGCCAAGGCTGACGAAATGGAAGCGGGAGATCCGTTCGGTGCGTCGTTCAAGGCCAGCGGCGCGATAAACAATGTGCGCGGCTATCAATACCCCACTGAATTGCAGCAAATTGGCATGATGGCGAAGCCTCAGATATCGACCTTCGTCACCGACAACAAGGACGAGAACGAATTAAAGACCAGTCTTTCCAAATTGTTTCGCAATGGTGTTTATGCCGATTTTTCGATCGCGCTGCAATCGTCGGATAGCGATAAGCTGCGCGCCGATTTTGCCAACGGGAACGTGGTTGCCGGGCTGAACGCCGCAAAGCTGAAACCGGGCGCCCAAACCGGCGACTATTTTCCGTCGCATCCTTCTATCGTTCAGTTGACGGTCAACGTTCCGCTGCTGAAGTTCAGCGGCGAGAACAATATCGCCGCAGCGAACGAGAGCCAGAAGCGCTATCAGCGCGAAGCGGCGGAAGCGACCTTGAAGCAAGGCGTCGCCAGCATCATTCGGAGCGTGGTCAACAATTACTGGGAGTACAAGGCGGCACTGATCAAATTGCAATACACGCAGGATTCCGAAGCTCAGGTCAAACAATGGCTCGGCGCGCTGGATGCGTCGGTCGAGGCGGATAAGCGCGACAAGACGCTGAAAACGGATACCACCAGTGAGATTGCCCACTTGCGCGGTTTTGCGACGCAGTTGGGCGCGGATGTGAGCAAGGCGCAGGAAGCCGTCAACGTTGCGCGCAATGCGCTGGCTCAGGCGATCGGGATTTCCGCGGAGGATGCAGGCAAAATTGTCCAGGCGCAGGATGATTATCCCTTGGATTGGAGCGCCGTGCTGACCTCTTTCGACGACAATGCGTTGCGCAAGAAATGGAATGCGCTGGCCGAGAAAAACCGCTTCGATTTACAGGCCGCCGGGTTGCAACTCGAAGCGGCCAAGGCGATTTTCCTGGGCGCCCAGAACGACGAGCAATCTAAACTGGACCTGACGGTTATTCTCAAGCAACAAGGACTCAGCGGCGGCGGCAACGGTGTTGAACTGGATTCGTTGAGCCAGGGACGTAGCGACCTCGGCAACACCGTTATGCTGTCCTTCGAAAAGAAGCTCGGCAACGACAAGGCCAAAGCGCAGGTCACCCGCACCCGCTACCTTAAGTTGCAGAAGGAAGTCGAGTACAATAACGCGAAACGCACCGTGGGGTTGGATGTTGATTCGGCGGTCAGTTCGGTGCGCAACAGCCTGGTCGGCCTCGCAGCCGCCAAGCAGCAAACCGCCTATTACGTGACCGCGCTTGATGCGATAGTCGGGAAAAAACCGCCCAAACTGAACGAGGTGTTCGATCTGGTGGTGATTGAACAGGCGCGGCTGAAGGCGGTCAACGACCACGTCAGCGCTATCCAGAAAGTCGCCAACGCAGTGACCGCAGCGCATTTCCAAACCGGAACGTTGCTCAAGCAGGTGGACAACATTCAGGAAGTGGCGGTCAGCGACCTGACTATGTTGCCCTGAACCTAGAAACCTCCGTTGACCGCTTGCCAAGATGTGTAATAGGGTGGTACTAAACAACTATATCATCTATTTTGCGTTCACCGGCTTGGTGAGAGCGCTACGGGCTGGATTGCACGGTTTTCCGGGCGCATGGCGGCGTTGCAACTACAAGAGAAGGCAATGGAATGACCATTGCGCGTCGTTGCGCCTCTTGTGCCCAGGCCGTAAGGCCGTCGGGTATGCCCTGC